>JBJEOA010000065.1:140969-193344 GCA_051880475.1 Lachnospiraceae bacterium | reverse complement strand
ATAAGAATGCAACTCTTTACAAGGGGGCAACTCTGTGTAAGCAATATTTCTTTTAAATGGAGTTGCCGTTAATGGATGGTAAATTATTCTATTATTCATATCCAGTAGCTCCTGTTGTGCAACAATCTGTTGCACAATTATAATACACACACCATGATATATTCTTCATCGTTTTCATCAACAATCTCAAATCCAACGTTTTTATACATCTTCACAGCATAGTTTTCCTTCTGTGCTGCTAAAGAAGTTTTCTTATATCCCTTGCTTTTCAACTCTGTAAGCATTTGTTTCATCATTGCTGTTCCGATACCATGTCTGTGATATTCTTTATATAGAGATATAGCAAAGGACGGAACACCATCTTCCACATGTCCATAGTCATCCATGATGCGAACCCAAACTGCTCCAATTATTTTCCCTTCTACTTCTGCAACAAAACAAATATCATCTTTCTGTGTTCCAAAATCCTGCACATAAACCTGTAATTCCGGTGCATTAATAATCTCTCTCAGTGGTGCTTCCACTCCCTCAGGAATAAAAATTGCCTCATACAAAAAGTCGTTCAGCAACTTATATTCATTTCCATTTATTTTTCTAATATTTATATTCATATTCTTCCTCCAATCAATTTACATTACTGATTAGATGTCATTCCACACATATGTGTACCTCCCTTTAATTCAACTCATTCCACACATCCACATAATCCTGCAATTCGCCCAGACGCATGGCAAAGCTCACATAGCTCGCCGGTTCTTCCCTTGCAAATCTTGCCAGACATCCCACATCCTCCAGCTCGTCAAACGTAACCTGCGCTTCTGCCTTATCTCAATCAATTACAAGTTCCTTACCATCCATATCCGTCATAACAATTACATTCCTGCTACCATCATAATGATACACCGTATAGTTTAATGCCATATGCTCACCTCTCTATACCATCCCAAAATGCTCCAACGCATCTCTTATAGCCTTTTCCTTCTCCACTGGACACTGAGGCTGTCTGCTATCTTCCGACTTCGGTAAATTATAAATCCAACTCACTCAACTCCAATTCCACCTCAACATAATCATCTGCTTTCCGTTGGGACAAAAGAACCACACTCTCCACATGCATACTATGACAAAACTGGTCATACACCGCCACTTTCTCAACCTCATACGCACTCTCACACAAAATCCTCAAATCCCTAGCCAATGTCCCTGGATCACAACTCACATACACAACCCTCTCTGGAGCCATGTCCATAATCGTGTTAAGGAGTACCGCATCACAGCCTTTTCTTGGCGGGTCTACGACGACAACATCCGCTTTTTCGTGATTTTTTTCATATTGCATTGGGAAGATTTCTTCTGCCTTTCCGACAAAGAATTGTGTGTGAGTCATTCCATTTCTTTTCGCATTTTTTCTGGCGTCGTCGATTGCACCCTCGACAATCTCTACTCCATAAACTTTCTTTGCCTTCTGTGCTAGAAATAGGGAAATAGTCCCAATTCCACAGTATAAGTCCCAGACAATTTCCTCGCCCTTTAGATTTGCGTATTCCATGACTTTATCATAGAGGCGTTTTGTCTGCTGCGGATTTACCTGATAAAAAGAGAGAGGTCCAATCTGGTACTCCACATCACCGATATAGTCGACAATATAATCTCTGCCCCAAATTGTCTCACACTCATCTCCCAAAATTCGATTTGTCTTCTCACTATTATAATTTAAAACAATACTTGTCATTCCCTCTATCTTCTTTAAGGATTCTACAAGCTCTTCTTTTTTCTTTAGCTGTTTTTTAGAGCCATTGATAATGAGACAGACCATAATCTCGCCAGTTACGTACCCAACTCGAGTTAAAATATGGCGGACGCATCCTTTATGCTGTCTCTCGTCATAAGGCTTCACATGATTTGTTTTCATATACGAGAGCACGATATCTAGAATTTCTTTATTTTTTACATTTTGAATGAGACAATCGGTATTCTCGATAATATTGTGAGTTCTTCCTGCATAAAACCCAGCAATAAGTTTTCCATCTTTATCTGTCCCGACTGGAAATTGTGCTTTATTTCGATAGTGATAAGGAATCTCCATACCATAGATTCCCTCCATTTTCTCTTCTATCTCTTCCTTAGAAAATCCTCCGATTCTCTCTAGACAGTTTTTTACCTTTTTATATTTCAAATCCAACTGCTTTTCATAAGAAAGCGCCTGAATCGTACATCCTCCGCATTGTCTTGCGACTGGACATGGTGGAGCTACTCTAAATTCCGATGGACTCAATACTTTCTCTAATCTTCCATATCCATAATTTTTTTTCGCCTTAATCACCTTTGCAAGAATTGTATCTCCCACAATTGCATCTTTCACAAAAAGAGGATATCCATCCATCTTCCCAAGCCCCTCTCCAGCCTCTGTCATATCCTCAATCACAATCTCATATATATCGTTTTTCTCGATTTTCTTTTTCTCTGTTAGGCTCATCTTGTCCTCCATCTATTTCATACTGTTTCTCTCTAATCTCTACCGTTGCTATCCCCTTTTCGTCTAACTCAACGAAAGGATTGCAAAAGCAAAATCTTCCACAATCCTTATCCAAGTTCTTATATAAATTCCACAAATATCTACTTCAAGTTTGGCTTACTTGTCTCTCGAATATTACTCTCAAATAAACGATTATATCCAATCCACTCCTCGCCGTCCTTTTTCTCTGCCAAAGCCTCCTTAAATGTCTGAATCTTAGCATCCGTATTATCCGCAAATGTAAGAGCTAACGCCTCGATAAGGGCTGGTTTTTTTGGAGAGCCAAACTCAAGCTCACCGTGGTGTGCCAAAATACAATGCTTTAATTCATTTGCAAGCTTCTTTGGAAATTTAGGAATCTCTCTTATCTTATCTTCTAGCATCATCGTTCCAATAATAATATGTCCAATCAGCTGTCCCTCATCCGTATAGTCATTCTCAGGGAAACTAGAAAGCTCCTCTAACTTTCCAATATCATGACAAAGTGCCGCTGTGATAAGCAAATCTCGATTTAAAATTGGATACTGCGTACAGTAAAATTCACAAAGCTTTGCCACAGCTAGCGTATGTTCAAGCAACCCACCCATAAATCCGTGGTGCACTCTCTTCGCCGCAGAATGTGCCTTAAATCTCTTTTCAAATGTTTTGTCTCCAAAAATTTTAATAAGAAGCTGACGAAGATAAATATCGCTCACCTTATTGATAAGGACAAGCACTTCCTTATACATAATATCTACATTTTTATCTGTACATGGGATATAATCCTCTGGATAATACTCTCCCTCTTTTACTTTTCTTACTCTTCGCACATTTAATTGAAGATTTCCCTGAAAACTAGTCACCTGACCTTCAACCTTAATATAGTCCATCGCATCAAAATGATCAATTCCATTAGAAAGTTCCCAAATCTTTGCATCAAGACTTCCTGTTTTATCCTGTAAAATCAAAGAATAATAGCTCTTTCCAGCTTTCGTCTTTGCTACTTGTTTCATTTTACAAAGGTAAATGTCTCCGACAATTTCTCCTTCTCTCAATTCATTAATATAACGCATAAAATCCCCTTTCTATTTCCTTTGCGAGATAATTACATTTTATTATACTCCAGTTTTTCTACTTCATCAACTCTCTTTTCGGAATTTTATATTTTTCCTTCTCTTAAAAATTTTCTATTTTTCTATTTTAGGATTTCTCTTTTCGCAATTTTCTTTTTTCCCCTACCTATTTTCATAAATCCATGCTATACTGATGTTGCATCTTGCTCATGACATTTCTTAAAATAACAGATAGGTCAGCTTAGAGGCATAAAACATTTTATGAAAAAATTTAAAAAGCTATGAGAGAAAAAGCGGCATCCTAACAGATTTTCTCTCATATACCAGATCAGCAAAATAACAATTGACAAAAAAATATCTACAGGCACAGATTAGCAAACGAAAGGAGGTTATTTTTTGAAAAGAAAACATTTAATTGTACACGGAAGGGTGCAGGGAGTAGGCTTTCGCTTTTTTGCAAGTTCTATCGCTGCTAAATATAACCTCACAGGTTATGTAAAAAATGAATATGATGGAACCGTAGTAATTGAGGCACAGGGTGCTCCTTATCGAATAGAGGCTTTTATCGAAGAAATTAAAGAAGGCAACCGTTTTATTCGTGTTGATTTTATTGATATTACTGATATGCCTCTAAAAGAGAGAGAGACGAACTTCCGTCCAAGGTACTAGACGAAATAAACAATATGACATAAGATGAATAACATCAAACAAAATGATAATATTAAATAAAATATATCGTATTATACTAAATGATAAATAGAAAAGGTTGAAAAAAATGAATGAAAAAGCATTACGCATTTTAGAATATAATAAAATTATCCATTTACTCACAGAGTACGCTTCGTCCGAGATGGGCAAACAACTCTGTAGAGATTTAATTCCCTCCACTCATTTAGTGGAGATTCAATCTGAGCAGGCTAATACAAGAGACGCTCTTTCTAGACTCTATCAACATGGAAGCGTCAGCTTTCTAGGGCTTGAGGATGTTCGTCCCTGTCTTCGCCTGCTAGATGTCGGCTCTTCTCTTAACACAAAAGAGCTATTACAGATTGCAAGAGTTTTATCCATCGCCAACCAAGTACAGCAGTATGGTGATTCTAGAGATGAGGAAGCTCCAATTGACTCCTTACAGACGATGTTTGAAGAATTAGTTCCTCTCACCTCTCTTCAGCATGAAATTCAGCAATGTATTTTATCAGAGACTGAAATCAGCGATGAGGCTTCTGTCGGCTTAAAAGAAGTGCGAAAGGCAATCAAACAGACAAACCGTGCCATTCACAATAAGCTCTCATCTATTGTAAACTCACAGCAAAATAAAACATTATTACAAGAAACAATTGTCACTATGAGAAACGGTCGCTACTGTATTCCCGTAAAACAAGAATATCGAAGCAGCTTTCCTGGTATGATTCACGACCAATCCTCCACTGGCTCCACTATCTTTATCGAGCCGATGGCAGTTGTCCAGCTAAATAATCAGCTTCGTGAACTAGAAATGAAAGAACAAGCAGAAATTGACCGTATTCTCGCATTTCTAAGCGAGCAAGTCTCCTTTGAGGCACAAAATATTTTATCCGACTTAGAAATTTTAACGCAGCTTGATTTTATTTTTGCAAAAGCAAAGTTTGCAAAAGCATATCAAGGCTCCGAGCCTATTTTTAATGAAGACGGCATTATTAATATCAAATATGCGAGACATCCTCTGTTAGACCAAAAGAGCGTTGTTCCAATTCATATTCATCTCGGTGAAGAATTTTCAATGTTAATTGTCACAGGTCCAAATACTGGCGGTAAGACAGTCTCTCTAAAGACATTAGGTCTCTTTACCTTAATGGGACAGGCAGGACTCCATATCCCAGCGTTCGAGGGTTCTAAACTTGCTGTTTTTTCCAATGTCTTTGCAGATATCGGTGATGAGCAAAGCATTGAGCAAAACTTAAGTACCTTCTCCTCCCATATGACAAATATCGTTTCTATTTTAGAAAATGCCGATGAGAATTCTCTTGTTTTATTTGATGAGCTCTGCGGTGGAACAGACCCGGTAGAGGGAGCTGCCTTGGCAATCTCTATTTTGACGTCTCTTCACGATAGAGGAATTCGCACGATGGCAACCACCCATTATAGTGAGTTAAAAATGTTTGCACTCTCTGAGGAAGGCATCGAAAATGCAAGCTGTGAGTTCGATGTCAATACTCTCTCTCCGACTTATCACCTTTTAATCGGAGTTCCCGGAAAGAGCAACGCCTTTGCCATCTCGAAAAAATTAGGACTATCTCCTTATATTATCGAGCAGGCAAAATCACAAATTGGGGCATCTCAAAAAGATTTTGAATCATTAATCGCAGAACTTGAAAAGAGCAAACTGCAAATTGAAAAAGAACAATTAGAAATTCTCTCTGCTAAGGAAGAAGTAGAACAACTTCGAAAGAGTCTTGAAGAGAAAAAAGAAAATATCTCCGCGAAGCGTGCCGCTCTCTTACAAGAAGCAAGGCAGGAAGCACACGATATTATTTCTCAGGCAAAAGAAATGGCAGATGACTCAATCAAGAAGTTTAACCAGTGGGGAAAAGAAAAAACTTCTAGCAATAATAAAAAGATGGAACATCAAAGAAGTAAGCTTCGCGGTCAGCTAAATGAGCTAGAATCAAAACTCGCTTACCGAAATAAAGGAGGAAAGGGAACTCACAAAAAAGAAGATTTCCATATCGGAGATCCTGTTTTTGTCCACACTTTATCTCTAGAAGGCACTGTCACTAGTCTTCCAAATGCAAAAGGCGACCTAACCGTACAGATGGGAATTTTAAACTCTGTTGTCAATATTAAAGATTTGGATTTATTAGAAAAACAAAAAGAAAAACCTGCCGTTTCTAAAAGAGGCAAATCCAATCGCTCCACTATCAATAAGGCAGCTACCATTTCCTCTGAGATTAATCTTCTTGGAAAGACAGTCGATGAGGCTGTGGCAGAATTAGATAAGTATCTTGATGATGCCTATATGTCAGGTGTCCACCAAGTTCGAGTTATCCACGGAAAGGGGACTGGTGCCCTAAGAGCTGGCATTCACAGCTATCTCAAGCGTCAAAAACATGTAAAATCCTATCGACTTGGAGTATTTGGCGAGGGAGAAGCCGGGGTAACTATTGTAGAGTTCTAAAGTCTGTCATGACAAATCAATTGATAGATTTTTATGTGAAAATAACTGACACAATAATATAGTCTAATTTTCATTTATAGATATTTATACGAAAAATACAAAGAAGAATCAAAGAAGGAAAAGAAAAGGATATCGAAAAAATATATCTAATGTATTCCAAAAAGCTAAGACAAAACTCTAACTTTTTGGCAGACACCTCCATTTTCTCGATATCCTTCTTTTTTTGCTATTTTTATATTTTTCACATCTAATTTTATAAGCTTAATAATCTCTTTGCAAGGTAAGAAAAACGCTCCTCGTCAGCACTGCTAAAAAAACAAACACTTCCCTTATGATTTTGTTCATTTTGCAAATTTGCCTCTCTCAATCGTCTTCCAAGTTCTTTTGCTGTTCCATAACCACCATCTATGATATACACATCTTTTCTAAAAAATGGTCTTAAACTCTCTTTAATAAAAGGATAATGGGTACAACCAAGCACGATTGCATCTATACTTTCTTTATCGATATCTTGAAAAAGCTTTGTAAAATACTGCTCTAACTCTTCTCCCTCTAATACTCCTCTCTCCACAAACTCCATCAGTCCCGGACAGGGCATTGGAATAATATTAGCACCGTCTGTATACTGCTCCATCAAATGATGAAACTTTTCTTCTTGCAAAGTCATGGTCGTCGCCATCACAAGAATATTAGAATCCTTTTTATGTAGTACCGCTGGACGCACTGCTGGCTCTATCCCGATAATTGGTATTTCTTTATATTTTTCTCTCAGTGAGGCGGCTGCCGCACTTGTCGCAGTATTACAAGCTATTACAATCGCCTTTGCCCCCTTTTTTAAAAGCATTTCGACATTATTTTCAGAAAGAATTCTCACTTCCTCCTTTGTCTTCGTTCCATAAGGAGCATGTTTTGTATCTCCAAAATATAAATAATCTTCATTTGGAAGTAATTTTACCATCTCTCTTAATACGCTAATTCCACCTAAACCAGAATCAAATACCGCAACTGGTCTTTTATCACATTCCATATTTCTCTATTCCTCCTATTTTCCTCTAAAGAAAATTCCTTTTTTATCCTTCTTCCAAAAGTTTAAACCAACTCGAAAAAAGTTTCAACTATAGATATCTATAATTGAAACTTTCTTCATAAAAATATAGTTACAAATTGCGATTATATATAAAAACAATCGCAATTTCCTTTTTATTTACATTCCAGGTACTGGTGTCGGTCTTGCGGAATCAAATACTGCCTTTGCGTCAAACAAATCTTCCAATTTTTCTGGGTTATGATACATTCTATAACCGTCAAGATTTCTTCTTCCCTGTCTTAAATAATTATCTGTAATCTGTACCCAATACTGGTTAGAATCTACATTACAAAAATAATTAAATCCGACTTTTTTCAAGTATTGATATCGCTCTCCCGTATATTCATGCCAATCTCCAATCTCGGCGCCAAATGGATAAATCATAATATCCGTATCCCCGATGATGGTCTCCACTGTCTCTTCCCATTTATTCGTGTCTCTTTGGAATGCCTCCCAGCTAATCTTTCCTAAATCTCTATGTCCGTAGCTGTGACTTGCAAACTCCCATCCGTCATCTCGAATCGCCTGTGCCACTTTTTTCGCCATCTCAACATCCTTATTGTAATCTCCAAAGTATGTCTTCTCAGGAGTATTTTTGTATTCTGGGTCGGTGCGATATCCAAGCACACCATTATAGCCTGTTAATGCTAAAATTCCCTTTGCGCCACGATAAGAAAAATCTGGATGTTTCTCAATAAAACTATTTAAAAGTGGAACCACATCATAATCTCCGATAGAGACTGTTCCATCATCGTTCTTATACTCATTCTTAATCTTTCCTGTTTCTTCGTCGATAAGAAGACGAGTCGCAAATCCATCGCCCTCCATATACTCATAATAACTTACATCATCCTGAGATAAAACGAAAGCTTTCTTTCCCTTTGGAAGTAAAATCTCTTTTTTTACCATCACTTCCTTGCCATTTTCATCTTTTTTCATCTCAGCCATATCGTGAAGACCAACTAGTACATATCCCTTCTCATACATACTCTGCATAATCTTATTAAACTCATCAATTGTCGTCATAACTTGATTATAATCACCAGACTTATAATCACCATCGAAACATTTTGATGTATCTTTTATCAATGTGTGGAAAAATATATGGGTAACTTTATCGAGCGGATATGATACACAGTTTTCTTTTTGCTCTCTATATTCGTCTGCCTTACTCTGTAACTTAGAATCATTCGTATACTCTGGAAGTCCTTTCAATAACTCAATCGCTCCGTCATAATCATACATCATTGCCAGCTTATCCGCTTTTGCCAACACAGATTTTTGATCTGTCGTCTCCAAACTGCCAGAACTACTTGAGGTCTTCTGCCCAAGTCTACCTTTCACATAGTAGAGCCCTTTTGTCCCTACAAACAATCCTCCACCAATTAATATAGCTAACCCTATTATAATGCCTGCTATCTTGAAAAAGTCACTATTAGTTCTTTTCCTCATTCGTCTTCTGCGGTATCTTATTCGCATGCTATCTTCTTCTCCCTTTCATTATTCTTTATCCCCAAATAAATCTCAACGATTATCCGTATCGACTCTTTTCTTTAGGATTATACTATATAATTGTGGTAATTACAACTCTTTCTCAGATTTTCCAATCAGAAAATTTCTAAACAATTACTATTTACAAAAATATCATCATTATAGACAGATTATAATACCGCCGTCGCATGCATAAAGGCTGCTCAACCCCCAAGTTTCTATAATTTCTATCTTTTTAACTTTAGCTAAAGCTAATAAATCGTCTTTTACCTTCAAAGCTCGCTCTGGACAATTACAATGGGAAATCACGATTTCTTTTTCTTCTATGCCTTTTGTCTCTTCCACAATCAGCTCTACCATTTTTGTAAGAGCCTTTTTCATTCCTCGAACCTGTGATTTTTTTGTAATTTCTCCCTCATCTGTAGAAGCCATAATAGGCTTAATATTAAGCGTGCCTGCTAGTAATGCCTGAACCTTAGATAAGCGTCCATTCTTCCTTAAAACGTCCAAAGTCTCCAACACAAAATACGTATGCTGTTCACTAATATACTGTTCTATATTTTCAACAATTTCTTCAAACTCTTTTCCATCTTTCGCCAAACGCTCAATTCGCTTTGCAATCAAATACTGACCAGCAGAAGCAGACTTTGAGTTGAAAATATGAATTTTTTTCTCTCCATACTCCTCAAAATAAAGGTTTTTAGCCAATTCAGCACTATTATAGGAGCCACTAAGATTCGCGGATAATGTTACAACATAAACCTCATCCGCATCCTTATACTCCTCCATATATACCTCTGGAGCAGGACACGCAGACTTTGGTCCTCCCTTACATTCTTTCACCTTATCTAAAAAATATTTTTGATTGAAATTATCGTCATCTATAATTTCCTCATCATCTACTAAAAGAGTTAATGGAACAGATGCAAAATACTCCTTTTGTCTATCCTCTCTCGTTAAATCCGTGCAGCTATCACATACTATTTTATATTTCATTTTCTTCCTCCTAAAAGCCGTATAACATAGTTTTAATTACTATTTATGATAGCATACTACACCAAAAATGAAAAGAGGTAAGTTCTTCTTTTTCTCTCCATTTTATGTTAAACTATATTTATAGCAGTTACTATTCAATCTCATAAATAAATATAAACAAATTACAGACGAAAGTCACAATTGATAGAGACTTTCCTAATACCTATTTTAGAAAGGATACCATATGTTTTCATTAAAAATCTTAGATACAAAATTATTTATGAACCATTTGCTTCGCAAAAATACATTTGATTTCTTTCAAGTTTGTGAAGCCTGCGTAAAAACTTTTTCTACCTTCCATTTAGATGGAATATTAAACCACGATTTTTTTTCCTCTGATGAAAAGGAAAATTTAAAGGACCGAAAATACTCCACCTGGGCAGAGCAAAAAGCTTTTATTTTTCATTTATTAAAAGGAAATAAATTGCCTCTCTACTTAAAATTTGTCCTTCTTTTCCCAGAACAAAAGACAGAACAGCTGATTTTAGAGAATCATCTTCCTCTCTCTATGGAAGACATACATGGACTTTATTTTAATATATATTTTGAAAATAATACCGTCACTTGTACTTGTGGGACTTCTCTCAAGATTTTTACAATGGACAAAACATTAGAACAAGTATACGAATCTGCACTAAAGGCTTTTCTAAAGCAATATGAAATCGCCTTTGAGGAGGAATAATAAATCACCTGTCTTTTTATCTATTGCCATAAAAAAGGATATCGCAAAGGAGCTAATATCTTTGTTTTTTACAACATCACTATAGATAAAAACTCCATTGCGGTATCCTATTTTATTCTTATTTTTTTAATATTTGTATTGCTTTTTCTAGCTGCTTATCTTCCTTATCCTCTTCATTTTGCTTGACTTCAATATCTGGTGCAATTCCCTTCTTATGAATATCATTTCCATTTGGAGTATAATATTTCTCCACGGTTAATTTTACAGCCGACCCATCTACTAATGGATAGAATTTTTGCACAATTCCCTTTCCAAATGTATTCTCTCCGACAATCGTTCCTATCTTATAATCTTTTATAACTCCGGTTAAAATTTCTGAGGCACTTGCACTTTCTCCATTAATCAGCACAGCAACTGGCATATCTATTAGTTGTTCATCCGAAGATTTATACTCGTCACCTTTTCCATTTTTATTTTTAGTATATACAATCATTTTTTTCTTTGGCAAAAAATAATCTGCGATATCAACCACCTCAGATAATAACCCTCCAGGATTATCTCTTAAATCAACGATAAGTGAAGTCGCTCCATCTTCTTTTAACTTCTCATACGCTTCTTTAAACTGCTCTGACGAAACTTCAATAAACTGGGATAACTTAATATATCCGATTTTATTTTCTAACATTTTTGACTCTACCGTCGTAATTTCAACCTCTCTCGTTGTCACATCTATATTAATTTCCTTTTTATCTCGCAACACTGTCAAATGAATGGTTACATTTTCTTTTCCCTTTATTTTGGAAATGATACTATCTAGTTCCATCCCCTCTACAGATTCTCCGTTTATTTTTAAGAGAATATCCCCCTCTTCAATTCCAGCCTCTTTCGCAGGACTTCCTTCATATGCCTCCTTAAAAACAATTTCACTTGTATCATTATCTTTCGCTATCGTAACGCCTATTCCAACATAAGCACCTGTATTTTGTTCGTTTAATTCGTCATACTCTTCCTTTGTATAGTACGCAGAATATGGATCCTCTAATCCAGCCACATATCCCTTATATATATATTCCTCCAGCTGTTTTTCATCTATCTCTTCTAAATAATTCATATCCACAATTTTCTCAATTATCCCAAGTTTTGCCTCTAATTTTATATATCGTCCTGTCAAAAACAAGACAATGGTAAGAAGAAGCATACAAATTATGAGCAAAAAAAGAATTAGATTTTTCTCTTTCTTTCTCTTTCCCATACCATCTTCCATCCTTCCGTCATTCTTTTTAATTTATTGTCTAGCTGATACTCAAAATCATGATGCCCGTTAATAAAATGGAGCTGTCGCAAAATATAGTTTCACATAAGATATATACCTAGTTAACTAAACTATCATCCTATCTCATTGAAAACTCATATTGCAACAGCTCCTTTTATGCCAATATCTATACCTGCTTTTAGACTATACGATAACCGAAAGTCCACCACATTCACATATTAACATTCACTAGTTCATCTCACCGTGATTGCAACCAGTAAAAAACTACGGTATTTCCTAATACTCGACAGTTTCAATATATTTCATATATTTTACTACCATCAGGGCAATTTTAAATGTAATCGCATCCTCAAACACTCTCAAATCCAAATTTGTGCTCTTTTGAAGCTTATCCAAGCGATATACAAGTGTATTACGATGAATATAGAGTTGTCTTGATGTCTCAGAAACATTTAAACTATTTTCAAAGAATTTATTAATTGTTATTAATGTCTCATCGTCAAACTCTTCTGGGGAACGACCCTCAAATACCTCTTTAATGAACATCTTACAAAGTGGTAATGGCAACTGATAGATAAGACGTCCAATACCAAGCTTATTATAAGCGACAACACTTCGACCGTTATAGAAAATTTTTCCGACATCGAGTGCCATTTTAGCTTCTTTATAAGATCTAGATACCTCTTTAATCTCATTAACAACCGTTCCGTATGCGACATGCACTTGTGTCATAGCCTCAGTATTCAACATATCTACAATAACTTGTGCTGTCTTATTTAAATCCTCCTGTGTCTCATTTCCTTTTAATTCTTTGACCAAAATAATATTTTTCTCATCTACTGCTGTGATAAAATCTTTTGTCTTTGTTGAGAAAAGACTGCGCACTGTCTCAAGTGCATTATTATCCTTCTCATGTTTTGTCTCAATGATGTATACAACACGTTTTGCATCTGTCTCAATATGAAGTTTTCTTGCTCTATTATAAATATCGACAAGTAATAAATTATCTAATAATAAATTTTTAATAAAATTGTCTTTGTCAAATCTCTCTTTATAAGCCACTAAGAGATTTTGAATTTGGAAAGCGGCAATCTTACCAATCATATATACGTCGTCTGTCTCACCCTTTACTAGAATAATATATTCTAGTTGATTTTCATCAAACACCTTAAAAAATTGGTATCCCTGAAGCACCTGGCTATCTGCCAAAGACTGGGCAAACACTAATACTGCACTTTCATACTCTTCTACATCATCTAATGTAGAGACGAGAGGTTTTCCCTCCGTATCCATAACGCAAAGATCAATTCTCGTAATCGCCTTAATTCCATCAATCGTGTCTTGTAAAATTTGGTTTGAAATCATTCTTTACTCACTCCTTCTTTATATTTTTAGACAGCTTTGTTGCCTCATAAAGACATTTTTACTTTTATTTCTTATTCTAAAGCATTTTATCATAAAAAGAAAGAGGAAATACATAAAATTTATGCATTTCCTCATATTTTTCTTATCTATAAGTCAGAAAGTGCTAGCTTTCCTTTGACATTTTGACAATCCAGATAATAAATCTATCTCAATCTTAGTTAAAGATAGTCTCCTCTGTCTCTTTGTCAAATGCATGAATCTTTGTTAAGTCCATAGCAAATTTAACTTTATCGCCAGGTCTAGCTTTTGTTCTAGGATTTACTCTAGCTGTGAACTGAGAATCTCCGATATCGAAGTATAAGTTAGCCTCTGCACCAAGCATCTCGTATACTTTGATTGTTCCTTCGAAGATACTGTCTTTATATTTTTGGAGTGCAAGTTCATCATCATGAACATCCTCTGGACGAATACCAAGAACAACTGTCTTTCCAACATAGCCACCAGCAACTAATTTCTTAGCTTTTTCAGCTGGAACTGTAATCTTGTATCCAACTAAGTCAAATACTACTTTGTCTCCACTCTTCTCAACTTTAACGTCTGCAAAGTTCATTGTAGGAGCTCCGATAAATCCAGCAACGAATAAGTTACCTGGTCTATCATATAAGTTCTGAGGGGAATCGATCTGCTGAACGATACCGTCCTTCATAACTACGATTCTTGTTCCAAGTGTCATAGCCTCTGTCTGGTCATGTGTTACGTAGATGATTGTTGTTCCTAATTCCTGATGTAATCTGGAAATCTCAATACGCATCTGTCCTCTTAACTTAGCATCCAAGTTTGATAAAGGCTCGTCCATTAAGAATACCTTTGGTTTACGAACGATAGCACGACCCATAGCAACACGCTGTCTTTGTCCACCAGATAAAGCCTTTGGTTTACGATCTAATAAATTCTCAAGACCTAAGATTCTAGCTGCCTCTTTTACCTGTTTGTCAATCTGCTCTTTTGGAACTTTTCTTAATTTTAATCCAAATGCCATATTGTCATATACTGACATATGTGGATACAAAGCGTAGTTCTGGAATACCATGGCGATGTCACGATCTTTAGGTTCTACATCGTTTACCAATTTTCCATCAATTCTTAATTCGCCTTTAGAAATCTCTTCAAGACCTGCAACCATACGTAATGTTGTAGATTTACCACATCCTGATGGGCCTACGAAGATGATAAACTCTTTGTCTGCAATCTCTAAGTTAAAGTCTTTTACTGCATTAAATCCGTTTGGATATATTTTATAAATATGTTTCAATGATAAACTAGCCATTTTTTTCCTCCTTGACCTTCTGTATATTATCCTTAATCACAGTATATACTATACTCCCTTTTCTTTTTTCTGGCTATTCTCAGATTACACAAATAAATTTTTATAAATTTGTGACTTTTAAACATTGTAATTTTTTCTTCTATGCAATAGTAACAGTTGGCACCTCTTTTTATCTACATTATACTAAAAAAAATCTCCAATAAAAGTTGGTCTATCCACTTAAATTGGAGATTTTTAGGGATATTATATAATTTCATTTTTCAAATATTGTATGCTTTTTTTACATATAATAGGCATGTTTTTTATGTGAAATTTCTATCTCTTTCCCTACAAAATTATACCTTAATTTTCACTTTTTTCTTTCTTCTTTTGGTTCTCTTCTTTTAATCTCTTTTTAAAAATAGAATCTTGAATTGTTGGAGAAATTATCTTATTACGCAAAAAAAACTGATATATTCCTTCTAAATGTAATTTCTCAATAATCACTGGTATTTTTTCTATTCTTCCGTCAATCAAAATATCAATATCTTCCACGCATATTGCAAGTTTTGCATTCATACTTCTTCCATGTTCATCTAAAAATTGCTTTAACTCTCTAATAGGGAAAAAAAGTAAAACTGCATCAGGTACAACTGTATTAATATCATTTACTAAAATTTCCTTATCTGCTTCACTGACTCCACCTGATATTTTCATATTTGGATAACTTTCTTTTAGCATTTCCATCAAGAGTTCTACTCTCTCCTCTTCTTTTCCAACAATATAAATTGAATTTTTCTTGCGATCAAATCTTGCAAATAATTGATATAGATAGTGAAGCACGTATGGCAATTCTTCATTTATTTTTTCTTTCCCATTCATGGCTTCCTCTATATTCTTGTCTCCAGGTAAAATAAGATCCAAACTTTCTACAAATTGAGCAATTTCCTCTTCATCTTGAGCTAAAATCGAAGTTTGTGTACTGGCAAAATAAATTTTATTTAATAAAGCATTATTAAGATAAGCTTTTGTCAAACTCATCGCTCGATCTAACCGCAAAGAATCAACTGAAACTCCAAGAACCTTTTCCCTTCTTGTTTTTCCCTCCATTCTACCACTTATTCCTTTCCTAATTTACTCTTCATCCTCTTCTTGATGGTCACTATTATTTCTTCCAAGTATAATTTGAATATCAACACCCGATTTTATATTTCCCACTTCGATTTTCGCATTCGGCAAATACTTTTTGAGATCTTTTCCCATATCCTTGTCAGTCACAATAATCAATCCATCTTTTGGAGCTTCTGAACCATAACTGTCAATATTTTTAATTTTAAATCCTTCTGCCTCTAATTTCTTCTTCCACTCAGCAGCGAGTCCCTGAACGTAAGCTCCATTCAAAATTTCAATATTTAAAGTTTTAGAATCTTTAATATCCTTATCATCTTCCTCTTTTTTGGAATCATCATCTTCTTTCACTTCTTCCATCATACTAGTAAGGGCTGCCGCCGCCTTATCACTATTGACAATATACTTGTTTTCTATCCTGCTACCCTTTACTGTATAGAAATTAATCTTTTCTTCATCCAAATCCATAAAATTATTAATATACTTTGTTATGTCATTTACATTTCCATTTGTACTTAATAACTGGTAATAACTATTTAGATATTCTAACATCTCAGCTCTCGTAGAAACTTGCATCTCTCTCGCAACATATTTCTTCAAATAATTGCTCGATTTTTTAATTCTTCCATTCTCATCTAAAGCCCCTGATTTTGTACTGATTGTCTTATTCGTATTATTCGTCGTCGTCGATGGGTCTGGCTCCGTATTTCTTGTACTTCTCTCTTCTTCTAACTCTTTCTTTTTCTGGTCCTTATCTAGAAAAGTCAAAATACCTAACGCCCTATACCCTCCTATCTTTACGTCACCTGGACCTACGCTCACTATCTCTCCTTTTCCATCACGGTAAAGAAGTTCACTCTCAAGCGTATAATCCATCGGCTCTGATAGATTAATGAAAGAAATAAAATCTTTAAAATTTAGAGTCTCATAGCTTGGAATTTCCTCTTGGAAAATATATTCCATTGCTCTTACTGTCTGCTCATATTTTTCCACAGAACTTCCATAATACTTTCCAATATCTGTTAAATATATTTCACTCTCAATAGAATCATCAATACTAGCTAATTCTTTTTTTAGGTTTTTTGGCAAAGTCACTACTGCATCTGTAGAAAACATAATAATATTCACTTTATTTACATTTGTATTAAAATCTCTAAGAGCAATATAATCTACTTCTGGAGTGTCTGGGTCATCTAAAAACATAGCGGTCAATAAATTATCACTTAATACTTCATCGTCAAATTCTACCTGTGCATTCGTCTTTTGATACTTTCGTCCGTAAATAAAACGCACGGAGGTATACGTAATCATACTTGTCAGTATAAGAAGAAAAAGAAGGATAATAATTGACATAACTTTGCTCAAGATACTCTTCTCCTCTAACTCCCTCTTTTCTTTCGACTCCATTTTTTTATCATTATTCACTTTTCTTCTTCCTTTCACTACACTTTTCATTCTTTTTAAGTATAGCAAACATATTCTCTTATTTCAAGTTTTGTTTTATACTATGAGTAATAACTATTATAATTAAGGAGATATCACTATGAAAACTGTTTTAATTACAGGTTCCTCTCGGGGAATCGGCAAAGGAATCGCTTTAAAATTTGCAATGGAAGGATACCGCGTTATTTTAAATGGCGGTCACAAAAAAGAAGAATTAGATAAGACAACAGAAATTTGCAAAAAACTAGGAGGAACTGCAGTTTCTTATTTTGGAAATATTGGAGACCCTATTTTTGTCAAAAATATGATACAAGATATCGAGAAAAAATTTGGTCCGATTGATTGCCTTATTAATAATGCTGGTATTTCCTATATCGGTCTCTTGACAGATATGAGCATAGAAGAATGGAATACCCTAATCAATACAAATCTAAACTCTATTTTTTACTGTTGCAGACAAGTAATCCCATCCATGATAAGACGCCAATCTGGCTCTATCATCAATATTTCTTCTGTCTGGGGGGAAGTCGGTGCCTCTTGTGAGGTTGCCTACTCGGCAAGTAAGGGAGCTGTCAACGCATTTACGAAAGCACTCGCAAAAGAACTTGCTCCAAGTCATATCAGCGTCAATGCAATCTCATGTGGTGTTATTGATACAAAAATGAATCACTGCTTCACAGAAGAGGAGAAAGAAGATTTAAAAGAAGAAATCCCAGCGGGAAGATTTGGAAGCTGCGAAGAAGTAGGAGAGCTTGCCTACTCATTAGCAACTAGTACCTCTTACCTCACTGGGCAAATCATTCGACTAGATGGTGGATGGATTTAAACATTTTTTTATTTTTCTATCTTTTCTGTTCCCTCACTGTCCGAAAACATAATTTTACTTTTAGGTATCTTTTTTTGCTTTAATTTATTATGGACAAAAGCGCGAAACAGTGCATATAGTACAGAGACAAGCGGTATAAAAAGAAGAATTCCAATAATACCGAATAAATTTCCACCGACTGTCACCGCTACTAATACCCATATAGAAGGAAGTCCAACGGAATTTCCAACGACATGTGGATAAATAAGATTTCCTTCTATCTGCTGCAAAACTAAAAACAAAATGAGAAACTCTAGCGCTTTAATCGGTGCAACTGTGACAATTAAAAATGCTCCAATTGCACAGCCGATAAATGCTCCCACGACAGGAATTAATGCTGTAAATGCTACGAGCACAGCAATTAATGCCGCATAAGGAAGTCTAAAAATACACATACTAATGAAAAATAACATTCCTAAAATACATGCCTCTAAACATTGACCTGAGAAAAATTTGGAAAAAGTTTTAGAACTTAATTCCGCTACATATAACACTTTATCTGCATTTTTTTCGCTGAGAACTGCATATAGCACCTTCTTAGATTGAATTGCAAGTTTTTCTTTTTGCATCAAAAGGTAAATAGAAAAAATGAAGGCCACTACAATATTTACTATTACGTTTACTACATTTCCAATAATATTAAAACTAGAATCTAAAACTTTTGTAAATCCACCTTGCAAGCCCTCCAATGCTTTACTTGTAATATTGCCCCAATCAATATCTATACTTCCCGTCACTTTTACAAAATCTGGCCATCTTTGCATCAAACGATCTATCTCTTTTTGCAAAGTTCCCATTGCTTCTGGCAATCTGGCAGCTAAAGTCTGAATCGTTAAAGTCAGCTGCGGAATCACAATAACAACTACCAAGAATAAAACAAAAATCACACTAGCTAGCGTAATAAGATAACAGATTATTCGTTTGAAATGATAGAGTTTGCTTTCCTCCTTTACATTTTGAAACAAAAATTTCTCAATATTTTTCATCGGAATATTTAAAATAAATGCAATCGCACATCCAATCAAAAAAGGAAGAAATAAATGAAAAATAAATTGAATTCCTTTCCCTATTATGCCAAAATTTTGCAAAATCCAGTAAAATAAAATAATAAAGCAAACTGGAAATATAATATTTTTTATTTTTGTTTTTTCAAAATTCACTTTATACCCTCCTTAATATAAATACAAAAATCAATCCTTTATTCCATGGAATCTGATACTCCCTTTCATCCTACGATATCACGTTCAAATACAAAAATCAATCTGTCAATTTCTTTTAATTTTCATACAATTTTTAAAATGCTGCCCATCTATCTATAACTTCTCTTATATCTCCCTATGCTTTCACCTATATCATAAACTTTTATTGTTGATTCATCCTTTTATTTACATTAAAACTTTTTATATTGTCTGATATATTTGTATTTTTTGTATTATTTTCTCATATTTTGCATATTTTATCTTGATAATCCGATTTATGTGTATTATTCCGAACTATTATCCGTTGCATATTTTTGTCGTAATATAGTATACTTTACTTAATCAATAGATGATTGAGTTTCTTTGATTAACTATAACTAAAAATGAGAGGAGAATCTTTATGGAGAAAGATTTAAAAAAGTTATTTTCGGCTCATCATCCAGATAAAGATTTTTTAAAAAAGAATTGTAACCATTACTACTGTGATATGCTATCCATCGCTTCTATTATTCCGTCGGCAGACCGTGTTACAAATCCTTTTTCCCATTCTCATGAAGAATATGAATTTCTAATTCCTTATGGACCAATTCCGATGATTTTAGTGGAAGATGCGGTATATTTTGGGGAAGTTGGTTACGTATATCCATTTGAAAGTAACCAAGAACATTCCACAAAATTCCGTATATCTAATGTCGCTCATGATCGAATTGTAATTGACAAAGTTTTTTTTGAATCAGTACTAGAAAAAAAAGGATGCCTTGGCAAAGAGTTCGGGCTTCCCTTTGAATGTTCTAATGAGCTAAAATCTTATATTCAGCTCTTTAAAGACGAATTCGACAAAGGCGACCGTCGAGATTTTTTCAAACTAGAAAATCTGGCTTTTTTAATTTCTGCTACTATAGTTGAATTAGAGTTTTCTTATGAGACAACGTTCCCAAAAGATAGCCAACAATACCAAAAGGGTATTTTTCACATTGCTTCCTACATGAACCGCAACTATACGGAAGAATTACAAGTAGAAGATTTAGCGAATATGTGTAAGCTCTCTAAAAATTATTTTATTTCATCTTTCAAAAAAGTAATGGGTGAGACGCCATATAGTTATTTGACAAAGTTACGAATTTCAAAAGCTAAAGTTCTTCTAGAAACGACAGATCTTCCCATTCAAGAAATCGCCAGTTCTTGCGGATTTCAAAAATCTAATACTTTTACATCTCTTTTTAAAAGTGTCACTTCAAAGACACCATCTGAATACAGAAAATCGTTACTCTAAACATTCTATATAAAAATATGATGACGAAAGCATTTTTCTTTCGTCACCATATTTTTTCTATTTTCTACACAGAAATCAAAATCTAATTGCCCTATAATAAAACAATATCATAAAAAGAATTCTGTAATATATACAACAACACAGGCAAGAATAGATACCTGAAATAAACTTCCACCTTTATAAGCTAAAATAACAGCTACAATTAATGCTGCCAACGCTGAATACACTGTATTGGTGGCACTTAAGATAGCTGGAAATGTCATTACAGTCAACGTCACAAACGGTACATAGTATAAAAAAGAACGTATAAAGGAATTTGTTATCTCTTTTCTAATTAATGTAAGTGGCAAAAGACGAATTAAGTAAGTCACAATTGCCATTACCATAATGTAAATATAAATATTATGCTGCATTTTTTTCCTCCTCCACTGGAAATAAAACTGCCGCTACACCAGCAATAATTATCGTCAATATAATAATTTTAAATCCCGATGATATCTTCGCAAAAAAAGATATTTTTGAAAATAAAAAACTTAGTATTACAGATACCAATACAATTCCTCTAAGCACTTTATTTTCTCTCGCCGGCGGAATGACAATCGCAATAAACATACCATAAAGTGCGACTCCAAGTGCACTTAGTATTCTATCTGAGAGAATATTTCCCGACACTACTCCAAGAAAAGTTCCAAAAATCCATCCTGGAAGTGCAACACTAATGGCACCATAGGAATACGCAGGTTTTAATCTTCCCTCTACACTACTTGAAACTCCAAACACCTCGTCCGTATTTCCAAATGCGATGAAAAAGCGATGAAAAAATTTCGAATCTGAATCAATCTTTTGCGATAATGAACAAGACATTAAACAATATCTTAAATTTATAATAAGCTGAGTCATCGCCATCTCTAAATATGTACCCCCAGCAACAATTACATCAAGTCCGGCAAACTGTCCCGCCGATGTAAAATTTGTTCCTGATATTAAGACTGCTTGAAACAAAGATAATCCCATTTTTTTTGCCATAATTCCAAAAGTAAAGGATACAGCTATATATCCAAGACAAATGGGAAATCCATCTTTTACTCCCCTTTTCCAATATATTAAATTTTCCCGCATAGGTTATACCAATCCCTTCTACAACATTATCTAGTTTGTATTTTCTTAAACTTTCTCAAAAAAATAAGATAAAAATTTGAATCTTATTTTTTAAAATTCGTTTTTTATCCTTTTTTTCGTTACCGTCTCTCATTATACTATAATATGATGTTGGGGTCAAAAGATATTTTAATATTCTATATTTATCGAAAAAATCTTACAATTTATCATAATTTTTTTCCTATTTTTCTTCCATTTATGCTATAATATGATAAAAATACTTATTTTAGATAAAACAATTTATTTTATAGTAATTCCTATCAATGCAGTTATATTATTTTTTATCTAAATACAAAAGGGAGGGATTCTATGCTTGAACTTAGACGCACACAAACAGCATATGAGCGTGTAATCGATCACGTCCATGAAAACATCATATCTGGGACATACAGACTTGGATCCAAATTGCCTCCAGCTGATTATTTATCAGAGCTTTTAGATGTTTCCTCATCTACTATCTCTGAAGCATTCAAAACTTTAGAAGTTTTAGGTATTATTACACATCGACAAAACGATGCGTATTATATTTCCAACCAATTACAAAAGTCTCTCTTGAGCACTTTATCTATGATGTTTATTTTAGAAAATTTAGATTATATACAAATAACTCAATTTCGTTCTGCGCTGGAATTTAAGGCATTAGAACTCGCAATCCAAAACAATACGGATAGTTATATGAAACAATTAAGCAGTCTTGTAAAAGGGATGGCAGAGGTCCATTCTCAGGCAAAAATTGCGGAATTTGACATTCAATTTCACGATACGATTGCTCTTATGTCCCAAAATAAATTTATTATTAATTTATTAAAATCTATTAGCGTTTTGACAACTCAGCTAGTGCATAATGTCCGTGGTCAAATTCTCGCAAAGGATGGTCCTAATTCTAGTTTACAAAAATCACACGAGCAAATCTTAATTGGAATTGGTGAGGGAAATTATGCTAAGGCGGCCGCGGGACTCAAACTTCATTTTGATATCGTTGATAAGACCTTATCCGAACAATACCAAACTCGCTAAAGTTTATTAGCATATAAGCGCAAAAAATATCTTTCTTTTTCAACACATTGCATTCTCAGATTAATCTGCCTTGCTATCGTTGTAAAAGAAAGATATTTTTGCTGTACAGCTAAAAAAACAAAATACCAAACAAAGACTTTTCTTTATAGCAATTATTCATTAGATAATATAATTATTTCCTCTTTCTTTCTCCCATTCCATCAAATCCGCAATTGTGTATTTTTCTACTACGGATTCAATCGCCTCATTTAATTCCTTCCAAATACGCAGCGTTACACATTCCTCCGCTCTTCCACATGTATTTTCTGGTGCAACAAGACATTCTACCGGAGCTAAATTTCCCTCTGTCAATTTTAAAATCATACCAACCGTATATTCTTCTGGAGCTTTCGACAGGCGATATCCTCCCTGCGGTCCTCTTGTACTTCTCACATAGCCTACCTTTGCCAAAATAGAAATTATCTGTTCCAAATACTTCATAGAAATTTCTTGTCTTTTGGCTATCTCTTTTACTCGAACTGGTCCTTCCTCACCGTATTTCGCAATATCTAACATAAGGCGCAGTGCATATCTTCCTTTCGTAGATATTTTCATCTCTATCATCTCCCGTCTTAATTATTACTATTCTCTATCTTTCCTATATAGTTTACTAAAAAAAACAGGAAAAAACAACGCTTTTTCTGTTATTTTTTCCTGTTTCGAATATCCATCTACTATTCTACAAATAATGGTGTTGAGTAATAGCGATCTCCACTGTCTGGAAGTATAACTACAATTGTCTTTCCCTCATTTTCCTCGCGCTTTGCCTGTTCAACCGCCGCATATAACGCTGCACCTGAAGAAATTCCGACTAAAATTCCTTCTGCTTTTGCTAATTCTTTCGCTGTCTTAAACGCGTCATCTGCCTCAATTGGCATAATCTCATCATAAACTTTTGTGTCTAATACATTTGGCACAAATCCAGCTCCAATTCCTTGAATCTTATGTGGTCCTGAGATACCTTTTGACAAGACTGGGGAGGTAAATGGCTCTACTGCCACAACTTTAATACCTGCTTTTTTCTCTTTTAGATAAGTTCCTGTTCCAGTCAAGGTTCCACCTGTTCCGACACCTGCGATAAAAATATCTACTTCTCCATCTGTATCATTCCAAATCTCAGGTCCTGTCGTCTCTTTATGAACTTTAGGGTTGGCTGGATTATCAAACTGTCCTGGAATAAAACTATTCTCAATCTCTCTTGCAAGTTCATCAGCCTTTGCGATTGCTCCCTTCATGCCTTTTGCACCCTCGGTTAATACAATCTCTGCACCGTATGCCTTTAAAATATTTCTTCTTTCTACACTCATTGTCTCTGGCATTGTTAAAATAACTTTATATCCTTTTGAAGCTGCAATCGCTGCTAATCCAATTCCTGTATTACCAGAAGTTGGCTCAATAATAGTAGCTCCTTCTTTCAAGATTCCTCTTTCTTCTGCATCCTCAATCATTGCCTTTGCGATACGGTCTTTCACGCTTCCAGCTGGATTCAAATATTCTAATTTTACGAGAATTTTTGCTTTTAAATTATATTTTTTTTCTAAGTTTGTTACCTCTACAAGAGGTGTGTTACCGATTAATTCTAATGCACTTTTATATACCTTTGCCATTTTTATTCCTTCTTTCTTTATATACTTTATATAACAGTGTTTGGGTTCTAAGGTCAAATATCTTATCATGCAAACATGAATAACCTTTTGACTCTAGCATCATATAATTCATATATTTCCTACTTAATTTATATGAATTATATTATATTTCCTCCTTCTTGTCAATAGTTATTTTAAAAAAATACTGAGGAAGCCCTATTAAATAATAGAGAAAAAATTTACCTTGTTTTACTTCATTTATTGACAAAAACTCTCCTAATAATAAAAAGACAAGTAATATAGAGAACGCTCTATACCTACTTGTCTTTCTATTAACTCAAACTATCTATTTACAAATCGAACTATCTATTTATTATATTTTATATTGTCTTATCTTTTCTCTCAAACTGACTATACTAATGCCAGCAGATTTTTCTCAACTAAACTTCCTAAAACTTATCCTCTACGCTAATGCAGCTGTGATAATAGCCATAGAATAAACTTCCAAAGCGTTACATCCTCTAGAAAGGTCATTAATTGGAGCATTTAATCCAAGTAAGATTGGACCATATGCATCAAAATTACCTAAACGCTGAGCAATCTTATATCCGATATTTCCTGCATTGATATCAGGGAAAATAAAGGTATTGGCATGTCCTGCAACTTGAGAACCTTTACATTTTGTACTTGCAACTCTTGGGGATACAGCTGCGTCAAACTGCATCTCTCCCTCAGCAATTGCTAAATCAGGAGCTTTCTTTCTTGCTAACTCAGCAGCTACTCTCATCTTATCTACATCTTCTCCCTTTCCAGAACCGAATGTAGAATAACTTAAAAATGCAACTTTTGGATCGATACCAAAGATTTTACCACATTTTGCAGACTCAATAGCAATCTCTACTAATTCTTCCTCATTTGGCTTAATATTGATTGCACAGTCAGACATAGCAAGTACCTCGTTCTCTCCTGTAGCAGATGGACGAACAAGGATAAAGCAAGAACTTACGATAGAACTTCCTGGCTTTGTCTTAATAATCTGTAATGCTGGACGAACAGTATCAGCTGTAGAGTATGTAGCACCTCCAAGAAGAGCGTCTGCTTTTCCCATTTTTACGAGCATTGTTCCAAAGTAGTTAGCCTGAGATAGGATTTTCTTTGCCTGCTCTGGTGTAACACCTTTATTCTTACGAATCTCACAGAAAAGCTCTATCATTTTCTCCATCTCTTCTGGATCATACTTTTCTGGGTCGATAATCTCTGCACCTCTAATATTATATCCGCTATCTTCTGCAGAGGCATAAATCTCTTCCTCATTTCCAAGTAAAATTGGGGAAAGGAATGTACTAGCTAATAAACGAGAAGCTGCCTCTAAAATACGAGGATCTGCTCCCTCTGTGAAAACAATTTTCTTTGGGCTCTTCTTTAAAAGCTCAATCATATGACCAAAACCAAAACCTTGCATTATTTTTTCCTCCTAAAAACACATTTCATTTATTCTAACTGCTTGCGATGTCAAGCATGTTCTTTTACTTATATAATAACCATTTTTTTCAAAATTGCAAGGTTAATTTTTTGTATTTCTCCTAGTAGTTTTCCCATTTTTATCGCTTAAACCCATGCTTTTTTCCAATTAAGGAAAAAAGTTTGTTAAATTTTTATCTATTTTTCACAACGATATTGTTCTTGTAAAAATACAATTTTTTGTACAAAAAAATACAAAATTTTGTACTTATTTTCCCTCTTCTTTCTTATATTTTTAGTGTATTTTTTTATTTATTTTTCTTCTATTTATAAAGTGTTTTTAAAGCAAAATCTTTCCATTTTTTCTTTCTTCTTATTTTATTTGGAATACATTATACAATATTTTTTATACAAAAAAAGAAGAGAACTTCTCTTCCTTTTTTGTGTTCAGTATTTTGCATACAATGTGCATTTTTTCTTATTTCATGCGGTATTCTAACCACTCGTAAATCAGGTGACTTCCCTCCATAATTTCTGCTGGAAGTAATGCTCTCGCAACTAATTTTTCCTCGTCAGATTGGTCTATTCTGACAAGGTATGCATAGTCTCCATCAATGCGATTTACAATATACTCTATTGTCTCCATTTTTTCACCTCCTCTCCCTCTTTTCTTTTCATTTTTTGAAAAAAATATTCAATAATATCATCATATTTGGCAGTTAAATTTGCCCTTATTTTTCCAATTTTAAGATTGCATTTTTCTTCATACATAACTTTGTTAATTATTTTGCAATTATTTTTTAGCTATTAAGGATAGTTTTTTGTGTTTTTCCGCTTTAAATTTTGTGAATTTTTACATGAATAAAATTCCCTTTCAAGAGAAATCATCCAGATTTTATAAAAGCCCTTATCACTGAGAAATAAAGAAAATTTTACTCATTATTTTTCTTCTTTTCCACCTAGACAGTTAATAGAATGTGCCATATATCCTGCCCCAAACCCATTGTCAATATTTACAACACTTACCCCACTCGCACAACTATTTAACATTGCTAGCAGGGCAGATAGACCATTGAAATTTGCACCATATCCCACCGAAGTAGGAACCGCTATTACAGGCTTATCTGTCAATCCTCCCACTACGGAAGCTAAAGCTCCCTCCATACCTGCCACTACTACTACTACATTCGCCATTCTAATCTCATCTATCCTATGAAAAAGTCGATGAATTCCTGCAACTCCCACATCTGAGATTTGTACGACATGATTTCCTAAGTATCTCGCCGTTAATGCAGCTTCCTCCGCCACTGGTATATCGGAAGTTCCCGCACATACGACTGCAATTTTTCCTTTATTCTTCAAAAAAGGCTCCTCATCTAACATCATGATTCTAGAATTTTCATAATACTTTATTTTATCACAAATCTTAGCTGCTTCCTCATATTTTTCTCTGTCACATCTTGTTCCAAGAATATGCTTACTTCCATGCATTAACATATTTTTCACAATATTCTTAATCTGTTTTGCCGATTTTCCCTCACAATAAATAACTTCTGGCACTCCTGTTCTTTTTTCTCTATTATAGTCAATACAAGCATAGTCCATATCTGGATTTTCTACCTGATTTTTAGCCTCCTCAATAGAAAGCTCTCTATTTTTTACTTTTTGTAAAATCTCTTCTATTGTCATATCTCTCATCCTTTCATTCATCTTTGTATGATATGATGTTGAAGTCAAATGCCTTATCATTCAAACATGAACGGCTTTTTGACCTTTTGACCCTGATATCATGATATCAAACTATAATTTCAATTACAATTAATTAAAAAATATTTTTAATTTTTTTCAAAAAACACCTTGACTTTTTTTGAAAAACATAATATAATAATTAAGGTTCAAGCGAGGATGGGTTCCCGAGTGGCCAAAGGGGGCAGACTGTAAATCTGTTGGCACCGCCTTCGAAGGTTCGAATCCTTCCCCATCCATTTTAAGGGTTGCATTTTCATTTAATTTATGATATAGTAATGATGTGCTTCTTTTAAATACATTTTAATAGTAGTTCCTGCCGGCGTGGCGGAACTGGCAGACGCACAGGACTTAAAATCCTGCGGGACTTATACTCCCGTACCGGTTCGATTCCGGTCGCCGGCATTAAGCTAATACTTTTACGTATTAGCTTTTTTATTTTGTGTCATTGAATTTAAAAATAAAGTGCTGTCGAAAAAGAAATTTTTCGACAGCACTTTATTTTTAGTAATACCTAAAAAACAGGCAGTTTCATTTATGTTTTTATTTATTTTCTTCTAGCTACTAAAACATTAGCAGATTTCTTAGGCATTGTAATATTTAATATGCCATCTTGCACTTCAAATCGACTTATATCTGTCGTATAACCACCATCGACCGTTAAAATAATCTGTTGCATTATTTCTCTATCTGTGACTCCAATCTCTGAGACTGAAATCCGAAATTTTTTTGCCTCTAAATTGCTATTTATAATGACAACAATTTTTTCATCTCCAGCAAAACGACCGTACGCTAACTCTCGATATGCACCATGTAAAAACTTAATCGAACCAGTCTTTAACGCCTGATATTTTTTATGAATAGAAATCATATCCTTATGGTACTGAATCAACTTCTTATCCTCGTTGCCCCAAGGATACGTTCTTCTATTATCGGGATCTGTCCACCCACAAACTCCAGCCTCATCGCCGTAGTACACGGTTGGTGCCCCTGGCCAAGTCATCTGCATAAGTACTGCAATTCTAAAAATACTTTTATCGATACCCTCATTGGCGGCTTGTGCTCCGACGCTATGTGTTCTTCCCACTCTATTGTTTGTCCTTGTAAGAAATCTAGAGTGGTCATGATTGGATAATTCATTCATTGAGACCATCAAAGAAGGAGTGTGATAACGAGACATATGATACTCCATAGCTCCATAAAAAGCATCGCTATTTCCAAGAAGTTCTCCTCGATATTCATCACTATGCTTTTCCACACCTGTCAAAAACCATGTAATCGGCTCCATAAAAGCATCATAATTCATAACAGTATCCCACTGGTCACCTTGCATCCAATCTCCCGGATCTCCATAATGCTCTGCCAAAATAATGGCATTTGGATTTGCACCTTTCACAGCCTTTCTGAAATCTCTCCAAAATTTATGATTATACTCGGCAGAATGTCCTAAGTCTGCTGCCACATCTAAACGCCATCCATCTACATTATACGGTGGTGAAACCCATTTTCTTCCAATATCTAAAATATAATTATATAATGTCTGTGACTCTTCATAATTTAGCTTTGGCAGCGTATCGTGTCCCCACCAACCATCATAAGAAGAATTATAAGGCCACTTAAAATCATCATAAAACTTAAAGAAAAAACGATATGGGCTATCGTAAGCGATATAAGCTCCCTTTTCATAGCCAGGGGCCTCCTCATAGATTCTTTCACGGTCCATCCATTTATTAAAAGAACCACAGTGATTAAATACACCGTCTAAAATTATCTTCATTCCTCTTTTGTGGACTTCCTCCACAAACTCAGCAAAAAATTCATTACTCGCCTCTAAATTTTTCTTAGAAGTTACACGATTAATATATCTACTAGCATATTTATTCTCACATTCCCAATCTTGATTTAATAACTCACCCTCATCGTACACAATTTTTCCATAGTGAGGATCTATATAATCATAATCTTGAATATCATATTTATGATTAGAAGGTGACACAAAGATAGGATTAAAATAAATAACCTCAATTCCTAAATCCTGTAAATAATCTAACTTATCCATAACTCCCTGAATATCACCGCCATAAAATTCTCGGACTCCCATTGAAGCTGGATATTTATCCCAATTTTCTATTTTGGAAACTTTCTCATTAATATACACATACTCTTTATCTAATACATCATTATTAGGATCACCATTGTAAAAACGATCCACAAAAATTTGATAAATAACAGCACCCTTAGCCCAATCTGGTGTGTGAAAACCTGGAATAATCTTAAAATTAAAAAACTCCTCTAAATTTCTGACTGGCCCTTTTTTATTATAAAAACAGCACATTCCCCCAGTTATAATCTCAAAATAATAAGGAATGGCCTCCTCACCGACTAAAAGCTTCGTTTCATAGTAATCAAATAATTCATCACTGTCACTCCATCTCATATGAACAGATTTTTTTTCATTTCCATAATGTAGTATAACAGTATCTACGTTATCTTTTGCTGTGCGAAAACGAAGAGTTACTGTATCTCCTGTCTCACACTCCATTGGTTTTCTATACTCTTGTGTTCCATCAGCAAATAGTGCTTTTTGATTTAGTATTGGTTTGACTCGCAAAATATATTGTTGAATTTGCTCTGCCCTTGTCAAGGTCGAAGATGTCATTCTATATTTCATTCTTTCAAATCCTTTCTTTTAATTTGGCAACTTTCTGCTCTATTTTTTTCTTATCTATTCCGTATAATTATTTATATATAATGCCTGTAAACCCGTCTGCCCGCTACCGTAAGTTTTGAAAATACACATAATTATTTATATAGTGCGTGTGAACGCAGGCATGTTCTCCCATTATGCAAGTTTTTTTATATTCTAACATTTTTTGACTAAATATGCAACTCACAATATAAATCGTCTATACAAACCCATTTTTTTCTAAATTATTTTGACCTTCAAATTTTTCCTTTTAACTCTTGACATTCTTTTCCACATAATATAATATGTATATTATAATACATAGTTTATAATACTACTTTATGTAGTTTTAATATTCATTTGTGAAAGGAGTTTTTTTATGCATAGTCAAAAATCTATTTATACTCAAAATAATTTTACTGTATCCTCTAGACAAAATCATCCTCTAAAAAACACCTTCGTTCACTTAAAAGATCCTGGAAGTGCCATCACACATGGTATTGGCGCAATTTTATCTTTATTGGCCATTTATCCACTTCTTAAAAAGACTTTTTTCGGTGCAAATAGTAATCATATTCTTTCTATTGCTATTTTTATTTTAAGTATGGTAATTTTATACACGGCAAGTACCATTTATCATTCAATCCGTTGTTCTAAAGAAAAAGAGACTATTTTACGCAAGCTTGACCACGCTATGATTTTTGTCTTAATTGCTGGCTCATATACACCAATTTGCCGCATTGTTCTTACTGGAAAAACAGGAACTATTTTATTAGCTTTTGTTTGGGGACTATCTATTTTAGGTATTTTATTTAAAATATTTTGGATTACTTGTCCGAAGTACTTAAGCTCCATTCTCTATATTGCATTGGGATGGGCTTGTATTTTCGCTTTTGTCCCACTTATTCATAGCCTATCTGCTCCCGCTTTTGCTCTCCTTCTCATCGGAGGAATTTTATACACAGTGGGAGGTATCATTTACGCTATTAAACCGCCAATTTTTCAAATTGCAAAATATTTTGGCAACCATGAAGTATTTCATATATTTGTTATGCTTGGCAGTCTATGCCATTTTCTTGTCATTTATCTATATTTAGCCTAAATTAATATACCTACCTTTTAGATAGTAATATTTAAATTTTGGATGAGAATACTATGCCAGATAAAAATTTTTCTATGTGAAAATAGAACTATTTTTTCAGTATTCTCATTCATTTATTTTTACATACCTCTTTGAATATCTTTTTTAAATGTTTTGATTAATTCTTCTTTTTTCTTCCTCGTTAATTTTTTTAATTCATATTCTCTTTTCATTGCCTCCGTCTTTGACTCATACTCTTCATAATACCTCAATATGACAGGGAGTCGTCCTCTTGTGTACTTTGCTCCCTTTCCCTCGTTATGTGTCTTTATTCTCTTATCTAAATTATTAGTATATCCTATATAAAATGTATGGTCTCTACACTCAACTAAATATGTATAATGCATCTTATCACCTACTTTTTTCTTCTATCTTAGCTCAAACTTTTCTTTTTCTCAATAGAAGTCAAATAGCGTAATGACGTAAATTTATATATAAATCTAAAAACCACAAAAATGATTCCCCTTGGAGTCACTCTATATTCCCAAGGAGAATCATCTTCCCTCTTTGCGTCTATTTATTTTTCTACTTAATATGGATTTTTATTGTAAAATTTCTACTGGATTCATAGATTTTCCATCTTTTTCTACTTCAAAGTAAAGATGACTTCCCTCCAATGTAAAATATTTTGTTGGTTTTGCTACATATCCAATTGTCTCTCCTGCCTCTACTTTATCACCAGCTTTTACTTTCGCTTTTTGAATTTGTCCGTATGTCGCAGTATAATTACCACCCATATCTACCGTAATCATTGTTCCATATTTATCATCCTTTGTAACCTTCTTTACAATTCCCTTGTATACTGTTTTTACTTTTGTATTTTCTGCCGCCTGAATAAAAAGACCAGAATTGCACTGGTACTGGTCAAGTGTCTCAAAATATACCGTAGTATCCATACTATATGGAATAATCACATTTCCAAGTAACGGCCATTCTAATTTTTGCTTTCCATCATATCCTTCACTTACTTTGGCTGAAGCTTCTTTTTTCTCTTCTTTTTTTGCTATTGTGCTCTCCTTCTTCTCTTCTTTTTGCTTCTCTTGTGTAGAGACTTTACCGCTCACCTCATTTGTCTGTTCTTTTGTTATCTGCTGCTTTACAAGCTCCTGATTATGTCTTATTCTAAGACTGTATAATAAAGAAATTGCAGCGACTACAAAAATAATCATAATAACGGTACTGTAGGATATTTTATTCAGTAGATTAAACTGTTTTTTTGACTCCTTCATTATCATCACCTCTAGTTACATTTTTTCCAGAAATGATAATAATATACATTATGCAAAGAAAAATTTATAAATTTGCCAATACATTACTTTAAGCTTTCTAATATTATATTTCTATAATAGTGCTTAAGTATTTCCTTATAATTTCTTCCCTGTTTTGCCATCTCATTAGCTCCATACTGACTCAGCCCCATCCCATGCCCCTTACCAAGAGAAATCATGCGAATTTTTCCCTCATATTCTTCTATATAAAAATTATCTGAGGAAAGAGAAAAGAGTGTTCTCCACTCTTCTCCCGTCATTTCCTCCTCTCCAACTTTTATCTGCTTTACATATCCAAGCTCTGTTTTCTTTTCAATATGAATAGATTCTAATACATTATTTTCATCTATCTTTTTTGCCTCTAATTTCGTTTTTAATTTGCTCACCACTTGAGCTTTTGAAAATTCCTCTACATTCATATAGTTTTCTGATTCTATATCTTGGCTACTTTCCTCAGATTGTAGATATGCTTTCTCCTTTCCAGTGATTTCCTTTGCACTGACTGTCATTCCCGTATTGCATACGTGATATAGAGCTTCTATGTATTTTTTCTTATATTTTAATACAATACCACTTGTCTTTTTTTGTGCCTGTCTTAATTTTTTTGTCGCTTCGCTATATTTTTTTACACCTAGATTTTCTCTCAATGTCTTTTCGTCCACAGCCCTCACATTAAGACTCTTTGCCTCAATCTCCTTTTTTTGCCCTATTTTTCTAATTAAGTTTGTCCTGACAATAACCATCTGCGCATTAATTGCTTCTTGCTCCTCCTCCATAGAAATTTCTCCAGCTGTCACTTCTTTTACATATTCCTCCAAATCAATTGCTCTTCCATCTTCCAAAATAATTTTAATTCCGCTCTCCTTTCCCTCTCCCGTTTCGGCTTTCATTCCTGTTAGCAGCATCGTAAAGCAATACGGCAATAAGAATGTTAACATAATACCTGTAATCCATCCTATTATTTGATCTCTCATCCTTTCCTCCCGCCCTATCTTATCTGCAATTTTTAAATTTTTCTAGATTCTTTTTTCCTTTATTTCTCACAGCCTGTTTTTTTCACCTTATCTTTTTTCCTTTATATAATCTATTCTTTTTTGTCTTGCTTTATGAAAAAATGCATACGAACTAAGGTAATTTTTTTCTATCATTTTTTATAAATTACTACTAATTCCCTTTACCTTTTCGCTATTTTTTTGTACAATTATAATTAAGATATTATAGATATAGTAAACGGATATGCTTGCTTTTACAGGCAGCTATGAATGAGAATCTATTACCTATCTAATTTGAGATTTTCACAGTAAGCTGAGATACCTGATTTTACAAGTACAACTATAAAGGAAAGGAAATGGTTTTTATGTTTGACGATTTAATTCAAAAAGCTTCTGAGAACAATGATAAGGCCCGCATGATTCAAGAATATGTGCCTGGCAAACAAATCACATTAGCTCACTTAGTGACAAGACCTCAAGCTGGAGTTTACAAAAAACTTGGTCTTCCAGACGAATACCACGAGGCTATTGGTATTCTCACAATCACTCCATCTGAGGCTTCCATTATTGCGGCTGATATTTGTTCTAAGGCTGCATCTATTCAACTTGGTTTTGTAGACCGTTTTTCTGGTTCTGTTATTATTGTCGGCTCTATCTCCAATGTTGAGGCGGCACTTAAAAGTGTACTTCACACATTTTCTACAAAACTCGGTTTTGACGTTTCAACTATTACACGTTCTTAGGGGATAAGATTATGAAGATAATATTGATAGGCGCTTCTGCCGCTGGAAAGACAACTTTAATTCAACGCCTTAATGATATGGAGATTAAATACGATAAAACGCAGGCTATAGAATATATCGGAGATTTTATTGATACGCCAGGTGAGTATATGCAAAATCGTTGGTTTTGGGGTCCACTTACTGTCACGGCCTACGATGCAGACTTAATCGCACTCGTTCAAGACTCAACCTCAGAAGACTGTTGGTTTCCAGGAGGGGTCGCCTTTAAATTCAATAAACCTACTATCGGCATTATTACGAAGATTGACAAAGAAGGTTCTAATATCAAGCGTTCTATGAATTATTTAGAATACGCTGGCAGTGATTTAAACACTGTTTTTTTGACAAGTGCCTATGATGGCTCTGGTATCGAGGAACTCTCTGAGTATTTCCATGAATTTTCTAACCGTAAGTCGGGGCAAAACTAAAACTAAGTCACTATGGCTATAAAATAATAAGGATGCCCTAAATTCAAACAAATTTAGGACATCCTTATTCCGCTCAATTCATATTGCACATCAATTATTTCTAAGGACGATAGAAGCAGTTAGGGCACTCATCTGTCTTTGGCTCCTCTTTCTCCTCCTGATAGAAGCACTGTGGACAATCTGTTGCCTGCTCTTCTTTTTCTTCCTGATAAAAGCATTGTGGACAATCTGTTGTTGTTTTCTTTTCCTCCGCCATACTAATACCTCCTTTTTTTTTAATTATATCCTAATTTATTTATAAAAACAATGGTTTTATTTGTTCTTTTTTCTTCTTTTTCTTGGTTTTTAAACTCGTTTTTTTTCTTTACTTCCAAAATTTTTTATTATATAATGAATTTATTATGGAAGTGCAAAGCAAGAGATAATCAGGCTTTCAGCTATCGTAAATCCTGCGAAATCAGGAATACAAATTTATTATAAAAATCTAAAGGAGGTATAAAAAGATGAAAAGATTAGTCAGAGAAAAAGCACCAGATTTTAAGATGAATGCGGTCACAGGAGACGGGGAAGATTTTATCGAAGTTAAGTTGGATGATTATAAGGGAAAATGGCTTGTTATGTTTTTCTATCCACTCGACTTTACTTTTATTTGCCCTACAGAGATTACTGCCTTCAGTGATAGATATGAGGAATTCCAAGAATTGAAAGCAGATATTCTATCCGTTAGTACAGATAGTCAGTACTCTCATCAGGCATGGATTGAGGGAGATTTGGGACAAATTAAATTCCCTATGGCTTCTGACAATACAATGCGTGTATCAAAAGATTACGGTGTTTTAATTGAGGATGAGGGTATCGCTCTTCGCGGTCTCTTTATCATCGACCCTGACCAAAACATTCGCTACAGTGTTATCCATGATACAAATGTTGGAAGAAGTATTGACGAAACTTTGCGTGTATTGAAGGCATTTCAAACTGGAGGCCTTTGTGCAGTAAACTGGGATGAGGGCGACGATTTATTATAGAAGTTGCTATGAAACTATTAAATAAAGGAGGAATGTTATTGTATGGGTTTATTAAATAGTATTTTATATGGCAAAGACACTTCCAAAAAAGAGGAAAATAATCAAGTGAAAATTTACACTTTACCTGCCTGTGGCTACTGTAAACAGGTGAAGAAACATCTCGACAAACATAATATTTCTTATCAGGAAATTAATTTAAAAGAAGACAAAGACGGAAAAGCATTTATGAAGGCGAGAGGTTACACTGGTGTCCCTGTCACTGTCATCGGAAAAGAAGAAATTGTTGGCTTTGACTTAGACCGCATAAATAAACTTTTAGGAATTTAACGGATATAATAAAGTATTAAAGCATTAAAAAGGATGCTGTAGATAAACTCTAACGAGCTATCATACAGCATCCTTTTTATAGTTAACTATAAATTTCTCTTTACGATAATATGGAAGCTATTAAATCTTTATGTGGAGATGCTATAACGGAAGTACTTGTCACTTCACCGCTCACTCCCATACTATTCATACAAGCTTGAATTGCTGATTTTACGGAGGAAACTTCGCCAGTGATAATTAAAAATCCTTTACCTCCAAGTCCCCGTGCAATTCTAATATCAACAATATCTACCTTCGCCGCCTTAACTGCTATGTCTCCTGCAATAATAGCTGTCAAAGCTGAGATAGTTTCTATCGAGCCAATACTCTTAACTTGTCCTACTTCAGTAACACCTGAAATAGCTGGCAATACTCTATCATCAATATTATCTAATATATGCTGGTCAATTAAATATACATCTGCAACTAACTCTGCCTTGCTCATAGCTGCTTTTACAGGACCAGTATTTCCTCCAATAATGATAACATATTTACCAGGACAAATTGGAGTAGCTAATAGTAATTCAACGTTTCCTGCTTTTAACATTTCATCTGCCGTTTGAATACCGACAGGAATACTCTTTAATTCTACAAATCCAATTGACTTTTTCACTGTGTAACACCATCCTTAAATCTTCGATTAGCCCCAAAGAGCCATAATAACAAATGTAGTTGTAAAGATTGTCATTGCTGGTGGGTCAATATGAGAATCACAGTGACTGTTAAATGCATTACCCATGAAATCACCAAGAACGGATGTGATAACACCGAATAAAATTCCCATAGCAAATCCCATTGTAGCATTGCCTGTCTTTAATGTACAAAGTACTGCTGCATTTGCTGCTGGCAATACGATATGGTGAGTTGTTGGACCTGCCAATCCCATACATGCAAAGAATAATGTAATTGCTGCGATACCAAAACAAATTACAGGGAAGTTGCCTGCTAAAGCTACATCGCCAAGAATATCTGGATTAGAAGCTAATTGAGAACCAATTCCACCTACTAATACACCTAATCCAAGACCAAATAAAATATTATATGATAATGCTTTACCATTAATCCATGTTCTTGGCTCTTTTCCTTCATATTTTCCGATAAGACCTTTATTTGCTAATACAAGTCTTGTAATGATACCCATAGTAGCAACTGTCATAGCAACAGTATCTGTCTTTAATCCAATAACTGTTCCATATAAGTAGTTTACTAAATAACCACCTACACCAAAAACTCCACCTACTAAAATTACAGAAGCGTCTGCAAGTCCGTTTAATGGGGAAACAACGTCTGTACCTGAACCAAGTTTACCTTTTTTGTTTGCTGCAAATGCTGCTGCTGCCACACCGCCTGCAAATGCTACGTGAGGTCCAAAGAAAGAACCGAATGCAATTTGGTTAACTGCAACACCACCAGCTGCTACTCCCGCCATAGATAAAATTGCTCCAATAGTTGCAATAACACCTGTCATAACGAATGCTGGAACTGCACCCAAAGCTGCTCCAAATATTCCACCACCAAAAGCCGCAAGTAATCCACCAAAAATATCCATAATCATCTCTCCTATCCTATTGTAATGTGTCCATTTTCGATCTCCTTGATAACACCAGAGATACTAGCATGAATGCTGCTGCCTAACTTTCCTTCGGCTGGTTTAGCGATTACATCTCCTCTTTTTACGCTATCTCCAACCTTCACACATGGCACTGCAGGTGCGCCGATATGTTGTCCTAAAGGAATGGTTACACTCTTAAAGTCAATTTTGACTTCTTGTAACGGAGCTTTTACATCATATTTTGTAAGGCCCAGTTGACGAACAAGCTTCGTGACAGGATATTTACGGTATTCTCTAGCAGGATGTACCCTATCAGGTGCGTTGTTCAGTGTATTTTTAATGCCATTTTGTGCCATAATGCCTTTTAATTGATGATTAATCTTCCAAGGCTGAAGATCCATCACACATGCGTACTGGCATAAGCGACACTCAGAGCATAAAAATGCTATCATTGGTGATGTTTTACTATCACACATACTACCATAACTTGCAAGACGAATAGTCTTATTCGGTGCGATACTATGACCAATCAAATTTCTTGGACATACTTCTGTACATAAACTACAATGCATACAAGCTGTCTTTGCCTCTCTAAGCATATTTGAGACATCTTTTTTCACGTCCTGAATCAATCTATGATTTGCTGGTAAAACGATTAATCCCTTCGTTGTTTTTGTGATTTTAGAGTCTGGAGATACATGTTTTCCCATCATAGGTCCTCCATTAATTATAACATAATCTCCGTCTGTTGTCACTCCCCCAGCTAAATCAATTGCTTCTTTTACTGTAATTCCAATAGGCAGTTTCACAGTTATTTTATTCTTAACCTCTCCAGTAATAGTAACATAAGAATCTGTGACTGGCTTATCCTCATAATATGCATTATAAATATTAAGCATTGTCTCAACATTAGATACGATAACACCACATTTTAGTGGAATACCGCCTTCTGGAACAATTCGTCCTGTCACCTCATAAACTGTAATTTGCTCATCACCTGCTGGATAGAAGTTATCCAAGATATGAAGGCTTAAGCCTTCATATCCACTAATAATTTTATTAAAATTATCAATCGCATCATGGTATTTGCCTTTTAGGGCTACAACACCATATTTTGCTCCTACATGCTCTTTTACAAGTGCAAGAGCATCCAAAATTTTCTTTGACTCGACAGCCATCAATTGCTGGTCTACTCGAAGTAAAGGCTCACACTCAGCACCGTTAATAATAACGTACTCTGCCTTCGCGTTCATTTTTACATGAGTTGGAAATCCAGCTCCACCAGCTCCAACAATACCTGCTGCAGCGATAATGTCGTTCAGGTTTTTTTCCATTATGATTCACCTCTTATCTGATATGAAATCCATCGGATAATACGCATCTTCTCTTACGGCAGAAGGATTTAGCGGATGTCAATCCCTCTCCTGTAGGTCCAGCAATAGTAAATGTTGTATATCCCTCTCCACCTACACCAATTCCTGCGTAAGATGGAGCATTTTTAACGAAAATTGTTGTCTGAATTGCTTTCGCCATCTGAGTTAATTTATCAACATTTTTAGAGTGCATCATAGCTGTATGCCTATTGCCATGCTCTACTTCTACTGCAAAGTCAATTGCCTCATCAACATTAGCTACACGAACCATAGGTAAGATAGGCATCATAAGTTCTTTTTGAACAAATGGATGATCTTTCTCCGTTTCCATTACGATAACTTTTACATCTTTTCCTACTTGAATTCCAACTTTATCTAAGATGTACTGAGCGCTCTTTCCAACGAAGTTTACGTTAGGGCCGCCCTTATCGTTAATTACTAACTTCACTAATTTATCGATAATTTCTTGATCTTTTACTTCATATCCACCACAATTTTTCATATTGAACATTAAGTAATCTGCGATCTGGTCTACAGCGATGATTTCCTTCTCAGCGATACATGGAAGATTATTGTCAAAGCTACATCCATTGATAATATCAACTGCTGCTTTCTCGATATCAGCTGTCTCATCTACTACTACCGGAGGATTACCAGCACCAGCACCGATTGCTTTCTTTCCTGAGGACATTACAGTGTGAACAATTCCAGGACCACCTGTGGCAACTAACATTCTTACCTTTGGATGTTGCATCATAATATTTGTATTTTCAATGGAAGGCTCTTTTACAGTAACTACTAAGTTTCTAGGAGCTCCAAGCTCTTCTAACTTTCTATTAATCATTTTGATTGTGATAATAGATACATTTTTTGAACGTGGATGAGGACTAAATACTACAGAGTTTCCACCTGCCAACATACCAATAGAATTACAAATAATTGTCTCTGTAGGGTTTGTCGTAGGAGCGATAGCACCAATTACACCAAATGGACAGTACTCAACTAATGTTAAACCGCCATCACCTGTCATAGCTTCTGTCACTAAATCTTCGATTCCAGGAGATTTCTCAGCTGCTAAACGGTTCTTGATTAATTTATACTCATAACCACCCATTGCTGTTTCTTCTACTGCTAATTTAGAGATTAACTCTAAATTTTCTTTCTTACAAATAACTTCTCTAATTCCGTTCACATATTTTTGGCGGTCTGCCATAGAACATTTCATGTACTGTTTTTGTGCAATCTCAGATGCCGTAATAGCTTCATCCATACTATCGAAAATACCATATGTATATTCATCTTCTGTAGTGCAAGATGCTGCATCAACGCCGTCTAAAACTTTTTTGACTAATTTTTCAATTAAAGCTACATCTACATTCATTATTTACTTCCTCCTTGCATTTTTTCTAATGCATATGTCGCAATTGCCATATCTTCCTGTGCAGTTCCACCGCTGACACCAATCGCTCCGATTATTTTACCGTCCTTTTTGATTGGATATCCACCGCCAAATACAACAATTCTTCCATCACATAAATTTTGAATTCCGTATAATCCTGCTCCTGGAGTTGCCGCCTGTGCAAGATCACATGTTGGCAATTTCAAAATACAAGAAGTATATGCCTTATCCATGGAGATTTTAATGCTGGCCAATAAGGAATCTTCCATGCGGTGTAGTAAAATTGGATTTCCTCCTGCGTCTACCGCTGAAAATACGACAGGAACACCCATTTCCTTTGCTTTCTCTTCAACGTATAATGACATCTGCTTCATAGATTCCAATGTCATATCCATCTCGTATTCCTCCTTTTTTTGCAAATCAAGCTGCTCTCTCACAATTTTTTGCACTAGAGCTTTTAAATCACTCATTTGCTTATATGTCTCTTCTAGCCTTGCCATCGCATAGCAAGCATCAGATAGACGATTGATATATTTTTGTAGCAGTTCTCGAACCTTTTCCGTTCTCTTTAATGCCACAATATTACGCTCTGCTCGTCTTACCACTGTTCTCGCTACATGAAGTGCCGCCGAAGAAGGATTAACTCCTGGGACAACGAACTCACGCTGTAATCCAACTACAGCTGTACATTCATCAATGATATCCTCTAAATATTTCACATCAGCTTCACTAATTTTATCTTTTAGCATATCCATGCCACGCTCATCACTGGCAAGTTCTGCCCCAGCTTGAAACATTCTCTCTTGGATATGATGAATATATTCTTTTATTTCAGGGGTTTGAGTCTGCGTATAGGCTAAACCCAACATAGAAATCGCTTCGTCTAAGGTTCCGTAACATTCCACCCTAAGACTATCTTTATCTATTCTAGAGCCACCATACAAACCCGTCTGGCCCTTATCGCCAGTCTTTGTATAAATATTCGCCAACGCTCTCACATCCTATCTTGATGGTGTTACTTCTACCGTGTCAACAATACCGACAATTGCCGCGTCAATCGGTGAGCCCTTATCCGAGAAAATATATCTCGCTGAGCTACCTCTAGAGACAAGTACAATCTCTCCGTCTCCAGCACCAACTGCATCTACTGCAATTTCAGTTGTGCCTTTGGATGTTAAATCTTCATTTAATTTTTCGATGATGAGTAGTTTACACCCTGTAAGACTCGCCGCCTTCATTGTGGAAACAACTGTACCTCTTACTTTTGCTAAATACATCTTTTACCTCCTATAAGCATAACCGCTGTGCTAAGAACGAGAGAATAGAGATATTCCCTATTCCATTATAATTGTGATTCCTCTCTTATACGCTTCATCTTTTGCAAGTGCCGTCACTAACGCACCCTTCTTTACAATAATTGTCTTGTATCGCTGATTTATCACAATATCACTCTTACTAATAATATTTTTATCTAGTTTTACCATCTGATTTTCCGTCTGAGTTTTCACACCACAATCACAGGCAATATTTTTCGTTGCTTGTTCTGGTGCCTTTTTTGTCTCAGTCTTATAATCATTAGAAAAACTATACTTACTATCAAATACTTTATTTGCCTTATGAGCTAGATTCTTAGAAGTGGTTAAAATAACCCCAAAGCTTCTAAGATCTTCCAAATTGCTTCTCAGTTTTACTTTATAAGCTTCTGTCACATGAAATCCCATACTGGCTCTTTGCTCATTATCTGGACAACAACCATCTATGGAAGCAATTATAGGCTTTCCAACAATCATAGAACGGGAAATAATTCTGGTTAATAAATTATCACTAATGCAATTTACAACTTTTGCAGTTGTATTTATGGATAAACTAGGAATTAAAACGAAATTATTTTCATCTACCAACTTTCTATAATCTACTGGACTTCCCTCTGTAACAATCGCTTCAGGCGCAAGTTCTTTTTCGATACGCTCCTTCGTAATAATCTCTGCTGCACTTTGACTCATTGCAACTGTCAGTTTCCATCCCTGCTCTTTTAGACTTTTTAGACCTTCCATTGCATCTTGAAAACCGAGCAATGCTCCTGAATACAAAACAAGAGCTTTTTTACACTGAACTACATATCGTCTAATTATCTCGTCTGCCATATACTCTACAATTACGGACATAAGGCGCTCTTGCAATTCATTTTTTGTCATCGCTAATCACCTATTCTAAGGTACTATTCATTGCAATGCCAAGTGGGGTTACCAATAATGGTTCCTTTGGCTTTATTGTCTTAATTCCAGTTTCTTTCTCAAAAACCTTCTCGAAGTCTTTGAATGTACATGCACCACCCACTACATAAATAACATCCACATCGTATCCTTTTATAAAGCGATTGACAATCGCTGCCATTTTTTGTACGACTGGTTTTATTATTGGAAATACCTCACTCTCTCTAGAAGCATCTTTTTTAATTTTCTCAGCTTCCTCAAAAGAAGTCTTAAAATATCCCGCTAATACTAATGTCATATGCGTACCACCTGTTGGCTCGTCCGCTGTGAACACTACCTTACCTTCTTTGAGTATACTAATACCTGTTGTACCGCCACCCACATCGACAACAGCACCATCTGTAATTCCAAGAACACTGGCCGCCGCAGTCGGTTCATCTATTACATTGGAGACCTCAAAATCTGACGCTTCCACAACATTAGATATTACTTTTACATTTCCCTCCATAATTCCAGGCGGAATGGCAGTAGCCGCATAAACTAGCTCTCTTCCTAAAAGTTCTTCTAACTGTGCTTTTAGTCGTCTCACAACTCTTGAGGCACCGATAAAGTCTACAACAATACCATCTCTTACTACTGTAGATGGATATGTTGCTCCTGCAATTGGTGTATTATTAGAGTCTACAACGGACAGCACAATATTGGCTGTACCTAAATCTACTCCAACTTTTAAATCACCTTCAAAAGGGGCAAATTCATTTTTTTCTATTAATGAATTAAATTTTACTAGTGTGTCGTTATAATTGTTCATCAAATTCAACCCTTTTTCTTTACTCCTTTTTACCAACGAACCAAAGGACATGAGACCATGTCCCCTTGATTCGCTGTGAACTACTCCATAATCAGATTACGAAATAATTTAGCTTAGTTTTCCTAAACTTGCTTTGGTAAAATCTTTTCAACATCACTGTGAGGGCGTGGAATTACGTGCTGAGAAATTAACTCTCCAACCTTATCTGCTGCCACTGCACCAGCGTCTACGGCTGCTTTTGTTGCTCCGACATCGCCTCTTACCATGACTGTGACAAGCCCAGAACCGATTTTCTCATATCCAACTAAAGTAACATTAGCTGATTTTGTCATAGCATCGGCAGCTTCAATTGCGCCTACTAAACCTTTTGTTTCAATCATTCCCAATGCTTCATTTATCATTCTATATCCTCCTTGGCGAGTGACCCATCCTTATTCATTTTCAGGATTTTTTCCATTTCCCTTTGGATTCTTTCCAGATGTTCTCCTTCTTTTTCTAGAATTCGTTCTCTTTGGCGTCTCCTTTGGAACTTCTTGTTTTTGAATATCTGCTGGCTCCTCATCCTCTTCAGACTCTTCTAGTTTCACTTCTTTTGCAGGCTCAGCATCTTTTGTGCCTTCCTCTTTCGCAGGTTCAGAAATTTCTTCTATCTCTTCTACAGTTTCTGGCTCTTCCTCATCTACAGCTTCAGACTGTTCTAGCTCGATTTTCTCGATACTTTCTTCCTCTATAGTTTCTGGTTCAACCAATTGTATCACTTCTTCTGTAGGCTCAAAATTTTCTTCTGCCTTTGGCGAGTCAGACTCCTCAGATTCTTCCTCTGCTTCTTCTTCATTTTCCCCTTCTTTTGATACTGCATTTGGATCCTCGTATCCAATTGTAGCATCCGCATTATGAATAAGCATATCAATGCCGGCTGCTGGACGTGCAATCACATCTGTGCTGTATACACCCCATACCTTTGATGCTGATATAGAAGCGGCGGCTATCGCTGCTTTTACTGCTCCAACGTCTCCCTCAATCTTCACCGTACACATACCGTCTCCTTTTGTGTACTCATATCCGATTAGCTTAACATTCGCACTCTTTACAGCGGTATCTGCGGCCTCTATTGCCGCTGCTAACCCTAGGGTTTCAATAAACCCTGTACATTTTAGCGCCACAATCACACCTCCCTTATCTGACTTTATTATTCAAAGTTTCTGAAAGGCATTTTTTTGACTAATCTAGCTGCATTTGCACCTAAGATACGATAGTTCGCAGCTCTCTTTCTGCTTACACAAAAAATAGGTTCCGTTGGGTTCAGCTTTTCATAATGAAGAACGATATTGTCCTTTCCGATACCCACACCGACCCCTAATCTAGAATTTACGCTTGCGTCATATGCCAACGCAACTGCATCTTTTTTATTTCCTGCAACTACATCAAAAGGGATACCTTCCTCTTCGATCCCATAAAGTATACTTTTTATTTCTTCTTCTCTAACGCTGCTGCTGTCATAGTATACTTTTACAACGGGTCTATCATTAAATGTGGAATTCATTGCTTCCATAGCCATAATTACTCACCCTTTTCTGTGCTAGCCAATACTAATCCTGTTGCAACTGCGTTACGTGGTCCTTCACTTCCCCTGATATTAGCTCGACCAGCTACTACCTTATACTGTGACAGAGCATCTGTCACTAATTGAGGAACCTCAAAGTCAAGAGCAGAACCTCCAACTAATACAACGAACTCGATATCTCGAACATTCTTTGTTGGACTTACTTTTTGCAATGCTCTGATGGCATTCGTTACAAACACCTTTTTCTTTGCAGAATTACGAACCAACTTAATTTTCTCTAACGAATTTAATCCGTCTAATGGAACTAACTTGCCTTCTTTTATCAAAACTACTTTTGCAAATACGCTTGGGTCAAGTGGTTTTTCGAAGAATTGTACGGTTCCATCTTCATGTCTTATATGGAATAAACTTTCTACTTTAGCAAGCGGATATTTTTTAATATCTTCTGCTATTTCAAATTCTTCAATACCCAATTCTGATTTAATAAGCAGAGTAACCATATTTCCGGCACCTGCTAAATGGATAGATTTGATCTTTCCTTCTCTGTTAATGATAGAGGCATCTGTTGAACCAGCACCCATATCCAAGATAGCTAATGGCTTCGCTGTACCTGGCGTTGTCAATGCTCCGCGGATAGCCATATCAGCCTCCACTCCACCTACACTTACAGGAACCTTTAATCTATCTGTCAATTCTTCTGCTATCATCTCCATCTGAAGTCTGTCAGCCTTAACCATGGCAGCAATACCAACAGCATTTTCTAATGAAAATTCATTTGCCAGTCCACCTTTTACTTGCTGTGGATTAAATGTATCTACAGCCAATAAATCTTGTATCTTAATATCTCTTGGATGCTGATTAGTCAGATTAGACATTACCTGTCGAACTTTCTCTAACATACCGCCAGCGTTTGTTCCAGGTTCGCCCTTTACATCTTCAATCTCGTCCACTGTATTGACAGCTTCCATAATCTTATCAGCACCTGCGTCGACATCTACCTCTGCCTTCTTCTTACCAATAATCTGAATTTTTCCAGCTGGAATACGTCGCTCTTTTACATCTCCTTCCGGAGTCTTGATTACTACAGCTGATCTATTTCCAATCAATGCTCTCGCAATTGGAACAACTTGTTTTGTCTCCTCCGAGGAGAGTTTAAACAACGTTGCAATACCGTAAGGATTAGACAAAACTTCTACAACGCCACCAACAGGGGCAACCTCAATAGCACATAACATACCAATTGGAACCTTGTCAATTAAATCAACTTCGTCCACAATTGGTATCTGTTTGTCTAATCTGTTGTTAATCAAGACGCCATCGTCCTTTTGGACAATGGCACCTGTGATATTAACATTTTTACTATATGTATTTATAAGCTGTGCTGCGTAATCAAATGAGATGTTTGATGGAATAATAACAATTACATCTTTATCTAATTTAGTTTGTGATAATTTATCAATAACAACCGTATATCCAACACCAATACCGATTCCACCAGGAGTATTTGGGTTATGCCCAATCATTGTAGATTCTGTTATGATCGTCTCAGTAATTGTCTCCATCGCAACATCACCGATAACTGGTGCTGCCTCGTTAACTCTTACCTCGTCTAAATCTTGAATATCCATTCCAACTTTAACTAGTGCATCGTGTAAGGATTTGAATACACCATGTATGTTTTGTTTTGTTCCCTTGATTCCTGAAGTAGGCACAATACCGCTTGATAAAAATTCTACATTTGTTCCATCGACTCTTGCTAATGCGACCTCCGTTGTAGCATTACCAATATCTACACCTGCGATTATTTTACTCACGCTAACACCTCCTGCAGATTATCTAAAACTTATGCTTTTTTCAATCTACCTCTTTGCTCATATACTTCTGCTGCTTCTTTTACGAAGTTTCCACTTACAGTAGCTCCGTATTGATTGATTAACTCATCACCGATGGCGATTAACTCAGCTTTTGTAGATCTATATGGTCTAAGAGCATTGTAAATCTCTAATAATCTTGCATCTGGTACAGCGATTAACTCGCCTGCTCTTCTTAAGTTAGATGCGAATGCATCTCTTCTAACGGATTCAGCAACCTGAGCTTGCATCTCCAATGTCTCAGGAGAAATTCTCATATCTTTTGCTGTAATCTCACCACTGATAACTTTATCCAATGTAATATCGGATAGAGCAACTCCTGTAGGAGTTTTAATTCTCTCAGGAATTTTCTCTGCTAAAGGATACTGTTCCTTTGTTACTTTATCTTCACAAGCACATGCTGCTGGAGCAGCTGTAGCGAGTTGCATATTTTTTAAAACTTCTTGCATTATCTGTCTTACTAATTGTTCTTGATCCACGTTCGGCACCTCCGTTATTATTTGAATCTGACACTCCAACGACCAAAACCCGTTGAGTTCTTATGTACATTCACTTCCCAATATGCTAAAAACCGTACAAGACTAAGGAAGCGAGATTTTCACATATTATTTAAATGTAACTTTAAGAGCCTTAGGAGCTTTATTTCTGTCAGCATGCTCTGTCTCTTTAATATGAAGAACAGCTGATAAAGCCTGATATTTAGGTCTAGCCATCTGATCGTTACGTACAGGTACAGGATTTGGAGATTCGCCCTTAGCATATTTTGCTGCATTCTTACCAATCTGTCTGTATGTATCAAGGTCAATCAATGGACACTGTGGGAATAACTCTAAGTTACTTAATGGTGGTAAATCTTTCTGATGAATTACTGTAGTACCTTTAGACTGAATACCGATACCAATTCCGGAACCACTTAACTCAGCTGCATCATGAGCAACGAAAGATACGTCAGATGTTCTATATACTTTAACAACGCGGCAGGATACACCTTCCTCCTCAATACCAGCCATGATTTCTTTTACAATCTTGCCATGAGGAATTCCTACGATATTAGTTGTCTGAGATACACCAAATGCTGGAGCAACACCTAAAACTACTTCATTAGGGTTTGTGCCCTTTGTTGCGTCGCCAACCTCTGTCAATTCGAGGTCAGTTGCGTTAGCTGCTGCACTGCTAACTGGAGCTGCAGGAGCTGCTGGCTCTTCTAAATTCATTTCTCTGAGCACTTCTGCGATTACGCTTTGTAATAATTTTTGATCAATTGCCATTTGTTTTCACCTTCCTTAAATCTCGACTAGAAGCTAGCTGGGTCAACAGCTTTACGAATGTTACTCATCTTCTCCCAACGCTCTGGGCTAATCTGATATCCTGTCATAGGACCAGAATATGTATTAGGAACGTTAACAGCACTTAATACATGGAAGTCTTTATCAAAAATAGCTGCTGTATGTAAGTAGTCACCAGCGACTTTAGCTTTCTGAATGTTGAATACAGCCTCAGCAACATCTTCGTATCCAGCTCTGTAAAGTGCTTTAACGAAGTCAATACCTGTTACTCCACGAGCAAGCATTTCTTCTGCTGCTTTTAAGTCTTCTACTACGTTACGGTCTGGCATATCTTTAGATCCGTTAGCGTATGTAGCAGCCTCAACCTCTGCATCTGTAATTTCAGGAAGTCCAAGCTCTCTAAATAATGCCTGAATAACTTTAGCTGCTTTATTACGAATAGCAACAACTTCTTCTTCTGTTACTGGATGTAATCCACCGTCGATCTTAAGGTCACGCTGAATTGTACACCAATCTTCATAATCTTCTGCATCCCAGTTAGAACCAGCAAACATATTATCGTAGTTAGGAGTTGCAGAATATCCAGAACAAATAAAGTCTGTTCCAGGAATAAACTGTGGCATAGAACGAGCAACTCTTCTCAAATCAGAGTGAGTAAATGTCTGGTCATTACTGGATACACATTCAAGGTCAAGTAATGTAGCAATTAAGTTTTCACCTGCAACAGCTCGAAGACCGCCAGGTACAGCTGCTGGTACACCGATACAAGATACAGAACCATTCTGTGTTCCCTGTACACCAGCACCCTTTGTAACATATAAACATCTAGCTTCAAGATAAAGCATAGAACAACCTTCAGCAAATCCCATCTGTACTTCTGAACCAGTACCAGATGTAAATCTCATCTTCAAACCACGAGATGCGTAGCAAGATGCCAAGAATGCTTTAGACCAAGGAGTATCATCTCCATCCATAAATACAGGTTCTGTTCCGTATACGGATACTGTCTCAGCATAAGCTGTGTAACCTCTCATACCAAGGTCAAGCTCTGTAGCTTCCTCTACAGCACACTGTGTTAAAATACCAGGACGTCCAACCTGAGCACCAACCATCAATGCCATAGCATTGAAAGGAGCGTAACGTACGATACCTACTGTTGTCTCTTGCTCAGCAAAACCACGGATAGCTGCCTCAGCTGCGTCTGCTGCAATCTGAATCATATTATCCTTTACGTTTGTTGTATGACACTGGTTAGATGTCATAAGACGAGCTCTCATCTTTGTGAGTCCCATCATCATCTCAAGAACGTTTAATTTTCCAACTACTTCTACCATCTTAGCAGGAGTAATAGATAGTGTAATATCAAGAATCTGATCTCTTGTTATATTAATATCACAGATTTTATGAGCTATCTCTAAGGAATCCATAGCCATAGCTTCTTCTGCTCTACTTAAGTCAATAGCGTAATCAGCGATAAAAGTATCAAGCATATCAAACTCTGCTCTCTTCTTTCCGTCTAACTCTACTACTTTTCCATTTTCAATCTTCAAACTTGGTTTTGGATCAAATGGGCTGTCCATTGCAATCAAACCAACTTCTGGCCACTCTTTTACGTAACCATCCTGATTAACAGGTCTTTGATCTAATACTTCAAAACGTTTACTTCTCACAGTACTAACACCTCTCTATTTCTATTAAAGTGAATTGCTCGGCAAACGTATTACCAAGAATTCTAGTTCAATATTTATAATTATGAAACGATCTTTGATTTACTTCTCACTTTAAATCTTAGATATATGGAACAGTTGAAGACTCAAGAGGCTCGCCTGGCTCTAATGATTTCAATAACTGTTTTCCAACTTCTCTTGCAGCGATAATAGCCTGTCTAACAGCTCCGGAATCTCCTGAGAAGAAGAAGTTAACCTCATTAGAGAAGCTTGTTCCACCGTTACCAGGTGTTGCGATAGAAATAGGATCAATTGTAGCTGTCTTAGCTGCTGTATCTGCTAATACGATACCGATACCAGCTGGAGCACCTACTGTCAAGCCGAATGCTTTTCCGATAGGAGCGCCAAAAGCTTTATTACATACATAGCTAGCTCTAGCTGTATACTGGAACTCAAGATGTCCAGCAGGATTTCCATATACGTCACCGAATGTTCTCTCAACTTCTTTTAATGCAACCTCTACAGCTCTTCTTGCATCAGATACATCCTCTGCACCGAAAACGATTAAGCATCCATGTCCAGCGCCGCCTTCCGTATCTCTTGGGCACTCAACAAGTACACACTCTGTATTTGTAGCTTTGATAGCCTCATCACAAGCCATAATCTGAGGGCCAGCACCAACTCTATCACTGATAATACCGATTGAGCGGTATTTAGGATCAATCTTTAATAATTCATGTACACTGCTGTCTAAGTTTGCAATAACTAAACCAATTGTATGTCCCATAGCCGTTCCAACATACTCTGTTAAGCTGCAAAGATCTGCATTAATTTTGGATGCTGCTTCTGGTGCGGATGCTGCTACAGACGCTACTTGCGCTCCACCCATTTTTTTCATAACTTCATCCATGATTTTTGCCATCATTTCATCTTTCATTGAATCTTACCTCCGTTAAAAATAAAATTATCCAATAATTTTTGCTCACCTTAAAATCGAATCATTAAGCTTGCTGTGGTAGAATTTTCTCTACATCTGAATGTGGTCTTGGAATTACATGACTAGATACAACTGTTCCAACTTTATCTGCTGCAACTGTTCCAGCATCTACTGCAGCTTTAACTGCTCCTACGTCTCCTCTTACCATAACTGTTACTAATCCAGATCCAATTTTTTCGTATCCAACTAATGCTACGTTTGCTGATTTAACCATTGCATCTGCTGCCTCAATAGCTCCAACGAGACCTTTGGTTTCAATCATTCCTAAAGCTTCTTTCTGCATATAATTTACCTCCTTTTTTTCTTTAACTTGTAATTAATGCGTTCTCAAGCATAATCTGAGCTTCTTAGTATCATTTACTCATGATAATATTATATAGTATATTTGCCAAAAACACTTGTCTAAAACATATAATTTTCGGCTCTATTTTTAAAAAAAGCTAATTTTTACCCATTGTCAATGACAACTTATTGTCATTCTATATAATTTCTCAGTTTTTTCACCATGAATTTTGTCAAATTTGTATCTATTTCGCTATTTTATCCAAAATTTTGCTAATATCTTCTGCTGTAACCTTACGTGGATTAGCCACTGTACAAGCATCTGCAAGTGCTCTTCTTATAATTTCGTCTCTCTGAGCCTCAAAATTTTCCAGTGAAACTCCACATTCTGTGATACACATTGGGCGATCCATATATTTTAATAAACGATTAATCTCGTCGATTAAATTTGTAACACCAACCTTTGGTGTGGAAGCTGGAAGTCCAATAATTCTTGCCAATCTCTGGTATTTTTTTGCGATTTCTGTGCTATGTTTTGCCGTATCCCTAGCCATATCTGCATTAAATTCGATAACATGTGGAAGTACAAGTGCATTCGCACGACCATGTGGGATGTGGAAAATTGCACCAAGGGCGTGTGCGATTCCATGATTCACACCAAGATTCACACTATTAAATGCCATACCTGCTAAACACGAAGCTCTATGCATTTTATCTCTAGCTTTGATATCATATCCATTGCGATATGCCTTTGGAAGATACTCAAAAGCAAGCTCAAGTGCTTTCTCAGCAAGAGC
>JBJEOA010000065.1:89140-140869 GCA_051880475.1 Lachnospiraceae bacterium | reverse complement strand
TTTGCTTTGTAAGCCATATAAGCGATAGCCTTTGCAGCGTCGATAGATGACCCCCCACCTAAAGCGACAATCGTATCTGCCTGCTTTTGTACCAAAAATCCAACACCCTTTGTCACCAAATCAAGCGGTGGATCTGGAACAACTTCGCTAAATACAGAAACCGACTTACAATTTACTAACTTTTTGACAATCATATCAGCGGCACCAGAACTTACCATAAACGCATCCGTGATAAGAACTACATGCCTATCTTTTAATGTCAAAAGCCAATCCATTGCGTTCTCACTAAAAAGAACTTCTGTTTTGATCTTAAATTGTTTCATGACCACTTTCCTTTCTTTTACTAAATTTTTCTCTATACTCAGATGGAGTATAACCAGTCTTCTTTTTGAAGGCTTTACTAAAATAGTTCGCTTCGTTATACGCCAAATCTAAGGCAATGTTTAAAACAGGAATATCTGTCGTCACTAGCATCTCTTTTGCCAACTGTATTTTTCGATCAGTAATATAGGTAATAAAATTCACGCCCATCTCTTTTTTAAAAATTTTACTAAGATAATACGTGCTAATATTAACGTGATTTGCTACATCCTCAAGACTAATCCCCTTTTTAATATTTCTCTCTATATAATCCACAACAACTTTCATTCCGTCGTCACTAATCTTACCTTTAACATTCATCTTGTCAAAAAGCAAATCTATCATTTTGACAACTTCATTAAAAGCATCATGCTTATTATTATATAGAAGATATTTTATCTTTAATTTTTCACCTTGGACTACAAGCTCATTATTTTCTTTAATTCCCAACTCTTCTCCTATTTTTAATATGAGCTTAGCCACCTCTTGAAGTCTTTTCGATATCAGATTTACATCCTGACATTCCTCATAAATACTTTCTATATACTCTCTTAATAAGTCAATCGAAGTTTTATAAGAATATTTGCGAATCTCCATTCCAAGCTGGTTTAATAATTCATCACTCTTACTAAAACTATCTTCTGTATTCAGCGTCTCCTCATAGGATTGAACTGCCTCTATCAAAACTTCTTTTCGAATCGGCTTTAATAAAAAATCATTTACTTTTAGCTTAATCGCAGCATGTGCAATATCAAAATCATCATAGGCAGTTGTTACAATTATCGCCACAGATGGATCTAATTTTTCTCTCGCATACTTAATAACCTCTAATCCGTCCACACCCGGTATATTTATATCAACCAATATTAAATTAATATCTTCTTTATTAATAAATTCTATTGCCTCATATCCACTTTTTGCTTCTCCCACAATCTCAACATTAGATAAATTCTCCTCCAAAAAAATCTTCAAAGAAGTTCTCTCAAGTTCTTCATCTTCTACAATTAGAATCTTATACATTATATCACCCTCAACTATTCCTTTTTAAAACTTTAAATATTCTCTTTTATTTTCAGAAAATTTTTTTGGAATCTTTAACGTAACTTTTGTTCCCTGATTTGGCCTATTTGGACTGTCAATTTTAATTTCATGTTCCTTTCCAAAAATCAGCACCATTCTCGAATTCACATTATAAAGTCCAACTGCGCTCTCTTTCATACTCTTATATAAATCTCCCCGCATCACTTCATTAATACGTTTTTGAGAAATTCCGTCTCCGTCATCTCTCACTTCTAAGTAAATAAACTCTCCCTTTTCGTAGCCTTTTACCCATATATTTCCATTCGTCGCCTTCTTCTCAATGGCATATTTTACAGAATTTTCTACAAGTGGCTGTAAACACATAAATGGAACCTTTATTTCATACAATTCTTCTGGAATATCTATCTCGTAATTTAACCTAGAACCCAGACGAATTTTTTGAATTTTAAAATAATTCAAAATATGTGTGACTTCGTCTTTTAACTGACAAATTGGGCTAGAACTCTTCTTTAAAATATATCTCATCATATCAGAAAATGCATACACTACATCTTCTGTCATTTTAGCATTTTCAAAAAATGCTAGACGTCCTATTGTATTTAATACATTAAACAAAAAATGAGGATTTATCTGATAATGGAGTGCTCTTAATTCTATGTCTTTTACAGATTTTTCCATCTCTATTCTCAATTTTTCTTCCTTTATCAATTTTAATTTCTTTTCTTTTTTCTCGATATTAATCTTACTAATGTATTCCTTGCCAATCATATAGTTATAACTCTCAAAAATAGTATTCGCAATGGCACGAATTTTATCTAAAGATGAGACAACTGGAATTTGTTCATATAAGTCTACTAAATTTTTATGTTGCTTCCACCCATCACTTAGAACCGCAATCTGTTTTAAATCTTCTTTATCTTCTACCTTAACCTGCCCTGCCAAAATAGCTCCCATATACTTATCTTCAACCGTGATTGGAATCGCATAGTCTATTAATCCCGCATGACAAATATAAACATATGACTTTCCCTCTTTTTTTGCCTTTTTTCCTCCACAAGCATCACAATGATAACAAGCCTTTCTATATTCAGGATACTTTCTTAATTCTTCACAGAACTTAGTAAAATTACTTGGTTTTGTGAAAGGTTCTCCGTTACTGTTTACTGTGACAAAGGAAATTCCAGTAGCCTTTGACCAATTATCTTGTAGCTTCTGAAACTCATCTAAATTAATAACATCGTCTATTTTTAAATTATTCCTCTCCAAAGCAGAGCATCTCCTTTTCCTTCTATGATTTATTATAACAAACGAGAAAACAAAAAACTATCACATCAAGCTATACTAATTTGTCATATTCTGAATTGTTTTTGTTATTTCAAATAATTTCCCCCTCAAAATTCCTCATCTGTATATACATTTTATCCATATTATAGCATATTTTAGTTATAAAAACTAGATAACTGTAGTAGATTTTATCTCTTTTATTTCTGTTTTCATACTGTTTTCATACTTTTTTCACATATACTATATCAACCTGATTATTCTATATTTTACTATAATAAAAATCTCATCTTTTCCTTTGTGACAGGCAAAAATTTTTTAATTTTAACTATCTCTAAAAAAAGACCATCGATATACATCAATGGTCCTTACTCTCACAATATTCTTTTATTTTTTTTGCACATTCTGAGGCATTCTCTGTATAACAGTCTGCACCTATTCTATCCGCAGCTTCACGATTTACAAAAGGACCTCCTATCATAATATAAAACTGGTCTCTAATTCCTCTTTTTTTGAATTCATCCACAATTTTTTTCATATCTCTCTCTGACGTCTTCAAAAAACCACTGCAACATACAATCTGAGCCTGCTTAGAAACAGCAGTATCTACAAATTTATATGCTGGAACATCAACTCCTAAGTCAATTACATATAATCCCTGACTTACAAGCATCATCTCTATCATTTTTTTGCCGATATCGTGGTAATCCCCCTTCACTGTCCCTAAAATTACCGTCGTCCTTTTTTGACTCAATTTTTCACTTAAATTTTCTTTTATCGTATCCATTCCTACATTTAGGGCTCTCATGATACTTAAAATATCACTAATCGCTACATCTTCTTCCTTGAACCTAGCTGAGACTTGCTCCATTCCTCCTAAAAGCCCCTCTTCCATAATTTTTCTAGGATCCATTCCCTCTTCTAGAGCAAATCGAATCAGCTCTTTTATTCTTTTTCCCTTTCCTCTTTTTAGACATTCTTTAATTTCTTCAATCGTAGTGTTCATTCCCTAATCTCACTTTTTTGACTTTGTATTATTAAGAAATCCCCGATTTTATAGCATATTCTATAAAACCGAGGATTGCTTCGTTATCTTTTCTATCTGACTGCTCTCAAAAATGAATTTATGAGTTTCGTCGCAAAAACTTCTTCTATAAAATATAGTTATATTTTAGAGTACAACTTTATCTAAATGCCAGATATCATCTACATACTGCTGAATTGTTCTATCGGATGTAAACTTACCAGCTTTTGCTGTATTAAGCATAGCAGATTTTGCCCATGCCTTCTCATCGCGATACATAGCATCAATCTTTCTTTGAGCCTCACAGTAAGCATCAAAGTCTTTTAAGATGAAGTACTGGTCTCTATTTAATAGAGAATCGTAAAGCTCTCTAAAGATTTCTGTATCCTGTGGATAGAATGTTCCGTCGATAAGCTGAGTCATAACTCTTCTTACGTTCATGTTAATATTGTAGATTTCTCTTGGATTATACTGTCTGTTACGCTCAAATTCCATAACTTCCTCTGCACTAAGACCAAAGCTAACTGCATTTTCTGCTCCAACTTCCTGAATAATCTCTACGTTTGCACCATCCATTGTTCCAAGTGTAATAGCACCGTTTAACATAAACTTCATATTACCTGTACCAGATGCCTCTTTGGAAGCTGTAGAAATCTGCTCACTGACATCTGCTGCTGCGAAAATAATCTCTGCGTTAGATACACAGTAATCCTCAATAAATACAACCTTAATCTTACCATTGATTGCAGGGTCGTTATTTACCTTATCTGCCACGGCATTAATTAACTTAATTGTTAATTTTGCTGTTCTATATCCAGCAGCTGCCTTAGCACCAAAGATAAATGTACGAGGAACCATATCCATATCTGGATGCTGTTTTAACTCATTATATAAGTGCATTACATGTAAAATATTTAATAACTGACGTTTGTACTCATGTAATCTCTTAACCTGAATATCAAAGATAGATCTTGGATCTACATCGATACCGTTATGCTCTTTAATATATTTTGCTAAGCGAATTTTATTCTGGTATTTGATATTCATAAACTCAATCTGAGATTTCTCATCATCTACAAATACAGAAAGTTTATCGATATGTGGTAAGTCTGTAATCCACTCATCTCCAATCTTATCTGTAATCCAGTTTGCTAATAATGGATTTGCGTGAAGTAAAAATCTTCTCTGAGTAATACCATTTGTCTTATTATTAAATTTCTCAGGATTCATCTCATAGAAATCTTTTAACTCTCTCTTCTCTAAGATTTCTGTGTGAAGTTTAGCTACACCATTTACAGAGTGGCTACCGGCAATTGCAAGATAAGCCATACGAACCTGACCATCATATAAAATAGCCATATTTGCAATCTTGCTATAATCTCCAGGATATTTTGCCTGAATCTCAAGAATAAATCTACGGTTAATCTCCTCTACGATCTGGTAAATTCTAGGAAGTAATCTGGAGAATAACTCTAATGGCCATTTTTCAAGTGCCTCTGCCATAATTGTATGGTTTGTATATGCACATGTCTTGCATGTGATATCCCATGCCTCTTCCCATCCTAACTGCTCTTCATCAACTAAGATTCTCATAAGCTCAGCTACTGCTACAGTTGGATGTGTATCGTTTAACTGGAATGCAACCTTCTCGTGAAGTTTGCGAATATCATTTCCAGCCTCTTTATATTTTAAAATTGCTCTTTGTACAGATGCTGATACAAAGAAGTACTGCTGTTTTAATCTTAATTCCTTACCAGCATAGTGGTTGTCATTTGGATAAAGAACATCTGTAATTGTCTTAGCAAGGTTTGCCTGCTCTACTGCTTTTTGATACTCACCTTTATCGAAAGAATCTAAGTTAAATGTCTGAGTAGCCTCTGCATCCCAAATACGAAGTGTATTTACGATATGATTTCCATATCCTACAATTGGTAAATCATATGGTACTGCTCTTACAGACTGATAATCTTTTTGAACAAAACGAGTTCTTCCGTTTTTATCTAACTCAACGTCAATATGTCCGCCAAACTTAACCTCTACCGCATACTCATCTCTCTTAATCTCAAATGGGTATCCGTTCTTTAGCCAATCGTCTGGCTTCTCAACCTGATATCCACCCTCGATTGCCTGTCTAAACATACCATAATGATAGCGAATTCCACATCCGTATGCTGGATAACCTAAAGTTGCTAAGGAATCTAAGAAACAAGCTGCAAGTCTTCCAAGACCACCGTTTCCTAAAGCTGCATCTCTCTCCTGGTCCTCGATTGCATTAATATCAAATCCAAGTTCATCAAGAGCTTCTTTAATCTCATTATAGAATGTAAGGTTAATCATATTATTTCCAAGAGCACGTCCCATTAAGAACTCCATAGATAAATAATATACAGTCTTTACATTCTTTCTCTCATACTCTTTATGTGTCTCAATCCACTGATCGATAACATAGTCTTTTACCGCATATGCGACTGCCTGATATACCTGCTGCATATTTGCATCTTCGATATTTCTTCTAAAAAGACTTCTAATATTGTCTACAACAGCTTTTTTGAACTCTTCTTTGTTAAATACATCTTTTTTAATCACTTTGTATCCTCCTTTTCGGGATTACGCTTTCTTTACTCCAAGCGTAACTGTCTCACCATTAATATTCCACTCTTTGGTAAAACCTTCTACTGTATCTAGTGTAACCTCGTCTGCCAATACATCGTTTTTAATTGTCTCCATATTATTCTCAAAGATAGAATGGATTTTATCATTTCCGCTTTCATATACGATTATATGGTCTGTCACATTAAAATCTGCCTCTTTTCGCATCGTCTGAATCTTACTGATAATTTCTCTGACAAATCCTTCTTCTAATAATTCTTCTGTCAAATTCGTATCAATTACGACTGTAATACCCCCATCTGCTAAAGAAACAAACCCTTCTTGCTGTGTCATATCAATCAACAACTCTTCCTGAGTCAAGTCGATTTTACCACCTTCTACCTCGATTGTCAAAACCCCAGTTGTATCAAGTTGCGTTTTTGCTGCATTTCCGTCCAATTGCATAAGAGCATTACGAATTTTACCTAATTTTTTGCCATATTTTGGTCCTAAAATTTTTAGTTGTGGCTTAAATGTATAGGAAGTAAAGGCAGAAACATCCTCTGTCATGCAAATTGACTTAATGTTTAACTCCTCAGCCACGATTTCTTTGTAAAATTCTGGAAGTTCCTCTCCCGCTTTTACATACATTGTTCCGATTGGCTGGCGGTTTTTAATATTCGCAGCATTTCTAGCCGCACGACCTAGAACTACAATCTTAAGTACAAGATCCATATACTCCTCAAGTTCTTTGTCAATCCATGCCTCATTTGCCACTGGGAAATCACAAAGATGAATACTCTCTGGCGCTTCCTTATCAATTCCAACTACGATATTTTGATAAATTTCCTCTGTCATAAATGGAATCATAGGAGCCGCTATTTTTGAAAATGTAACTAATGCCGTATATAAAGTCATGTATGCGTTGATTTTGTCTTGAGGCATTCCTTTTGCCCAGAAACGCTCTCTACTTCTTCTTACATACCAGTTACTCATATCATCCACAAATTCCTGTAAAGCCTTTGCTGTCTCTGGAATTTTGTAATTTGCTAAATTAGTATCTACTGTTTTTACTAATGTATTTAACTTAGAAAGCAACCATTTATCCATAACTGGAAGTTTATCGTATTCTAACTCATATTTTGTAGGGTCAAACTCATCAATATTTGCGTATAATACAAAGAATGCGTAAGTATTCCACAATGTACCCATAAATTTACGCTGTCCTTCCACAACAGCATCCTTATGGAAGCGATTTGGAAGCCAAGGAGCACTGTTTTCGTAGAAATACCAGCGAATTGCGTCTGCTCCATGTGTCTCTAACGCTTCAAATGGGTCTACTGCATTTCCTTTTGACTTACTCATCTTCTGTCCATTTTCATCTTGAACATGCCCTAATACAATAACATTCTTATATGGTGCTTTATTAAAAATTAATGTAGAAATTGCCATTAGAGAGTAGAACCATCCACGAGTCTGGTCAACAGCCTCAGAGATAAAATCTGCTGGGAAATTCTCCTCAAAAATTTCTTTATTTTCAAATGGATAATGCCACTGAGCAAAAGGCATAGCTCCTGAGTCAAACCAGCAGTCGATTACTTCTTCCACTCTGTGCATTTGCTTGCCACAATCTGGACACTTGATTGTTACAGCATCAATAAATGGACGGTGAAGCTCAATATTATCCGGACAGTTATCAGACATACTCTTTAACTCCTCGATAGAGCCAATTGCATGCTGTTTTCCACATTCACACTCCCAAATATTAAGTGGAGTACCCCAGTAACGGTTACGGCTTACGCCCCAGTCTTGTACATTCTTTAGCCAATCGCCAAAACGACCTTTTCCGATGCTCTCTGGAATCCAGTTTACTGTATCATTATTTCGAATCAAGTCATCTCTGACATCTGTCATCTTAATAAACCAGCTCTCTCTAGCGTAGTAGATAAGAGGTGTATCACATCTCCAACAATGTGGATAACTATGCTCAAAATCAAGTGCTTTAAATAAAAGACCTCTCTGCTCTAAATCTTCCATGATAGGCTTATCTGCCTTTTTACAGAACATTCCAGCGTAAGGAGTTGCTTCTTGTACGAACTCACCTTTTCCATCTACTAACTGCAAAAATGGAAGATCGTATTTTTTACCAACTTTAGAGTCATCCTCACCAAATGCTGGAGCGATATGAACGACACCTGTACCATCTGTCAATGTTACATAACTGTCACATGTTACATAATGAGATTTTTTATTTAATTTCTTAAAGTCAAATAATGGCTCGTACTCTTTAAACTCTAAGTCTTTTCCTGTATATCTCTCAAGAATCTCATACTGTCCCTCTCCAAGAACGGAGTCAAGAAGCGCCTCTGCCATATAATAAATTCTTCCCTCAGCAGCTACCTTTGCATATGTCTCAACTGGGTTTACACAAAGTGCAACGTTAGATGGGAGTGTCCAAGGTGTTGTTGTCCATGCGAGAATATATGTGTTATCCTCACCTTTTACTTTGAAACGTGCAATACAAGATTTTTCTTTTACATCTTTATATCCTTGTGCTACCTCATGACTAGAAAGAGGTGTTCCACATCTTGGGCAATAAGGTACAATCTTATGCCCTTTATATAATAATCCTTTATCCCAAATTTTCTTTAATGCCCACCACTCAGACTCAATAAAGTCATTGTGATAGGTTACATATGGGTCATCCATATCTGCCCAAAAACCAACAGTAGAGGAGAAATCCTCCCACATTCCTTTGTATTTCCAAACACTCTCTTTACATTTTTGAATAAATGGCTCAAGACCATAAGCTTCAATCTGCTCTTTTCCCTCAATGCCAATTAATTTCTCTACCTCAAGCTCAACTGGTAATCCATGTGTATCCCATCCGGCTTTTCTAATAATTTTATGACCTTTCATTGTCTGGTATCTTGGAATCATATCTTTAATAACACGAGTTAAAACATGTCCGATATGAGGTTTTCCGTTTGCTGTTGGAGGTCCATCATAAAATGTGTAGACTGGGCATCCCTCTTTTGCTGAAACACTTTTTTCGAAAATTTCATTTTCTTTCCAAAATTTTTCAATTTCTTTTTCTCTCTCTACAAACTTTAAATCTGTAGGCACTTTCTTATACAAAGCTATTTCCTCCTTTTTCTTCAAATTCTAATTCGTATATTCAATGGGAAATTATAATAATAAAAGCCCCTATCCTGTAAACAGGACAGAGGCTATAAATTACTTATATTCTGCATATACCACCCATTTAACATACTAACATATGCGATCCGATAACGGCGGAATCCGGCAAAGCTTACTAGAGTATCTCGTTAGGCCTGCAACTTGGGAGTGATCTTCACACTGCTATCTATTCCTCACTCGGCTTTCACCATCCCGAGCTCGCTGAGAGTTTCCATAGCGGCTACTGTCTCCGTCAATGTCTTTTTGCTGCTTGAACTAAATTCATTATAGAATCTAGTCTCATTATAAATTAATATTCCTGCCTTCATAGACAGTACGGACATTTCTGTCACATCGCTTATTATCATAAGCTATCTTTTTTCAAAAGTCAATTAAAAATTTATAATATTAACTACTCTTTTTCATTTAATAATTTATTTTTCAAGTCAAACAATGGTTTTGAGAGATCGATATATACTTCCTGAGGATTTGCAAAACGTCTCGTCTCATCCCAAAGTGTGTCTAATTCTCTCTTACAGTACTCTTTCATATCCATTGTCTTTGGTGTATCATAGACACATTTTCCCTTGACAAATACAGGAACTAAAAGCTCTCGGAGTGTATAAGTTCCACCTTTGATTGTAAGTTTTTTCCAAGTCGCAAGTGGGTCAAAAATCTTTAAGTCCTTTGATTCGTCATACTCTTCATCTACAAGACAAATCAAATCTGCGCGAATTTTTCCCGTCTCTTTATCGTAAATTCGATAAATCTTTTTATTTCCTGGGTTTGTAATCTTTACTGGATTTTCCGAAATCTTAATCTTAGCTGTAAATTCTTCCTCATTCTCTTTTTTTACTGCGGCAAGCTTATAGACACCGCCAAAAGCTGGACAATCTGCGGAAGTAATCATATTTGTTCCAACTCCCCAAGAAGTAATCGCAGCTCCCTGAGCACGTAAACTCTCAATCAAATACTCATCTAAATCACTAGAAGCAGAAATAATCGCATCCTCAAATCCCGCCTCATCTAACATTTTTCTCGCTTTTTTGGAAAGATATGCAAGGTCTCCACTATCTAGGCGAATTCCATACATTTTAGAATGGATTCCCTTCTCTCTCATTTCCTTAAATACTCGAATGGCATCTGGTACACCCTGTTTTAATGTATCATAAGTATCCACAAGTAAAATACAAGCGTCAGGATACATATCAGCATAAGTTTTAAATGCAGTATACTCATCTGGAAAACTCATAATCCAACTATGAGCATGAGTTCCCTTTACTGGAATATCAAAAATCTGTCCCGCTAAAACATTAGAAGTTCCATCACATCCTGCGATAACCGCCGCTCTCGCTCCTAATGTACCAGCGTCTGGTCCTTGTGCCCTTCTAAGCCCAAATTCCATCACTCCGCTTCCGCCAGCCGCATACACAACTCTAGAAGCCTTTGTGGCAATTAAACTCTGATGGTTAATAATATTTAAAATAGCAGTCTCTACAAGCTGTGCCTCCATAATCGGAGCAATCACCTTCACAAGAGGCTCATTTGGAAATACAACGGTTCCTTCTGGAATCGCATAAATATCCCCACTAAAATGAAATCCCGCCAGATACTCTAAAAAATCTTCATCAAAAATTCCAAGACTTGATAAATACTCTATATCATCATAACTAAAGCTAAGCCCCTTAATATAATCAATAACCTGCTCAAGACCACAAGTAATCGCATATCCACTTCCTGATGGATTCTTACGATAAAACATATCAAATACTACTACCTCTGGATTTTTCTCCTTAAAATATCCCTGCATCATTGTTAACTCATATAAATCAGTGAGTAACGTTAAATTTGTCGTTGCCATATTCTTATGCATTTCCTTTCCTTAAAAGATAAATTGATACCTTCTATTTTTATCTGTCTACTTTTTCTTAAGATAATCTCGCTTCAAATAACCTTTTATATCAGGATTATCTGCCAATTTTACCTTTACAAACAGCGACGTAGAATCGTCTATCAAAATTACTTGCGTCCCATACTCTAACTTTGTTATGCTATCTGCATTTTCATCAGCCCAAGAACGAAGTAATACCCCCGTTTCTACTTTCACTGTATAAATTTCCCCCACTTTATTTTCCTTATTTTCTTTATTTTCCTTATTTTTTTTACTGCTAGAACCAGGTGCGTATTTCGGATCTGATTTTAAATCTTTTGGCAAGTCCATCTCTTCATCCATATTATAAAATAGAGTATTTACAATTGGATCTTTGCACGCAAAACCTATGACACTAATAACCAAAATAATCCCCAGTATACTCAGCACTTTTCTCATACCCTTTTGCATTCATTATCTCCCCTAATATTCTATTTTTTATTATACTCTATTCTTAATAGTAACACAGTTTAGAAAAAGCCTCAAGCATAAATCTAAGATTGATAGAGTAAATTTACATAATAAAAAAGGACTATCTCTCATAACAAACATGTTATTTTGAAATAGTCCCTTTTTGGAGAAGGTATTTTGTTACTTATTGGGTGTAGCAAAAACTATATAATGTATTGGGGGGGGTTACGAGTATTATAATAGCATGACATATGCTTTAAGTGTGCATAAATTTTCATTTTTTTTTATTTTTTTTTTGTGCAAAAGACTATTCGTTTTTACGTTTTTTTCGTTTATAATTAATTTTTTCTGTTATTTTTCACAAATATTTCATATTTCGTCAAAACTGCGTGCTATCTTTCCCTCCTCTATACTCTGTTTTTTCGAGTATAAAGTAAAAAAAGAAAGAAAATTTTCTCTTTATCTATTTATTTTATAAATATTTTCACATAAAAATAAGAGAACTCCCTCAAAATTTTACTGTCACGTTCTGAGAGGAGTTCTCTATAAAATTGATAAAAAATTCGATTATTTTTTTGCACAAGAGATTTTTATAATAAATCTGTATCATCCTTATTGCCAGAATGCCAAGAAGGAATCTCTACCACTCTCTTATCTTTATCATCAAAATTATTTTCTAGATTATCTATATCTAATCTTGACCTATACTCATTTTCAAATGAGTCATCAAAAACACGTTCTGTTTTTGCCGGCTCACTATAATAAATCGGCAAAAATAAACTTTCAAATTCAGCTTGGTCAATTCTTTCTTTTGCCACTAATAATGCTGCACATCTATGCAAAATATCTTTATTATCTATAAGAATTTGCTTGGCATCTTCATAGCACTCGTCTACAATTCGTTTTACTTCTGCGTCAATTGCAGAAGCAATTTCCTCTCCATAAGACCTAGAATGTCCAAGATCGCGACCCAAAAATACTTCTTCGCTGTCATCTTCCTCATAATTAATGAGACCTAATTTGTTAGACATTCCGTACTCTGTCACCATAGCTCTTGCAAGCTTTGTCACTTGCTTAATATCTTGCGATGCCCCAGTCGTAACTTTATCTGCACCAAATATAAGTTCCTCGGCAATACGCCCGCCCAATGAAACTTCAATCTCTTGGTAAAGCTTTGCCTTCGTATAAAAGACATTATCATTTTCTGGGAGTGGCATCGTATACCCTGCTGCTCCTACTCCTGTCGGAATAATAGAAACCGTATATACTGGTCCCATATCTGGCAATAAATGGAATAAAATCGCATGTCCTGCCTCGTGGTAAGCCGTAATTTGACGCTCTAACTCTGGAATTAAACGGCTCTTCTTTTCTGTACCAATTCCAACTTTAATAAATGCTTTATCAATATCTTCTTTTTTAATAAACTTGCGGCCCTCTCTCGCAGCATAAATGGCAGATTCATTCATTAAATTTTCCAAATCTGCTCCTGCAAATCCTGCCGTTGTTCGAGCAATCTCTTGCAAATCTACATCTTCTGCCAACGGTTTTCCCTTGACATGTACCTGCAAAATTTCTTCTCTTCCCTTTACATCCGGACGACCTACAGCAACCTTTCTGTCAAAACGTCCTGGACGCAAAATAGCTGGGTCTAAAATATCCACACGGTTTGTGGCAGCCATGACAATAATTCCTTCGTTGACACCAAATCCATCCATCTCTACGAGTAACTGGTTTAATGTCTGCTCTCTCTCGTCGTGACCTCCGCCAAGACCGGTTCCTCTTCGTCTTGCAACAGCGTCAATCTCATCAATAAAGACGATACAAGGAGAATTTCTTTTTGCATCTTCAAATAAATCTCTCACTCGAGAAGCACCGACACCGACAAACATTTCTACAAAATCCGAGCCAGAAATGCTAAAGAAAGGCACTCCCGCTTCTCCTGACACTGCCTTTGCAAGCAATGTTTTACCTGTTCCCGGAGGTCCAACTAAAAGCACACCTTTTGGAATTCTAGCTCCTACGCTTGTATATTTAGAAGGGTCTTTTAAGAAGTCTACTACTTCTTTTAACTCCTCCTTCTCTTCTTGAAGTCCAGCTACGTTATCAAAAGTAATCTTTGTTTTTAAATCTACATTTAATTTAGCTCGACTTTTTCCAAAATTCATCATTTTAGAATTCGTCCCGCCACCAGCTGACTGACTCATAAACATATTCATGACAAAAATAATCAAAATAACGGTAAGAAGCATAGGAAAAATAGAACTAAATAGCTGACTTTGTCTCGCAATATCTCTCATATGAATCGGCATTGCACTATTATACTGTCTTACTGTGTCTTGAATCTCATTTACATTAGATACATAAAAATTTTTACTTGTTCCATCTTTTAAAACGATATTTACCGTACCTGTCGGAACTTCCTGATTTTGTGATATATAAATCTCCGTCACCTTATCGTCCGCCAAGTCCTGCTCAAATTGCTGCTGTGTATAAGTAACATTTTCCATATCGTTTTTTCTATCTGTCACATACATAGCGATAGCAATTACTGCGAAAATAAGAAAATAAAATCCTATTCCGCTTTTAAAATATTTACCCAAAGTTTCTCTCCTCTCATTAAAAATTTTTCTAATTTATTACCCCAATATAAGGTAAATTTCTATACTTTTGAGCATAGTCTAATCCATATCCTACTACAAACTCATCTGGTATGTCAAATCCTAAATAGTCAATCTTTACCTCTGCCTCTCTTCTATCTGGTTTGCTAAGAAGGGCACAAAGCTTCATTGTCTTTGGATTTCTTTTTTCAAGTACAGGCATTAAATAAGACAATGTCTTTCCAGAGTCAATAATATCCTCCACAATTAAAACATTTTTTCCCTCTAAAGCCTCGTCTAAGTCCTTTTCTAATTTTACAATACCTGATGATGATTTTGCATTTCCATAGCTAGATAATGACATAAAATCAAATGTTACAGGAACTGTAATTCTCTTTGCCAATTCACAGGCAAAAAACACTCCACCCTTTAAAATACAAATTAAATGTATTTCTTGTCCCTCATAATCTTTACTAATCTGCTCACCTAATTGTTTAATTTTTTCATTTACAGCTTCTTCTGAAATTAATTGTGTAATCTTATCGTTCATTTGTTTTCTTCCTTTCTTCTCCTCTATCAATATGATATCGGGATAGCTTGTATGACTAGTATATCCCTCGTCGCATCCGTCACTTTATAGTATTCACTAATACGGCTCCCTACAATCCATATAATATGACTTCCATCTGCTAAAAGCAAGATATTATCTCTTTCTTGTCTTGGAATTTTTTCGTCAATAAATAATCGCTTTAAAGATTTCTTTTCCCCTTTTGCATTCATAATAAGATAATCACCTGCTCTGCGGTGCCGAAATACGACATTTGGTTTTATTTTATCATAATCAAAGTATTTCGTATATGTTTTTTTTGAAATTTCTTCGCCAAAATATGTTCTTTTTTCTGCTAGAATTTCAAATCCAAATTCCGGTAATCTTTTTCTTCCCTCTTTTAGTAAATATTCCTCTTTCTTTTTCTCTATTTTTTTCTCTTCTTTTTTTCGTATCACTATATCTTCATATTCTCTTATCGCCTCTAACTCATACGGAAGATTTATCTTTTTTCCAACTTCTTTTTCTACTAGAGAAATTACAGAAGAAATATGAATAGAAGAAATATCTTTCTTTGCCATTGCTATTTCTTCTATCATTTTTTTTACTAATTCTTTTTGCAAAAATGGCTCTGCTTCTCTCAATGTCCCAATCTTTATCCTTCTTTTATCCGTTTCTTTTTCCACTAATCTCTCAAATTCACTTTGTACGATTTTTTGCAAAAAATCTGTTGTCTCTTGTATCATCTCACAAGTTCTCGCTATATGTTCGACCGTCTTTGGATTTATTTCCTCAAGTTTTGGTAAAATTTCATGTCTGACTTTATTTCTTGCATAGACAATATCTTCATTCGTCTCATCTTCCTGATAAGAAATTCCATTTTTTTCCAAATACTGTTCTATCTCTCTTCGAGTCACAAAAAGCAATGGACGAATAATATTATCTCTCATCGGGCGAATTGCAGATAACCCTTTTATTCCACTTCCCCTGCAAAGATGTAAAATTAATGTCTCTGCCTGATCATTTTGATGGTGAGCTACAGCAATTTTGTTTGCTCCTATAGTTTCTAATACTTCTCTAAAGCAATTATATCTAATTTTCCTTCCCGCTTCTTCTTCTGATAATTTTTCTTCTCTCGCAATTTTTGGAATATCTCTCTCAAAGCAAAAAAAAGGGATTTTATATTTTTCGCAAAATTCCTTTACATACTCCTCATCTCTCTTCGCTGTCCCCTCTCGTATGCAATGGTTAATATGCACCCCATAAATCTTTATCTTAAACTCGTCTTTTAACGCTAATAAAATATGGGCAAGACAGATAGAATCTGCCCCTCCTGATATTCCAATTACAACCTTATCTCCTTTTTGTAATAAATGATATTGGATTATATTTTTCTTTACTTTTTCAACCAACATTCTTTTGTTTTATTCCTTTCTCGGATTACTCAATCAGAACAACTAAAATCATCGCATCATCTCTTAAACTGCCCTGACATTGTTTCCATAACTGTTCCATTAAATAATCGGCTATTCGCTGTGGATTTGTCAAGTCTATTTTTTCAATCCAATCTATAAATTTTTCCTGTCCTCTCTCAATATCAATACTCTCTAAAACACCATCTGTCACCATAAAAAATAAATCATTGCGATATAAATTTCTCTCCACTAAATCCATTTCTACTTTATCCAATATTCCCGCGGGAAGAGTAGACGGAAAAATAATCTCTACTGGGTTTTTTTCTCTCTTTAAAAAAGTCTGTGCCCCTCCTGTTTTTATAAAACGCCCTTTCGCTTCATACGTATCAACAGAAAATAAATCGACTGTCGTATAAACTTCTCTATCACTCCCAAAACTTACTACCGTATTCGCACAAGTTATCGCATCTTCTTCCCTAAATCCAGTTTCCAATAAGGTTTCTAATAATTCCAACATTTTTTTACTTATATCACTTGCCTTTACGCCACTTCCCATTCCGTCTGCCGCTATAAAAATTTCTTTTCCAATATTTGGAGAAAAAGCAGAGAAATTATCGCCTGAACTTAGCAGCTCCTCCTTTGGCTTACTGCTCACTCCAGTTTTTACTTGAAGCTTTGGGGCTTCTACAAAATGAAGCACCGCATAATTTTCTCCTAGTAAAAGTTTTGTCTCTCTAGCTGGTATTATTTTATGTTTTATCATTTTGCCGACTAATCTAGATATTTTTTCTGTTGAAACTTTCCCCTGAAGAGACCTCGCCACTAAATAGAGTTCTTTTCTTCCCTTTTTTGTCTTATATAAAACAACCTTCTTTACTAAAATTTTATATTTTTTACATAACCTTATAATGTTTTTTTCCAAATCTTTATTTTCATTTTCTTCCATCTGTAAGTTTATACAAAAATTTTGTAAAATAGTCGTCATTTCTTCCATCTGCTGTGATAAAATTATTCTCATGTCAATCATTCGATTTGTCCAAGCTAAATTTTGCCTTGTTAATTCATAATCTTTTTTTAATTCTCTAAGCATACTATTTAGTCGGTCACATCTTTGAATAAAAGAAGCAGGGACAGAATCCAATGTTAAAAACTGCTCTGTCTCCAATTTATCTACAATTCGATACGCCTCTTTATAAATGAGCGAAAATTCTCCTCCATAACAATTATCATAATTATCACATTGGTCACATACTTCTATCGCTGCCTTACTCAAAATTCTCTCAAATTCCTCTTTGTTAATATAATTTCTCTTTTTGGGATTTTTTCTAAGCTCTGTCCCTATTTTATCAAATGCAGCTGAAAATTCTTTTATTTTATTGGCAGTGACCATCTGTGCCTCTCTTTGAATTCCATAATCTTTTCCCATCTCGACTCTCCCCACTCTTACATGATTAGATTTGTATTTTCTTCTAGGATTATACTCCTGTCTACTCATTCTTTCTGTCGAAGCAGGCAATGGAATTTTCATTTAAAATAAGAAAAAGCTATTATGCGTCCACATAATAGCTTCTTTTTTATATATGAAATGAATACAAATTTAGAACTTTGTAGTATTAACTTTGATACCAGGTCCCATTGTAGAGCTGATAACAACGCTTCTTAAATACTGTCCCTTTGCAGCGGCTGGTTTTGCCTTAATAATTGCATCCATTAACGTCTGGAAGTTGTCTGCGAGTTGTTCCTCTGTGAAGGAAACTTTTCCTACAGGAACGTGAATAATGTTTGTTTTGTCTAAGCGGTACTCAATCTTACCAGCTTTGATATCATTGATAGCTTTTGTTACGTCCATTGTAACTGTTCCAGCTTTAGGGTTAGGCATTAATCCTTTTGGTCCTAAGATACGTCCTAAACGACCAACAATACCCATCATGTCAGGTGTAGCAACAACAACGTCGAAGTCTAACCATCCTTCTTTTTGGATTTTTGGAACGAGTTCCTCTCCACCTACAAAATCAGCACCTGCTGCCTGAGCCTCATCTAATTTAGCGCCCTTAGCAAATACAAGCACTCTAACTTTTTTACCAGTTCCGTGTGGTAATACTACAGCACCACGTACTTGCTGGTCAGCATGACGTCCATCTACACCAAGTCTGATGTGAGCCTCTACTGTCTCATCAAATTTTACAGTTGCAGTTTTCTTTACTAATGCTACTGCATCTGCTGGATCATATGTGATAGATCTATCAACTAATTTTGCAGATTCTAAATAACGTTTTCCCTTTTTCATTGTAAAAACCTCCTGTGGTATTATCGGGAGACTTCCCTCCCACTAATTTGTGTTAAATCTTGTTTACTCTACTACGATTCCCATGCTCTTTGCTGTTCCTTCGATCATGCTCATAGCTGCCTCAATGCTTGCTGCATTTAAGTCTTTCATCTTAAGCTCAGCGATCTCTCTAATTTGATCTTTAGAAACCTTAGCAACTTTTGTTCTATTAGGTACACCAGAACCAGATTTGATATTACAAGCTTTCTTTAAAAGAACTGCTGCTGGTGGAGTCTTTGTAATGAAGCTAAAGCTTCTATCCTGATATACAGTGATAACAACTGGAATAATCATTCCTTCTTTGTCTGCTGTTCTTGCATTGAACTCTTTTGTAAACTGTACAATGTTAACACCGTGCTGTCCAAGTGCTGGACCTACCGGTGGAGCTGGTGTTGCCTTGCCTGCTGGAATTTGTAATTTAATATAACCTGTTACTTTTTTCGCCATGATAGCGCACCTCCTAATATTGTGGTAATTGCGGGATTGACCCTCCCACGACCTGCCTTTTGCAAGCTTACTTGTTACTGTTTTCTAATATCCAAAAATCCTATCTCTACATCTGTAGCTCGACCAAACATCTCTACTTCAATCGTAACGGTCTGTTTGCTTTCATAAATTGCTTTTACATTACTGATTGTTCCTACATATGGTCCAGAGATAACCTCAATGGCATCTCCAACCTCAATATCAATAATAATGTCTTGAATACTCTCTGTAATACCGAGATTATCCATCTCCTCTTGTGTAAGAGGAACCGGCTTAGAACCTGGACCGACAAATCCAGTTACACCTCTTGTATTGCGAATAACATACCATGTATCATCATTCATATACATATGAATCAAAACATACCCTGGAAATAACTTCTGAGAAACATTCTTTCGAACGCCTCCTGTAATTTCCACTACTTCTTGAAGAGGTACTATTACTTCTAGAATTTGATCTTGTAATTTTCTATTCTCGATTGTCTTCTCGATATTAGCTTTTACTTTATTCTCGTATCCGGAATACGTATGCACAACGTACCAATGTAATCCTTCTTCATAATCATTTTCTTTTTCTTGTGGATTATTATTTAATTCTGCCATATAATCACCTTTGCCTTTAGCGAATTAATAATTGTACTCCATACTGAAAAATCATATCCAGTATAGCAATGATAATACCCAAAACAATAGAAATAATAACGACAACTCCTGTTTCTTCCGCAACCTGTTTTTTTCCAGGCCAAATGATTTTCTTAAATTCAGATTGAAGGTTTTTTAACCATTTATTCGCCGAATTTTGCATTGTCTCCCTCCTATTAACTACTAAGTGTATGGGTAATTATTTTGTTTCCTTGTGCATTGTATGCTTTTTACAGAATCTACAATACTTCTTTGTCTCCAATCTCTCTGGATGATTTTTCTTTTCTTTTGTCATATTGTAATTACGCTGTTTACATTCTGTACATGCTAATGTAATTCTTACTCGCATCACTTCCACCTCCGTGTTAATTTATAAGTTAGGTGTAAAAAAGATATAATACTCTATCATTCTTTCTTACTACGAAAAGTTTTGTTTTTTATCCCTTATTAACTGAAATATATCTCATTATAAAGACATAAAACACGATATACCTTATAGATATAAAAATCAAGGCATAAAAAAAAGACCTCTTCCATCGCCCCAATACTATATCATATTCCCCTTACTTCGTCAATCTTTTTTTTCGTTTTCTAAATTTTTTTCATTTTTATATGGAATTTTTTCTTAATCTATTATATACTTTCTATTGATTATAGACATAAATTTATCGAACAATAACTTTTACACGAAATAATTTTTTGGAAGGAGATATTAACGTGAAAAAAGATTTTCTTATTTTTTTTAAAAAAAAGCGAAAAAGATACGCAAAATCCATCTTTTGCTATTCTCTCGCTTCTGTCATGATACTTACCCAATCCTTTCCTTCTTTTGCACTTTCTATAGATGAATCTAAGGCTACTGGGACACGAGATACTATTTCTTCTGTTATAGATTCTGTGAAAAATTCAGCTTCTTCATCTGAATTAAACCCAAAAGTAAAAACAAGAGAAATCATTTCTTCTGAAGAAAATACTTCAAAACCAGAGTCAACTAAAACAGTTTCATCCACAAAAAGCATAGAAAATTCTAAGGAGGATACTACTTCTAAGGAGGACACCACTTCCGATAAAGGCGATTCTTCCTCTAAAGAAGATACAAACTCCGATAAAGACGATTCTTCACCTAAAGAAGATACTACTTCTGATAAAGACGATTCTTCCTCTAAAGAAGATACGAATTCCGATAAAGACGATTCTTCCTCTAAAAAAGAAGATGCCACTTCCGATAAAGACGATTCTTCACCTAAAGAAGATACTACTTCTGATAAAGACGATTCTTCCTCTAAGGAGGATAGCAAGACATCTTCCTCTACCGCTGAGTCAAGTACAACTCAAGCGATAACTGAAACAGAAGTTTACGAAACTATCGAAGATATCGAGATTGCTACAGAAGACCCTTCTGAATACGATGACAATGAATTGCTTGTCCAATTCAAAACAAATGTAAATGAAAAAAGAGTTCAAGAAATCACACAGATACTTCCAGAGACGACCTTAAAGTCTTACTCGGATGGGATTGCCGTTTTTTCTTGCAATTCTCAATCTGTTGTGGAAGAAAACATCGCTATTTTAAGTACAATTGAAGAAATTTCTATTATTCAGCCAAACTATAAATATTCCTTTTCAAGTGCGCAAGAGGGAGAAGAGGTAGAAGATGCGATTGCTATTTCTCCCTTTCCAAATGACACTTTTTTTAGCAAACAGTGGGGACTTCATAATGAAAATTCCTCTGCTTCTAATATAGATACGACCTCTTCTAACAGGGTGGATATTAATGTACTAGGAGCTTGGCAAAAATTTCGTTCTAATAACGAAGTAATTGTAGCAGTAATTGATACCGGAGTTGACTATCAACATAAAGATTTAAAAGACCATATGTGGATTAATAAAACAGAACTTGATGGAGTCGACGGTATAGATGACGATAATAATGGATATATAGATGACCTATATGGATGGGATTTTTATAATGATGACGCTTCCGTCTGTCATTATTCTGGTACTTCTGCCTCAAAAAAAGATAATGACAATCACGGAACAAGATGTGCCGGCATCATCGCTGCCACCGCCAATAATAATTTTGGTATTGCTGGTGTTGCATCCAATGTGAATGTAAAAATTATGTCCCTAAAAACAGCAGGCGGTCCAAATGCTGAGGGAGATACTGCTAATATTATCAAAGCTATCAAGTATGCCTCCTATAATGGAGCAAAAATTTGTAACGCCAGTTGGAACTGCGAAAACAATGATCCTGCCTTAAAATTGGCAATTAGTGAGTCAAATATGCTATTTGTTTGCTCCGCCGGAAACGGTTACGGCACAAATATTGATAATGAGCCAAGCTATCCTTGCTCTTATAAATTGAATAATATCGTGGGCGTCACTTCCGTTGACCCTGACGGCACACTCTCGTATTTTTCTAATTATGGCAAAAATACAGTTTCTATGGCTGCGCCAGGTTCTGATATTTGCAGTACCATTGTCGGTAAATACGGTTATGACTCTGGAACATCTATGGCAACTCCATTTGTCACAGGAGTAGCCGCAATGCTTTATGCCTACGATTCTACTTTATATCCCGCTAGGGCAAAGAGTATTCTTTTGTCATCGACAAAAACTTTATCTCCCCTAAAAAATAAAGTGACAACAAGTGGCATTATCAATGCAGCATTGGCAGTATCTAATGTACAAGAAAAAACTTATGAGGAAGATAAAATTCCACCTGTCATTACATCTAGTGTCATTCCTAGAAAAGATGGTGCTTATTTATCCATAAGCGTAAAAGATGAGGGTGGATCTTATACTCGAGTTCAGAGATATGCTTATGGTAAACTCTCTGCTTCCTCCTTCAAAAATGGGGATAAAGGAAAATCTATATCTTCTGGAACAAAACCATTTGTAACGAAACAGGGATATTATACCATTTACGCTCAAGATAATGCTGGAAATGAAGCGATTAAAGTTATAAAAGTAAATTTTGATAAAACTGCTCCTTCCCTTTCTCTTTCTTATAAAAAATATGGGAAAAAATACCAAGTTACTATAAACGCTTCCGACTCGGCATCTGGACTTAGCGAAGTGCGATATGCAAAGTCAAAACATAGTGCTTCTTATATGAAGTCTAAAGGAACAAAATTAAGCTCCTTTCACAATACAAAAACAATTACGATTTCCTCGGAAGGCGTATATACCTTCTACGCAAAAGACAAGGCTGGAAATGCAGTCGTAAAGACAATAACTTTAGACAAAACTGCTCCTTCTCTTTCTCTTTCCTATAAAAGATACAGGGGAAAATATAAAATTACTATAAAAGCTTCTGATTCGGCATCTGGACTTAGCGAAGTGCGATATGCAAGACATAAGCATAGCACCTCCTATATGAAATCGAAAGGAACGAAATTAGGAAGTTTTACTAGCAAAACAAAAACCATCACCGTCTCCTCAAAGGGAACTTATACTTTTTACGCAAAAGATAAGGCTGGAAATACAATCGTAAAAACAATACAAATTAAATAATATGATACTTTTTTGTTGTGGATAGTTTGGATAACTTTTAAGAAGTTATCCACATTATCCACATTTTATTGTGGATAACTTCTTTCACTTCTTCCTTATGCTGAAAATATCTCACTTCTCTGTTTTTCTATTTTTTTGATTTTTTTAGAATATTTTCCATATTTTAGAACTTTCTTTTGTCAAGAGTATTTTTTAGAAAAAAATATGGATTCTCAAAAAAATATTGCTCTATAATTTACCTTGACATCCTCCCTCTATCAATGATACTATAGATTTGTTTTTACACATTATATAGTGTTTATATCTATGTTTATCACTATATATTGTTGTCTATTTTATTGAAGAGGGGATGTTTCTCATGTACGATATGAGTCAAATAAAAATTGTAAAAAAAGATAATACAAAGGAGCCATTTAACGTTCAAAAAGTAGTGACTGCGGTTAATAAATCTGCTTACCGTGCCCTTGTAACCTTCACAAAAGAGGAGCTTCAGTTTATCTGCAATTATGTGGAAGAAAAAGCATACTCTTTGCATACAAACGAAATTCACATTGCACAGATGCATAATATCGTGGAAAGTGCTCTTGAACGGACGAATCCTTCTGTCGCAAAAAGCTATAAGGATTACCGAAACTATAAGCAAGATTTCGTTCAAATGTTAGACGAAGTATATAAAAAGAGCCAATCCATTATGTATATTGGAGATAAAGAAAATAGCAATACAGATAGTGCTCTCGTATCCACTAAACGGAGTCTTATTTTCAATGAATTAAATAAAGAATTATATAAAAAATTCTTCCTCACAACGGAAGAACTGCAAGCCTGCCGCGACGGATATATTTATATCCACGATATGTCCGCTAGAAGAGATACCATGAACTGTTGTCTCTTTGATGTCAAAAATGTTTTAAGCGGTGGATTTGAAATGGGAAATCTCTGGTATAATGAGCCAAAATCACTAGACGTCGCTTTTGATGTTATCGGAGATATTGTTCTAAGTGCAGCTAGCCAACAATACGGAGGTTTTACTGTCCCTAGCATTGAATGTATATTAGAACCTTACGCTGAAAAATCTTACCAAAAAGCGAAAAAGAAATACTTATCTCTTGGACTTAGCAAGGAAATTGCAAAAAAAGAAGCTCTAAAAGATGTACAGTATGAATTTAATCAAGGTTTTCAGGGACTAGAATATAAATTCAACAGTGTCTCCTCAAGTCGCGGTGACTACCCATTTATTACCGTGACAGCTGGAACTGGAACTGGATATTTCGCTAAGATGGCAACCATCACTATGTTAAATGTAAGAAGAAAAGGACAGGGAAAAAAGGGACATAAAAAACCAGTTCTCTTCCCTAAAATTGTATTTTTATATGATGAAAAACTGCACGGACCTGGCGGAGAACTTGAAGATGTCTTTGAAGCTGGTATCCGCTGTTCTGCAAAGACAATGTACCCAGATTGGCTTAGTTTAACAGGAGAGGGATATATTTCTAGTATGTACAAAAAATATGGAGAAATTATTAGTCCTATGGGATGTCGTGCTTTTCTCTCCCCTTGGTATAAAAAAGGTGGCATGAATCCTGCAGATGAAAATGACACCCCAGTCTTTATCGGACGTTTTAATATCGGTGTTGTAAGTCTTCATCTTCCAATGATTTATGCGAAATCTCAGCAAGAGGGTAAGGATTTTTATGAAGTATTAGATTATTATCTTAACTTAATTCGCCAATTACATATCCGTACCTACGCTTATCTTGGAGAAATGAAAGCATCCACAAACCCTCTCGCCTACTGTGAGGGAGGTTTCTACGGAGGACATCTTGGAATTCACGATAAAATTAAACCACTCTTAAAAACTGCAACTGCCTCCTTTGGTATCACAGCTTTTAATGAGCTTCAGCAGCTTTATAATAAGAAATCACTTGTCGAAGATGGGCAATTTGCTCTTGATGTTTTAAAATATATTAATAAAAAAGTAGATGAATTTAAAAAAGAAGACGGAAATTTATATGCAATCTATGCAACTCCAGCAGAAAATCTCTGTGGTCTTCAAGTAACTCAATTCCGCAAAAAATACGGTATCATTGAAAATGTTTCAGACCGCGCTTATGTGAGCAACGGCTTTCACTGTCACGTCTCAGAAGATATCTCTCCTATCGAAAAACAAGATTTAGAGTATCGTTTCTGGGAATTATCAAACGGCGGAAAAATTCAATATGTAAAATATCCGATTGACTATAATTTAGATGCCATTAAAACTTTGGTTCGCCGTGCAATGAAGATGGGACTTTATGAGGGTGTAAATTTATCCCTCGCTTACTGTGACGACTGTGGTCACGAGGAACTTAGTATGGATGTCTGCCCAGAATGTGGAAGTCGTAACTTAACAAAAATTGACCGTATGAATGGCTATTTATCTTACTCCCGTGTAAAAGGAGATAGCCGATTAAATGATGCGAAGATGGAGGAAATCAAAGAAAGGAAGAGTATGTAATATGCGTTACCACAATATAACAAAAGATGATATGTTAAACGGCTGTGGGCTTCGAGTTGTCTTATGGGTATCAGGATGTACTCATCAATGTCGTGGCTGTCATAATCCTATCACATGGGATTTATGTGGAGGACTTCCTTTTGATCAGGAAGCAAAAGAGGAGCTATTTGAAGCTCTCTCAAAAGATTATATATCTGGTCTTACCCTAAGCGGCGGAGACCCTCTTCATCCTGCAAACCGCAAAGAGATAGAAGCTCTTATTTATGAAGTAAAATCTCGATTCCCAGAAAAAAATATTTGGCTTTATACTGGTTTTGTCTGGGAACAGATAAGAGAGCTTCCTTTCATTTCTATGGTAGATATTATCGTAGATGGACCTTTTATCGAGTCTGAGAAAGACCCTATGCTTCACTGGAAAGGAAGTTCCAATCAAAGAATCATTGATGTAAAACAGACATTACAAAATAATTCTGGCTATATTGTTTTATTAAACGAAGAAACTGCAGACTTTGACAATCAAGTTACTACTCACAAACCCAATATATGGATTCCACTCGACAAAATAAATGCTTGCTAAAAAGGAGAAATAAAATGAAACGTATCGCACAATTTCAAAAAGTCAGTTTAGAACAGTTTACTAAAGATTGGTTAGATTTTGACCAAACTGCATCCATAGATGAGATAAAAACTCTCTACGAAGAGATTGCGCTGCCTAAAAGAGCGACGAGAGGAAGTGCTGGATATGATATTTTCTCTCCTATTACATTTACTCTTGCACCATCTGAGACTATTAAATTTCCAACTGGAATCCGAGTAAAAATGGAAGAAAACTGGGTACTCCAATGCTTTCCTCGAAGCGGATTAGGCTTTAAATATCGCCTTCAGCTTAATAATACAGTCGGTATCATCGACAGTGATTATTACTATTCTGATAATGAAGGCCATATTTTTGTAAAACTCACAAATGATTCTAACGAGGGAAAATCTGTCACTGTAGAGAAAAATACAGGTGTCGTTCAGGGAATTTTTATCGAGTACGGCATTACAGTTGACGATGACGCAACTGAAATTCGAAATGGTGGATTTGGAAGCACCACTAAAAACTAGTGAATATGTCTGCTCTCTAAAACGTTTTCTATAAATTAATACTATGATTAACAAATTTTGTTCGCAGAGCATAAAATACCGTATGCCCTGCGAACATATAAAAAAGAAAGGAAATTTATGCTATCTTCTATTCTAATAGATTCTCTCTTCCCTAGAAGATGTCCTATCTGTCTTCGCATCTTAATCCCCTCTTTGTCAATTTGTCCAACTTGTCTAGAAAAACTTACTTTTATCAAACAACCGTCTTGTTACCGCTGTGGAAAACCTCTCTCATCTTACGAGGATGAATACTGCTATGACTGCAAATGTCATCCCAAACATTTCGAGCGTGGTTTTGCTGTCATGCTCTATGACAAATATACTAAATTTTCTATGACACAGTTTAAATACTATAATAAACGAGAATTTGCCACGTTCTATATTAAAGAGGCACTTAGACTCTATCAAGAAGAACTTTTATCCCTCTCTATTCAAGCTATCATCCCCGTTCCAATTCATCACAAAAAGAAAAAGGAGCGCGGCTATAATCAAGCCGAACTCCTCGCAAATGCTCTTAGCAACTATTTATCTATCCCTACTTTTTCGTCCATTCTTATTCGCTCAGTCTATACTATCCCACAAAAAGAGCTTTCTCCAAAAGAAAGACTATCAAACCTTTCTAAAGCCTTTTTTATCAATCCTGATTTTCAATCAAGCTGCTCTCTCCTAAAGACGGTCCTTTTAGTCGATGATATCTATACAACCGGTGCCACCCTAGAAGCTTGTACAAGAGTTTTAAAAAAACATGGCGTTCAAACCGTCTATACTCTCTGCATTTGTATCGGTGACGGTCGTTAAACTTTTTTTGTATATTTTAAGAATTTGTCAAAGTATTTGTAGAATTTTCCCCATCCGCTGTATTTGATTTAATCTCAATATCTGCCCTATCGATAGACTCTACCTCAAGATTTTTATTCTCGACTAATTCAATCTCCACATTGTGGTTCCCATCTAAAAGTCCATCGATTTGAATATGAGGAGATAAATCCTCGATGCTAATATTTTTGATTTCTCTTTCTAAACCAGATATTATTATCTCGTATTCTTCATCTAAGAAAGATACTTTTCTCTTGCTAGTAGCTCCTACTACTTTAATATCTTCCGATGAAAAACGAATCTTCTTCTCTGTCTTTTTTCCTATTTTAACTTTCACAGCAATATTTTTATCACTCTCTTGAAAAATGATATTACCTGGCAGTAAAGTATCTGGCAAACTAATATTTTTCTCAACATCTGTCGTAGCTCCACTGATATCTACCTTTTCAAGCTCAATGCTATCAATAGAGGAAAGTTCCTCATCTGGCCCAGCTATCGCAACTGTTTTTGGCTCATATTCTACTGACGCCACACTATATCCGCTAGCTGGTTCTCCCTCTATCTCTACCTCGATAGGGATTTTCTTTTGTTTCCAAATTTCTACAAGCACGGATATCGACTTTTCATCATATTTAAAAATGGAGTCATCTATCTTCTTTCCACTTTCGGAATAAAACTCAACATCTATATTCTTTTTAATACTTTTATCAGAGCCCGCTACATTACAAATTAGCTTCACTTCTTTTATTTTGTTAACTGTGGCTTCTGGTCCTGTCACCTCAATCATATTTGGAGAGGCACTCTTTTTTCCAACAGCATATCCCGTCGCCGGATTTCCCTTTACCTCCACACTGACTGGCACCATCGCAGTCTTTACATCATCAATTTTTACCTTCAACATTGTATTTTTTCCCAAGTCGATTGTCACCTGTCCACTCCCACTATAATTTAGCGTCACCTCGACTGGCACAGCATCTACAATAGAAAGTTTGGATAAATCTGCTTTTGCCTTAAAATCTTTTGCCCTTAACTTTGAGACAATACTCTTTTTTCCCGATACAGACACAGAAATTTTATCGCTATCCTTCAATTCATAGGCTTTATTGATTTTATCTAATACTTTTTCATTAACAAACTCAACTGGAATTCCAGAAATCTCCCTCGATATCACTGGGTCATTAATATTGCCCACAATAATCCAAATAATAACCGCAATGATAACCGATAAGATTTTCATATTAAAATTATTTTTTATCTTTTTTTCTGCCACTGTTTTTGCCCTTCCATATTTTAAACTTATTCTTCGGCTTGTCCACTGCCTTATACGGACCATCTACTGATAAAAATTGTTTTAGCTCATCAACACTCATATTTCTATGCAAATTTCCCTGATATGCTACAGAGATTGTTCCTGTCTCTTCCGACACAACAATGGTATAGCTATCTCCGACCTCACTAATTCCAATCGCCGCTCGATGCCTCGTTCCTAATTCCTTTGCCACATTTAGTCTCTGCGTCAGCGGCAAATAACAAGTTGCAGCTACAATACGATTATTTCGAATTAAAACTGCTCCATCGTGAAGAGGAGTATTATGTTCAAAAATATTAATCAATAATTGACTTGTAATAAGTGCATCAAGAGCAATTCCTGTTCTCTCATACTCTGAGAGCTGAACATCTCTCTCAATCACAATCAACGCTCCTGTTTTTACCTTTGCCATATCTGCACACGCTTTTGCAATCGCATTTATTGTATTTTTCGAGATTCTCTCTTCTTCTTTTTTATTTTCCTCAAACGGCAACATACTGTAGAAGAAATTTTTTCTTCCAATTTCTTCCAGCATCATTCGAAATTCTGGCTGAAAGACAATAACTAAAGCTATAATAATAAATGTCACCGAATTACTAAATATCCACAAAATTGTATTTAAGTGAAAAATAACAGCCAATAGCACAAAAACTAGTACAACAACAAGTCCCTTCGCAATCATCCATGCTCTTGTATTTTTAATCCACAATATAATTTGGTACACAAGAAAACTTAAAATGATAATCTCTATCAAGTCTGTAATATGAAATTGTATTAATGATAACCATTCCAAATATTCTCTTATCTTTTCCAAGATATCCCACCTCTATTTATTTCTCATTTTTATTCTCTATTTTTCTTTTTTCGCTTTGAAGTAGTACTAATCTTCTTTACATTTTTACTCTTTTCCTGAACAGAAATTTTAGGTACAATCTTTACATAATAATAATATTCATCATCCTCAAACTGAATTTTTTCACTCCTAGAATAATCAATCACACAATTAAAAAATTGAATTATCACTGCTGCTATTACTGATAATATCGTACAAACTGCTACAGACATAATACTGGTATTTGATTCCAATAATAATATTTGCATCAATTTTAAAATAAAATAAGTAGTTCCTCCAAATACGATTGCCAAATACCAGGCATAATCATTTACTTGTTTATATATAAAATATGTTATAATAAAGACAAGACAAAGAATAAACATTGTCAAAATCAAATCTCTATCTTGACTCATAAGTTTTAGAATTTTTCGAAACGCCACTACGGTCTCTTTTTGAACCGCACTGTTTAATAAAACAACAACTTCTTTTACATAGAAAGAAAAAAAGTATGTGATAATTCCAAAAATCATAATAATCGCAGAAGAAATTCCACAAAACATTCCCATTAAAATAGGAACAAGACATGGTATTTTAAAATAAAATAAAACAGGTACTATCATCATAATATAACTATATTTAGGAATTAACCTTAAAATTAATAGCTGAACTATTAATATAAAAGCAAAATATAACATAGCAACATCCGCAGATACATTCGTTAAATTAAGTAGTATAAAAGCAGAACTAATCAAATATCCATATTTCACCGGTATAATGATAAATAGACCAATCATAATAGCAATAAACCATGTTGAAGACCAAACCCTAGAATATCCGTACAAATTCTCTAGTGTAAAAAATACTACCAATCCCCCAATTAATTTTAAAATGGGTACCGTAATTTTGTAATTTTTTTGAAAAAAATTTTTTACTCTCCCTCTAAATAGTAAGAGCCACTCAATAAACTTGTTTTCCATGCTTTTTTAACCCTTCCTAAAATATTCTCACATTTCTACTCTTTGCTTCTAGAACGGTCATATATCTTTTGTAAATCTTTTAGTTGCTGTCTATATTTTTCAATTCGAACAATCATCTGTGTATAAGACCTATCATAAAATTTTCTCAGAAATTTTCTATAAATTAAGAGAAAAATTATATAAAAAATCACTATTGTTCCAATACAAAAAATATATGAAGATTTATTAGATAAGGTCATAACCCAATCTATTCCCCAGAGCAAGCAAAGAAAACATCCAATCAAAAAAGCTACTGTAGCTGCTATAGAAGACCAAAACATCTTATATTTAATATAATCTTGCCTTGAGTAGCGATTCATTTCAATATCCTTTTTTCCCTGTCTTTTTTCATATGTAGCTAATTTTGTCATAATTTTAATTTTTTCTATATCAATCATTTTCCTCTTTCCCCGCTACACATTTTTCTCTGGCATACTCTAAAAAAGAGCAGAGATTGCCAGATTACCTGTTTATGCATCTAGTCTGTCAAATATTAAATTTAATTTAATCAGACCCTTTTTTCATCAAGCCAATAACTCCTATAATGAATATTGTAACATAGTTTTTTTCTCGAGCCAACACTTATTATACAAAAAGAAAAAGAAACTAAAAAAGGTTTTTCTAATATATTCTCCTTTCGTAGTTTCTTTTTCTGATTTCTCTATTTTATCTTGCGCTACTCAATATATAGGAACACTATATAAATCATAACTCAATTTAGTTTAACCAAGCCTTTACCTGCTTATAAACGCCCTCACCGTCAAGCTGATATTTGTGAAGCAAATCAAGTGCTGGACCAGATTCTCCAAAAATATCTTTCATTCCAATTCGAAGAACAGGAGTTGGTGCCACTTCACTGAGAGCTTCACAGACAGCTCCACCGAGTCCACCGATAATAGAATGTTCTTCTACTGTGACAACCTTACCAGTCTTCTTAGCAGACGCTGCAATTAAATCAATATCTAATGGCTTAATTGTGTGAATATTAATAATTTCTGCATTAATTCCGTCTTTTGCAAGCATCTCCTCTGCCTTCATCGCACTCTCTACACAAAGTCCTGTTGCGATAATTGTCACATCTGTTCCTTCTTTTAGACAGACACCTTTTCCAATCTCAAATTTATAATTTTCTCTCTCATTAATAATAGGAACTGCCAAACGTCCAAAACGAAGATATACAGGTCCATCATATTCATAGGCTGCTTTCACTGCCGCCTCTGCCTCTATCGAATCAGAAGGATTAATAATTACCATACCTGGAATAGCACGCATAATTGCAATATCCTCATTACACTGGTGGGAAGCTCCGTCTTCTCCTACTGAGATACCAGCGTGAGTTGCACCAATCTTTACATTTAAATGTGGATATCCAATTGAATTTCTAATCTGTTCAAAAGCTCTTCCTGACGCAAACATTGCAAAACTGCTCGCAAATACTACCTTTCCTGTTGTCGCAAGTCCTGCTGCCACTCCCATCATATTTGCCTCTGCAATACCACAGTTAATATGTCTTTTTGGAAACTCTTTTTGGAACATTCCAGTCTTTGTAGATCCTGCAAGGTCAGAATCCAAAACAACTAAATTTTCATGCTCTCTTCCAAGCTCCACAAGAGCTTTTCCATAACCATCTCTCGTTGCTGCTTTCTTTATTTCTGACATAATGCTTCTCCTATCTTTTCTAAATCTTTCATTGCTACTTCGTACTCTTTTGCATTAGGTGCTTTTCCATGCCATCCCGCATCATTCTCCATATAGGAAACGCCTTTTCCTTTTACAGTCTTCATAATGATGACTATCGGTTTTCCTGTCAATGTCTTAGCCTTCTCAAAAGCACTGCGAAGCTGTTCCATATCATTTCCATCCTCTACATTAATCACATGGAAATTAAATGCCTCAAACTTCTTATCAATTGGATAAGGAGAACAAACCTTTGCGATGTCTCCATCAATCTGCAATCCATTATTATCTACAATTGCGATAAGATTATCAAGATTTCTATGTCCTGCAAGCATTGCAGCCTCCCAAACCTGTCCTTCCTGAATCTCACCGTCTCCTAGTAAAGTATAAACTTTATAATCTTTATTGTCTAATTTCCCTGCAATTGCCATTCCCACTGCTGTAGAAATTCCCTGTCCTAGCGATCCTGTAGACATATCAATACCTGGCAATAATCTCATAGAAGGATGTCCCTGAAGAGGGGAGCCAATATGGCGCAATGTCTTAAGGTCTTCTACTGGAAAATATCCTCTAAGTGCCATAGCAGCATAACATCCAGGAGCTGTATGTCCCTTAGATAATACGAAACGGTCTCTATTTTCATCGGTTGGATTTGCTGGGTCGATATTCATCTCTTCAAAATAGAGATATGCAAATAAATCAGCTGCTGAGAGAGAACCACCTGGATGACCTGCTTTAGCATGATATGTGCCAGTTATAATTCCCTTTCTAACTTCATTTGCTAACTTTTGTAATTCCAATATCGTCATTTTTCAAATTCCTTTCTGGCCGAAAGCCTAGCTATTATCATTTTTTCGACATCATTATACTTTATTTCTACCCAAAAGTTCAATACCTATTTAGAAAAATAAAGTATATTTTTTAGTTCACTTAACGAAATATTATCCTACCCTTTTTAGAATACTTCTAACTTGCGAATAAGTCAAGTAGTTTTTTAATTTAAAGCATTAAAGTAATAATTGAAAAAATTTCGCTTCTCTCTGCAAAAGAGAAAAGCGAATTATTATTTTTAGTTTATCTTAATAACTCATAAGCCTCAGCCATTGTCTGCTCATAATAAGGTGTCACGTAAAATATAGATAAAATTCCACATGTGATGAGTGACAAAAATCTCCATCCTAAAAAGGATAAATCTAATATAAATAAATCCATCTTATGTCCATCTGTCATCTGCTTACTCAAAGCAAAAGCTTCTCTCCACTCAATATCTGGATTTTCTGCCAAGATATATGGAATCATCTTATACTGATAACTCTTAATAATTCCAGGAATAACAAGTAATAGTGACCAAAGCACTATAAATAACTCAACCAAAAATTGAGTAAGAGCGACACTTCCTATAGAGCCATTATGGTAGGTGGACAAAATCTCCCCCACTTTAGGCTCTGTGTATGTATTTTTCACAAAGAAACCTTTTACTCCTACCTCAATCTGATATCCAATAAAAAGTTTTACTATAAGACTTATGACTATCCCTACTACACCTACTCCAAAAATTCCCAAAATGATAAGTGGATGCTCCCTTAAATAATTCGCAGCGTAATCTACAAATTCATTTATCTCCGTATTCTTTGTGATATTGTCAATATCATCAACACTTCCTCTTCCACTCGCACTACCACTGCCTGATACTAAACTTTGAATAATTACATAAATAAAACCAACTGCGACACAAACCCAATAGTTTTTCCTCATATGCTCTTTTGCCGCATACTTTAAATCAATTCTATTCCACATAAAAATCCCTCCTATATTTTTTCATATTAGATATAGTATACCATACTTTATTGTAAAAATCCGCTCTAAATTTCTTACACTTTCCTTTCTCTTCCTTTATGATAGTCCTTGCAAAATCGGGCATATTCGTTTTTCTATCAATACTCTGATAAAACATAACGAAACTTCCATTTATGCTTTATAGCTTTATAATCAAAACAGGAATCGGCGGATGATTTTGGCGATTGATATACTGAGTCTCAATGACTAAATATTTCTTTGCATCTAAATTCCTTATATAATCTAAAATAGCATCTCTCTCCTCAAACCCTGTATCTCCACCACTATAGATACAAAGTGTCATCATTCCCTTTTTCTTTAGTAAATCTAGCCCTTTCTCAATCGCTCTCACACTCGTATCTGCCTTTGTCGCCTTTTTATGGTCTCCTCCTGGGAGATATCCAAAATTAAATACACTACAAGAAACTGTTTCTCTTTTTATATAATTTTCCATATTTTCGTGAGAATCTAAAATGAGCTCACATCTATCCAAAACATTGTCTTTTTTTAATTTCTCCTTCGTATTTTTTAGAGCAATTTCTTGCACATCAAACGCATAAATTTTGCCTGTCTGCCCTACAAGTTTTGCCATAAAACTTGTATCGTGTCCATTTCCCATCGTGGCATCAATACAGATATCCCCTTCTCTTACTTGCTCCTCTATAAAATGATGTACCCACTCTGTAATCTGATAATTTTTCATATAATAAAAACTCTACTCCTATTCTTATTAATCTGTGATAGTGCAAACAAAATACCTTTTAACTCTAGCACCTTCTTACCCTATCATAATATTTTCTGATGGAAGCTCATATTTTCTCTTGGAATCTTTTGAAAAACTTCCAAAAGCTAAGGCAAGAGACATCGGTCCAATTCTTCCTATATACATCATAATGATAATAATAATTTGGCTCTTTCTACATAATTCTTGGGTTAAATCTGCCGTCAAGCCGACTGTTCCAACCGCTGAAGCCGCCTCATATATAATATCAATAAACTCCTTTTGTGGTTCCATACTTGTAATAAATATAATGCCAGTAAATAAAACTGTTACCGCCATCATGATGACAGCAAATCCAATTCGAATATCTTTTCCTTTCATCCTTCTTCCAAAACATTCTGTCTTCTCACCGCCTTTTGCAATACTAAAGCAAGTGAGAATTGCCATGGCAATCGTTGTCGTTTTGACACCTCCTGCAGTTCCTCCCGGTGAACCTCCGATAAACATTAATAGACATGTAATAAATTTCGATTCTGTGCGAAGTCCTGACTGCGATATCGTCGCAAACCCAGCTGTTCTCGTAGAAACTGAGTGGAATAGGGACGCCACAAATTTATCCCAGACAGAAAAATCTCCTATTGTTTGTGGATTATGAAATTCTATAACAAAAAATAGAAAAGCCCCTACTACAATTAAAATTGCTGTTACAACAAGAACTAGTTTAGAGTGAAGATGTAGTTTAGAAAACCAATTTCTTGCTGATATCTCCCTTCTATAAATAGACTTTGCCACATAGATTAAATCCTTCCACACGACAAATCCAAGTCCACTCACAATAATAAGTAAAATCGTTACAATATTAATCACTGGATTTGTCACATAATTTTTCAAGCTATCCGCCCCTAAAATATCAATTCCCGCATTACAAAAAGCTGAAATTGAGTGGAAAATGGAATACCAAATCCCTCTAAATAATCCAAACTCTGGAATAAACTGAAGAGCATATCCAATTGCTCCAATTCCTTCCACAACTAATGTTCCCTTGATGACATAAAGAAGCATTGCTACAGTACCGCCAGGTCCAGACATACTATAACTCTCTTGCAACAATATTCTATTTTTAACAGATAATTTTCGTCCCATAATTACTACAAATACAGTCGCGCATGCAATAACACCCAGACCTCCGATTTGTATTAATATGAGTAAAATAATCTTTCCAATAATAGTAAACTGTTGGGCGGGTACAATCGTGACTAGTCCAGTCACACAAGTCGCTGTCGTTGCTGTGAACAAAGCATCTATAAACGCGATTGGTTTTGTATTACAAATTGGGAGCCATAGCAAAATGGCTCCAAGTAAAATTACTCCCGCAAAGCCCAAAACCATAATTTGTAAAGCATTTATTTTTATATTTTTTCTTTTTGATTGCATATTTTTTCTTGATTCTCCTTATTATTCTTCTCTTTGCACTTATATTTTTACCCCATTATTTGTTAATACTATACTAAATAATATAAGTTTTCAAGATAAAACTCTCGCTTTTCCATTTCACTGTCTTTTCTCTCTTGACAGTCTATATTTCTACTAGTAAAATAAACTTATAATAGTTTTTTTATCATTATGGCAGCTTTTTATTGGGGGATAAAAAGAGGAGGTCTTATCTACTATGGAGACATTAAGAAAAATAAAGAAACTGTTGTTTCGAGCTATAAAAATAGCTCTTGGCAGTAGCACTGCCATCTATATTGCCACCATGCTAGATTTACAGTTTGCCGTGGCTGCCGGAAGTATTACACTTCTCACACTTGTAACTACGAAATGGGAAACTTTACATTTATCTTGTTTCCGACTTCTCACTTTTTCCGTATCTATCACTACGATTTTTATTTTATTTCCACATCTAGATATCCAATGGATTGCCTACGGACTTTTCATTTTTATTATTGTTCTTATTAGTGATGTCTTTGGGTGGGCGGCTACGATATCCGTTAACGCTGTTATCGGCACACATTTTTTAACGGAAAAAAATTTCTCACCAGAGTTCATTCTAAATGAATTAATGCTTGTTGTTATAGGTATTGTCATCGCAATTATCCTTAATCTTTTTCACGACAATAAAAATGAGGAAGAGCATATCATTAAAAATATGCGCTGTACAGAACACCAGCTGCAAGTTATCCTAAAAGAAGTCGCTACTTATTTAAGTAAAAAAAGATTACAAAGAGATGTATGGGCTGATATTCGAGCGTTAGAAAGCAGACTTGACGGCTATATTGCCGATGCCCACGTATATCAAAATAATACATTCTCGTCAGATCCGCAATATTATATTGACTATTTTGAGATGCGCCGTAATCAGTGCCAAGTTTTGCATAATCTCCACTATGAGATAAAAAAACTTCGCCGTATTCCAGAACAGGCAAAGATTGTATCAGAATATATTCTCTATATGAGTGAGTATGTTGTAGAAGTCAATACCCCATCTCTTCAGCTGGATAAGCTTGAGGAAACACTCGCTAGTTTGAAGACACAACCTCTTCCACAAACTTACGAAGAATTTGAAAACCGAGCACTTCTTTATCATATTTTGATGGATTTAGAAGAATTTCTCGTATTCAAACAGCGCTTTGTCCGTGATACGAGCGATGAAATTTTGGATAAATATTGGAATCGAACGAAAGAAATCCAAGAAGAAATGCAGGAAAAAGAAAAAAAGAAAAAAGAAAAACAAAAAAAATGGGGCAAAAAAATTCATCCTACTATCTAGTAGAGAAAAAGGGCTATTGCAAAGTAATTTTACAATAGCTCCTTTTTTGCTTCTAATCTTATACCAGTCCTAAGCTTCTCAATACATATAACCAGATTGTCAGGGAAAATGCGCTAAATAAAGTTGTCAACATAACAACACTTGAAGTTAAAACTCCCTCATGCCCCATATTTTTTGCCATGACATAACAACTTACTGTAGTGGCAGAACCTAGCATAACCAAAATTGCAACTAATTTTTCTTCTCGAAATCCCATAGAAACTGCGATTGGTAAAAAAATCGCCACAAATCCTACAAGTTTAATTATCATTGCTGTGATAGCTGGTTTTGCCTTGCCTAGCGCCTTTCCAAAATTAAAGGTGGCTCCCATCGCCATAAGTCCCATCGGAGATGCCATATTTCCAATATTAGTGAGCGTCTTTTCCATAATATAAGGCATCGGAATCCGAAATGCAGACCAAATAATTCCCAAAACAATTCCTATAATAATCGGATTTGTCACAATCCCTTTTAATGTTTTTTTCCACAATTCACCAGTTATTTTTCCATTCTGACCTGGCTTAAAAAAAGATAAGACTACCACTGCCATAATATTATAAAGTGGCACACTTCCAATAATCATCAGTGGAGCCATACCCGAATTTCCATAAATATTTTGAATAAAGGCTATTCCAAGAAGCGCTGCACTGCTCCGATAAGATGCCTGGATAAATTCTCCCTTTAAAGTCTTGTCCTTCCAGACAAAAGAGATAATTGCCGCAATTGTAATGCTAAGCACAGTTGCAAAAAAGCAAAATAAAACAAATTTTAAATCCCAAACCTCTGAAAAATCCACTGTCGCTAAGTCCTTAAAAACCATGACTGGAAGTGGCACCAAAAATACAAATTTATTCATTTTTGAGGCAAAGATATCGTCCATCCAACCAAGTTGATGGAAAATATATCCGAGTATCATCATAAGAAAAATAGGAATTGTCGCATTTAAACTAAAAACTAAATTTTCCACTTTCTATAGACCTCTTTTCTCTAATTTTCTCGCATAAGCCAATGTCTGCTTAAGTGCATTTTCCTTATTTACTCCTGCAAGCCTTAATTTATGGGCATACTCTAAAATTTCATGGAATTTTTTGCTCGGTTTTAAACCTGCACTCACTAAATCACTTCCCATTACATAAGGCTTTTCCATCATTTCATGGAAAATGGCAAGTCTCTCTTTTAGAAAATTTTCTGTCTCTTCCTCTCTTTTACTTCCAGTTCTTCCCATATGGTCTGCGATGGAAAAAAGAATTAATCCTTCTGGGTCTAGCGAGGCATCAAACAGTCTATTTGTAGATTTTATTTTTGATTTTTGTCTTGCCATTATATTCGGACGCATATGGAGTTCTACCATGTTGAGAACGTATTTACGAAGTTTTACCTCATTTGTAATTCTGGTCAAAAATTTTTTTACAATCGGAAGCCCCTCTGTTTCATGACCAAACGCATGAATTTTTCCGTTTATCTCCTTTGTCGTCACAATTTTTCCAAAATCATGGCAGATGGCGGTAAACATAAATCCAACTGGATTACTCGCCCCATCTTTCCATTTCGCAGCCTCGTCAAGAACCATCATTGTATGATTCCACACATCTCCCTCTGGGTGATGTTCGATTGACTGCTCTACTCCAATTAATTGCTCTACTTCTTGAAACCAAACACCAAGCTGATTCATTTTTTTCATTTCTTCAAAAAAAATAGACGGCTTTTTTGCTTTTAAAAGTGCCTTCTCTAATTCTGCATAAATTCTCTCGCAGGCGAGATAACTTAAATCCATTGTTTTAGAAAGCTCCACCGTTTCCTTTGCAACTGTAAATTGGAATCTCGCTGCAAACTGGGCTGCTCGAAGAACTCGAAGCGGATCCTCCACAAATGTCTTTGCATTTACATGGCGAAGAACACCTTTTTTGATATCATCCACACCTCCAAAATGGTCAACCAGTTCTCCCGTCAGAACATCTTCCATCATCGCATTCATCGTAAAATCTCGTCTCATCGCAGCTTTTTTTGTGCCTAAAAATGGATCAACAAATACTGCGAAGTCTTTATGTCCTCTCCCTGTTGCCTCTTCTTTTCTCGGCATTGCGATATCTAAATCGTATCCTCGAAGTCCAAACACGCCAAAACTTGCCCCCATCTCAAGACGCTCTCCTACTTGGTCTAAAATTTTCTCAAGATTCTTTGGGGTAATTCCGTGAACTTCAATATCAATATCTTTATTTTCTTTTCCTAATATTTTATCTCTGACATAGCCACCGACATAGAAGGTTCTCCCTCCTGCTTCTGATACGAGCGTTGCGATGTGCTTTGCCATCTGAAGATTTTTATTTTCTGTCATTTTGTCATCTCCTAATCTTAACGGCTTTTTGCTTTTCCGTTTATATTTTCAATATAGCATACTCATATGAGAATTACAAATCAGAGATGAATGGATATCATTTTTTGATATATTATATAACAGACGCAAAGAAGAGGAGGCAGTTCGCCTTTTAAATACGCTGCGTTTCCAAATTTTAACCGCACGCTTATTTATGCTGCTCCCACGAACTCGTCCTTCGGACTCAAACAGCGTTCCCGCAGCAAAGCTAGTGCAGTTAAAATCTTTGGAAGCCTTGCTATCATTTAAAAGGCGAACTGCCTCCTCTTCTTTACTGTGTTAAGAAATCATTCAAACCTTGCAAACAATCTGGTAATACATTATAATTTATATAAAAATTGTCTATCAGGAAGGAATGAAAAAATATGGATATGCAAACTGCTACAATGAAAATGAAACGAGATAGCTATAAAATGGCGGCTCTCTCTACGTCTGAGAGAAATACCATCCTCGCTGCAGTGAAAGAAGCTCTTCTTTCTAATCAAGAATCTATCTTTGCTGCAAATCGAGAGGATTTAGATAATGCTGTAAAGAATAATATTGCTCCGTCCGTTATGAAACGCCTAAAATTTGATGACCATAAACTAAAAGATGTAACTGCTGGAATTGATGAATTGATAAAATTAGAAGATCCTGTCGGAAAAGTTCAGCTCTCAAGACAGTTAGATGACGGATTAAAACTTTATCGCATTACTTGTCCAATCGGTGTTATCGGAGTCATCTTTGAGGCCAGACCTGACGCTCTTATTCAGATTTCTTCTCTCTGTATTAAGAGTGGAAACTGCGTCGTACTTAAGGGTGGAAAAGAAACTGCTCGAACAAATAAAGTTTTATTTGATATTATTTATAGGGCTGCTGTGGATGCTGGTGCTCCAGAAGGCTGTATGCTCCAAGCCGAACTCCACAACGAAATTGCTGAGCTTTTATCTTGTCACGGCTCTGTCGATTTATTGATTCCAAGAGGTTCTAACTCTTTTGTTCAGTATATTATGAATAATACTAAGATTCCTGTTATGGGACATGCAGACGGCATTTGTCATATTTATTTAGATAAAGAGGCAGATATGAAAAAAGCACTCCCTATTATCGTTGATGCAAAAACACAGTATACTGCTGCCTGCAATGCGGTTGAGACATTGCTCATTCACCGTGAACTTGCCAAAAAAGTTCTTCCAATTATTTCTAAAGAACTGGAAAAAAATAATGTTAAAATCCGCGCGACAGAAGAAGTGGCTCGCTTGATTCCTTGTGAAGTTATGGGAGAAGATGAGTTTAATACAGAATATCTTGACCTTATCTTGTCTATTAAGCTTGTTGATTCCGTTGACGAAGCAATCAGTCATATTAATCAATTTGGCTCCCACCATACAGATTGTATTATTACAGAAGATTTCGCTGTCGCTGAGAAGTTTATGCAGCTTGTAGACTCCGCAGGAGTTTATCAGAACTGTTCTACGAGATTCGCCGATGGATTCCGCTATGGATTTGGAGCAGAAGTTGGAATTAGTACAAGCAAAATTCATGCACGTGGTCCAGTTGGTTTAGAGGGACTTGTAACTTATAAGTATAAACTTTTTGGTGACGGACATATTGTCGGAGATTATGCAAGTGGAGTGAGACAATTTCATTTTAAGGATTTATAAAAAATAAAATAAATGAAAGAGGGAAAAGACATATCTTCTTTTAAAACGAAGCGTGTTTAAAAAGAAGATATGCCTTCTTATCTCGCCGTGCTATGAAATCTATTAAATGATAAAAGTTAATATTGTACTTTATTTAAATCTAATTTGCAAATTTAATTTAATATAGAGTTGTCCATCCTGCTCATATAATTTCATATAATCGTGTCTCGACGTAGATGCTTTTTCAAAAACAGTATTATCAAGCAAATATTGCTGAAAAAAGTTTCGATTGTAAATATGATATGCCAATATTTCTCCATCTGTTTTCACAGTAATATAGCCACCATTTGCCTCATCTAATCCATTCCATGGCTTTGCTGGTTTCATTCCTAAAGCACAGGAACATAGAAATTGTTTAAATTTATATTCATAAATGATAGAGTCCTCATATCTAAAAGGGTCTCTCTCTCCCAATAACCTAATCAAAGACTTACACTCTCGAATATCCTCATTATAAAAATACAATAACATCTCCCCAACAATCTGTGGCATATTACTGTCTATCATTATCAAGTTTCTTCGAAAGCCTTGATGACTCATATTAGAAAATATTATCTTTCCTCCATACTCTCTAATTTTTCTCATTTTATCTTTAATTTTATTATCTGTATTAATATTATTGATTTCTTGTGCCTGTGCTTTTGTAATTCCACTTACCTCATAAATGAAATTCGTCGTTTTACCAGCATTTATCAACGTTGGTGAATTTCCCATTTGAGATTTAATTGAAAACCCAACATCACGTGCATAATTCATATAAATATCTTGTATCTGCATAAAAATATCTACAGTATTTCTTGATGAAGATTTGATTTTTGTAACCTCCATCTCATTTACAAATCTTTCTATTTCACCTAGCTTAAAACTGCCTTTTGCTTTTTGTATCTCCTCTAGCAACTCATTTGCTTTCTTTTCTATTTCTTTACGAGAGATTGTCTTAATTTTTTGTGTATCTTTCTCTATCCTTATCTCATCTTTCTCAATAATGTAATCTATTCGCTCTCCTCTTTGTTCTTCCCTTATAATTTTTAAAATAGGATAGTATATATCCTCCAACCTTTGAATTTGTTCATCTGCAGCATAAACTTTTCCCTGACTCAGTAGCTTCATAAAAACATATAACTCTGACCATTCTCCCTTATTACCTGACATTTTTTCTCTTTCCATATTCGTACCCACCTCTCACTAACCATACCTCTACATTATTTTTCTCAACACAGAATCATCAGCCTCGTTTTCTAAAACAGCGTATATTTCTCTCGCTATTGCCTCAATTACATTAACTGTCACAGTATTACCAAATTGTTTATATAAATGTGTATCTGCTAATTCTAATTTAAAATCATCTGGAAATCCCTGTAATCTCGCCCATTCTCTAGGTGTCATCTTACGAATTCCATCCCTGTTTACTTCTCCTTTGATATGCGTAATCGGCACAAAATTCGTCAATCGTTTATCAATAATGAGATTTCTCTCTCTTCCCATACCTCCACATACAAGAGTTCCTGCTTGTCCATCTAAATCTCGAATTTCATATCCAAAACCATTTCCTTTCGCTTTATGTCTCTCTTTATGCCGCTTCAAAGTTTCAATATAAACTGTGGACAAATAATATTTTACACTTACTTCTTCTTTTTCCATAATATCTCGAATACAAGTATTTGGATTATTTCCTTTTGGAAAATGAAAAAAATTACTATTAATATCATTTCTAAATGCTACAATATAAATTCTTTCTCTGTTTTGAGGAACTCCAAAATCTTTGCTATTTAGTACCTGAGCGTACACTGTGTAACCAATCTGCTCAAATGCTCTCTTTATTATTTTAAAAGTTCTTCCTCTATCATGAATCGTAAGTCCCTTTACATTTTCACAAAAAATTACTCTTGGTTTTCTATATTCACATATTCTAACTACATCCTGAAATAAAGTACCTCTACATAATCCTTTATAATCATCATCAAATCCCTTGCGTTTTCCAGCCAGAGAAAACGCCTGACACGGAAAACCTGCCAAACAAATATCAAATTCAGGGATATCTTTCTCATCAATCTTCGTAATATCACCAGAAATTTCAAAATCATCTTTATAATTTAATTTATATGTTTTTTTTGCATACTCATCCCACTCGCTCACAAAAATAGTCTCTATATTATCTCCAAAAGCATATTCAAACCCTTTTCGAATTCCCCCTATGCCTGCAAATAAATCAATTGCTCTATACATGAAAAAACTCCTTTAATTGTCAAATTCATCTTAAAATTCTATACTTATTCTAAGATGCTATTTTATATCGAACATATTTTCTATTATAATATCACAATATTTATGATATAGCAAGTCAGAATAAAAATCAACATTACAGGATAAATTCGTGTATAAGAAAAAAAGAGAGAAACGTACTCTTGTATTTTCTAAAAAGTATGTTTCTCTCTTCTTTATACTGCACAATTGTCTATATGATGATTCATATAATTATCTATCCAATTATTAATATGACAACACTGTTATTACAATTCACTTACGAAGATTCTCTCATCTTCTTCCTCAGTTTCTCTAAATTTTAGGGAAACTAAAACACCTGAAAATGGGGCAATATTACAGTTTAGAGTATTTTTAGATACCCATGTAATCTCCATTTCATCTTTTGTAAAACCTCCAAATTTCTCCCAATCTGTATTTAAAATTGTTCTCGCATCATCGATATTCGGAACTCGGATAGCATAATTTACTTGCGTTGTATCGCCAAAGTTAAAGATTGCAGCCAGATATTCATCCCCGCCTTTTCTCTCAATCGCATAGAGGCATTTCTCCTCCTGATGACAGTCTAGCCATAAAAATCCATCATCTTGGAAATCTCCCTCGTACATAGCAGGATGCTCAAGATAAATTTTATTAAGCTCCATCATATATTTATGAAACGCATCATGTGCTGGATATTTTAATATATCCCAGTCTTGCTCTCTCTTTTCGTCCCACTCTCTAAACTGTCCAAACTCATTACCCATAAAATTAAGCTTCTTTCCCGGATGCACCATCATATAAAGATACATTGCTCTTCCCTGCGGGAATTTATCCTCATAATCCCCATTCATTTTTTGTAAAATTGTCGCCTTTCCGTGTACAACCTCATCATGAGAATATGGAAGCAAATAATTTTCATTTTTAAAATACATCATAGAAAATGTCAATTTATGATAATTATCTCTTCTATACTGTGGATCTAACTGAAAATAAGATAAAGTATCATGCATCCAGCCCATATCCCACTTATAGTCAAATCCAAGTCCACCGTACTCTACTCTCGCTGTGACTTTTGGATAATTTGTTGAATCCTCAGCAATAAAAATACAGCCTGGATTTCTCTCGCGAAGTCCTTGATTCATTCCCTTAATAAATTCAACCGCATTATCATTTACTCCTCTTCTTTCATCTCCCTGCCAGTAAATAATACGACTGATTGCATCCATTCGAAGTCCATCAAAATGATACTCTTTTAACCAGTAATTAGCCGAAGACTGCATGAAAGTGCGAACTTCACCTCTTGAGTAGATAAAATTGCAACTTCCCCACTCACTTACCCCGACATCTTGATGTGGATACTCATAAAGAGCCGTTCCATCATAGTAAGCTAGTCCATAATCATCCACCGCAAAATGCACTGGCACGATATCTAAAATCGCTCCAATATTATTTTCATGTAATTTATCAATCAAATACATAAGCTCCTTCGCCGTTCCATAGCGACTTGTCGGTGCAAAAAAACCAGTATTTTGATATCCCCAACTTTCGTCACAAGGATGCTCACTAAGAGGCAAAAATTCCACATAATTATAGCCATTTTCCTTCAAATACGGAATAAGTAAATCTGCTATTTCGTCATATCTATACCATTCATCTCCCTTTTTCTTCCAAGAACCCATATGCATCTCATAAATATTCACCGGAGCATTCATTCTGTCATTTCTCTTAGCAACCCACTCCTCATCATGAAATTTGTATTCTCTTAACTCTCTAATAATAGATTGATGGTCTGGTCGAAGCTCCATGCCAAATCCATAAGGGTCACAGTGGTCTGTATATTCGCCATCTCTTTTATAAATGCGATACATATACCTATCTCCTGTCTTTGCCCCCTCGACAAATACTTCATAAAAATGTCCATTATAGACATTATTCATCGGTATCTCCTGTCCATTATGCAATAAATTGATTCCCTGTGCACTCGGTGCAAATGTGCGAAAAACAGCTCCATTATCTACCAAATGAGCTCCCAAAAATTCATAGGCATCAAAACATTTGCCAGTATAAAAATGATTCATATCCATAATCTATTTCCTCCTAAATCTATCTTCATTTATCATTATGCCTGCAAAAACAAGCACTTTTCTTATTTTTAACTAATTGACTGTTGTCTATTATTTAAGTATAATTATTGTAACAAAATACTTTATCAATTACTATCGTCAATCTATGACTTCTGTCAATTAATTGACACTAGTCAAAAACAGACTATTATTCATGAACTAATATCCCTGCTTTTACACAAATTTTTATAAAATAAAACGCAAAACCCACTACCTTTAGGTTATGGGTGGTTCACAAAAATAACAATGAAGGAGAAATTTGCATGGATTTACGACAGAAAAAAACAAGAAGAAATATTAAAAATGCTTTTTTAGAGCTACGTATGAGAAAACCGTTAGAAAGAATTACAATCCGAGAATTAACTGAGCAGGCAGAAATTAGTAAAGCAACTTTTTATCTCCACTATAAAGATATTTATGATTTATCTAGTTGCATGGAGGAAGAGCTTATCCGAGATTTATTAAAAAATACTGGTGACCCTAATAGTATTTTAGAAAATCCCAAAAAATTTATGTTAGAATTTGTAAATTTATTTTACTCCCAAAAAAATATGATTGATATTTTATTTTCTGGCACGCAAGCTTCTATTCTTCCACAGCGATTAGAAAACGAAATTAAAAACTATATTTTTGAGCAAAATCCAGATTTGCGAGAAAATGCGAAATTTAATATTTGGCTTACTTATCATATTCAGGGAAGCTACTATGCCTACCGAGAAAATGGAAATAAATTTGGAGTAAATCAAGTGATTGAGACGGTGATGGAAATTGCAAATACAATTACTTTACTCTAGAGGGCGCTGTCTAGCACAAAAAAAGGAAGTATCCACTGTCTGAGCAGATAGATACTTCCTTTTTATATAGCTCACTGTAAATCATCCATAAATGGAAAGTAAATAAATAAATTATCGAATAAACACGCTAAATAATACAGATACAACCATCTGAATAATCATAAATCGAAATACAACTTGTGTATCTGACCATCCCTTATTCTTTCTCTTATCGTCATGAATAGGCGTTCTAGTCTTTTTTAAGAAATCAATCTTTAAAAATCTCTTTAAGAAAATCTTTACAAGACCAGCTCCACCGTCAATAATCAATACAATCGCAAGTGGAATAAAGCTAAATGGATGTCCAGATTTTAACGCTAAAATTGCGAGGAAAAATCCGAGTGCTCTAGAACCTGCATCTCCCATAAGCATAGAACTTGGGGAAGAGTTAAAATAAAGATAGGCAAGTAATACACCGATAAATATAAAGCTATAGTTTGCGTATCTTCCAAGTTCGTCAAAGAAAATATATCCAAATGAGAACATTGTAATCATACAAAGTGTTGCACATAAACCATCTACACCGTCGGAACAGTTTGTAACATTAATACTTACCCAGATTAAAATAATTCCTAACACTACGAAAACTGGCTTTGGAATATCAATAGTGTAGTGGAAGAAATAAATTGTTGTGGAGTTTTTTAAAACAAATGTGACAAGTGCCATAATAGAAATCACTAAATCAATGGCACCTTTTTTGTAATCACTCCACGGCGTATCTGCTGCATCATCTAAATATCCACTTAACATCGCTGCGAATAAGAGAATACCATAAATTAAGTATTCTTTTGTGAGTCTGACAAAAAGTCCAGATGCTACTAAGTAACTAAATACCATAATAATGCCGACTCCTCTTAACTTTCCCTTCGATAACTCTCCGTTGATTGCAAAAGCTCTGCCCTGGTCATGTGGCAAAAAACCAAACTCACATTTTAATAAAATCAAAGTTAATACCCAGGCAAAAAATACACCTAGCATTGCAATCTGAAAACTTTCCAAATAATTTGCTAAAAAACTTACTAACATATTCTCTCCTTTAAAAGAAATTCATCCACAATGTCCACAAGACATTCTCACATAAAAATCTTGTGATTGGATTCGTTTCCTAAAATCCTCCTTTGCATTTTTCTACTATCAACATAGCACATCAAGACAAGATTTACAAGAATAATTCTTATATTTTTCTCCCCTTAAAAAATCTTCTTTTGTAGAAAGTCTTTTTTTGCTATAATATAATCATAAAAAATGAAGAATACTTTTATAGGAGGAAATACTATGCAGCATAAAAAATTAAAACCATTTCCTAAAAATTTCTTCTGGGGGGCAAGCACTTCTGCCTACCAAGTAGAGGGTGCAAGTCTAGAAGACGGAAAAGGACCATCTTGTCAAGATGTAAAAATTCTTCCAGAGGGAACTTCCGACTTAACGGTCTGTGCCGACAATTATCACAGATATAAAGAAGATATTGCCTTGATGGCAGAAATGGGATTTAAATCTTATCGCTTTTCGATTTCTTGGTCTAGAATCTTGCCAGAAGGTACTGGAAAAGTAAATCCAAAAGGAATCGAATTTTATAATAACTTAATCAATGAATGTCTTAAGTATCAGATTGAGCCAATTGTAACAATGTTTCATTTTGATATGCCAGCAGCACTTGATAAGAGAGGTTCTTGGTCTAACAGAGAATCTATCGACTGGTTCCTTGAATTTTCTAAAGTTTTGTTCGAAAATTTTGGAGATAGAGTAAAATACTGGCTTACGATTAATGAGCAAAATATGTTGACATTAGTCGGTCCTGTTATCGGAACTTTATATGTCCCAGAAGGCACAACAAACTTAATAAAAGAAATTTATCAACAAAACCATCACCAGCTCGTTGCTCAGGCAAAAGCTATGGTTTTATGCCACGAAATGCTCCCAAACGCAAAAATTGGACCAGCTCCAAATATTTCTCTCGTATATCCGGCAAGCTGTAAACCAGAAGATATTATTGCGGCACAAAATTTTAACGCAATCCGCAACTGGCTTTATTTAGACATGGCGGTATGGGGAAGATATAATAATCTCGTATGGTCTTATCTAGAGGAAAAAGACGCAACTCCTATATTTGGCGAGGGAGATCAAGAAGCCTTATCCAATGCACATCCAGATTTTATCGGATTTAATTATTATAATACTGCTACTGTCGAGGAATGTAAGGAAACAAATATAGAAAATAAAACCGCTGACCAGCAGACTGGACAAATAGAATCTGGTGTTTACAAATCGTTTGCAAACCCAAATCTTCCTAAGACAGAATTTGGCTGGGAAATTGATCCAGTCGGATTTCGAGCTACTGTCCGAGAAATGTACTCAAGATATCACCTTCCTCTGCTCGTCACAGAAAACGGTCTTGGTGCCTACGATGAACTGACGGAAGACGGAAAAATTCACGACTCCTATAGAATTGAATATTTAAGAAAACATATTGAACAAATTCAACTCGCTATTACAGACGGCGTTGATATGATGGGCTATAATCCTTGGTCCGCCATCGACTTAATTTCCACTCACGAGGGAATGAGAAAACGTTATGGATTTATCTATGTAGATAGAGATGAGTTTGATTTAAAAACATTAAACCGCTATCGAAAAGATTCTTTCTACTGGTATAAAAAAGTAATTGCGACAAACGGAGAAGATTTGACAGACTAATAAAAATACAGGGGGCAAATCTGCCCCCTTAAAACTTCTCTGACTGCCCCAACAGGCAATCCTATGGATTTTTCGCCAAAAAATTATAACTTCTTATACTGCCTATAAAATAATGTCGCTGTCGTAATAACCGCAAGAACATCTGCCACCGGTTCCGCAAGAAAAACTGCCATAACCTTATCGCTAAAAAAGCAAGGCAATATATAAATTAGTGGAATCAATAAAATAATTTTTCGAAGACATGCCAAAAACAGCGATGTCTTTGCATTTCCAAGTGCGATAAATGTCTGCTGACACGCAATCTGGATTCCAAAAATTAAAGAAACTGCCATATAGATGCGAACTGCCCATTTCGTAAATGCCATCAATTCCAAATCGCTTGTAAAAATTCCAATAAAAATTTGTGGGGCAAACATACAAATCAGCCATATACATGTTGTAAAAGTCACACAAGACAATACTAATAGTCGAAATGTCTTCTTTACACGGTCAATTTTCTCTGCGCCAAAATTAAATCCGATAATTGGCTGTGCACCCTGTGTAAGTCCCTGTATCGGAAGCATAGAAAACTGCATAATACTTGACAAAATCGTCATAGAACCTACCGCTATATCCCCTCCGTATTTTAAAAGACTTGTATTAAAACAAATATTTAAAATACTCTCTGTAAACTGCATAATAAATGGAGCTATCCCAAGTGCAATACACGGAAAAATTACCTTTCCATGAATATACATATTCTTTCTTTTAAGACAGAGTATCGTCTTTTTCCCTGTCAAAAATTTTAAAATCCAAACACAGGATACTCCCTGTGACAAAATTGTCGCAAAGGCGGCACCTCGAACCCCCAAACCTAATCCAAAAATAAAAATAGGGTCCAAAATAATATTACAAATCGCTCCGATGACTACCGTAAGCATTCCAATCTTTGCAAATCCCTGTGCGTTAATGAAAGCGTTTAATCCTAGCGCCAACTGCACAAAAATCGTTCCAAGAGAATAAATCTGGATATACGCCCATGCATATTGAATCGTATTTTCACTCGCACCAAAGAGCATCAAAATATCTTTTCCAAAAAATTGAATAAGCAAAGTCAATATCACCGATGTAATAAGCAACATTGACGTACAATTTCCTAAAATCTTCTCTGCCTCATCTTTCTCTCCCTTTCCCATCATAATCGATGCTCTTGGGGAACCACCCATACTTACTAATGCCGCAAAAGCAGAAATACACATAATCACTGGCATTGTCACTCCCACTCCTGTCAAGGCAGCAGGACCGACATCTTTAATATGTCCGATATACATTCGGTCTACCATATTATAGAGCAAATTAATAAGCTGTGCTAAAATAGCTGGCAGTGCCAATTTAAAAAGCAAACCTCCAATTTTATCATTTCCTAAATCCGCTTCTTTCGTTTCTTTTTTAACCAAACTCTCACTCCCTTTTCTTACATAGATAAAAATCAAACTAACGTACCCGTCTTCTTGGGCCTAACTATAAATGAAGAGTACACTTACTACTAATAGTCTGCGTACTCTCTCATTAAAATTATGATATCATATTCCCGTTATCTTTTCAATTATACAAAATTGCAAGAGTGACAAAAATCCCGTACTAAAACGCTCTTATAAAGCTAAAAATTCCTGTACTTGCCACCGCCATAATAACTCCCGCAAGAAGAACACCGCCAAGTGCTGCTAGGACACTCTTCTTAAAATCTAAATCCAAAATACTTGCCGCTAAAGTTCCCGTCCACGCTCCTGTTCCAGG
>JBJEOA010000065.1:85844-89040 GCA_051880475.1 Lachnospiraceae bacterium | reverse complement strand
AATCTAAATCCAAAATACTTGCCGCTAAAGTTCCCGTCCACGCTCCTGTTCCAGGAAGTGGAATGCCTACAAAGAGAAGCAATCCAACATAGGCACTTCTTCCAGCTTTTGACAATAATTTTTGCCCACCTTTCTCTCCCTTTTTGAGAATCCAAGTAAAGATTCCTCCAATCAAAGGCTTATCTTGTCCCCACTCAAGTACCTTTCTCGCAAATAAGAAAATAAATGGAACTGGAATCATATTTCCAATAATACAAATAAGATAAGCTGGGAGAAGCGGAATATTAAATCCCACTGCAATCGGAAGAGCACCACGAAGCTCTATAATTGGAATCATCGACACAATAAAAACAAATAAAAATTTTTTTAACATATTCTACTCCTACTTAATAATCTAAAATTTTAACTTTGTCGCCTATTTCATCTATTTTAATCTATGTGACAGCTCACTAGAAAATACGAAATAATTCTCTATTTGAACTGCACAATCTAAGCCACATTCTATCTAATCTCATATTCTTTGTCAATAGGAGTAAATCGTGTTTATCCTTAAATTTTTCTTACTGTCTATAATATTCCAAAAAATCTGCCAACTTCTTCATCGCCTCACTAAGCACAGACAAACGTGGAAGATAAACAATTCTAAAATGATCTGGCTCCTTCCAGTTAAAGCCACCACCATGAATAAGTAAAACCTTTTTCTCTCTCAAGAAATCAAGTGCGAACTTCTCATCGTTTGTAATATTAAACTTCTTTACATCAATCTTAGGAAATGCATAAAACGCTGCTTTTGGCTTAACAACGCTAATTCCCGGAATATCACTTAGAGCCTTATATACAAACTCTCTTTGTTCATACACACGACCACCTGGTACAATATATTCTTCCACACTCTGATATCCGCCAAGGGCAGTCTGCACAATCGACTGAGCTGGCACATTAGAACAAAGGCGCATATTCGAAAGCATATTAATTCCCTCAATATAATCTCTTGCATACTCCTTTTTTCCACTCAAAATCATCCAGCCAATTCTAAATCCTGCAATCATATGGGATTTTGACAAGCCGCTAAAAGTTACACAAAATACATCTGGAGCCAAAGCCGCAATCGAAATATGTTTTTCACCGTCCATGACAAGGCGATCATAAATCTCATCTGAAAAAATAATCAACTGATTCTCTCTCGCTATCTGAACAATCTCTTCTAACACTGCCTTTGGATAGAGCGCTCCAGTCGGATTATTTGGATTAATAATAACAATTGCCTTTGTTCTACTTGTAATCTTTTTCTTAATATCATCAATATCAGGATTCCACTCCGATTGCTCATCGCAAATATAATGAACAGCCTTTCCTCCCGCTAAAGTCGCCGTCGCCGTCCAAAGTGGATAATCTGGAGACGGAATCAAAATCTCATCGCCATCGTCTAATAACGCCTGCATCGCTAAATTAATCAGCTCACTCACTCCATTTCCAGTATAAATATCTTCTACTGTCACATTTGGAATTCTCTTAATCTGAGCATACTGCATAATCGCTTTTCTAGCAGAAAATAATCCCTTAGAATCCGAGTAACCCTCACATTCCGTAAGCTGTCTGCTCATATCATAAATAACCTCATCTGGCGTGCGAAAACCAAAAGGAGCTGGATTCCCAATATTTAATTTCAAAATATTCTTTCCCTCTGCCTCCATCCTAGAAGCCTCATCTACAACCGGTCCTCGCACATCATATAACACATTATCCAACTTACTTGATTTTGTAAATACTCTTCTCCCATTATTCTCACTCATCGTATCCCGTTTCCTTTCTTGAACTTGCTCTCTCTCTTCTTTCCCTTCACATTCCAACTGCATCGGTACATTCTCTCCTAAAAGCCAGAGTTGATTCACTCCAATCGCCTTCGAGAGTGCCTTTACTACCTCCACTCTTGGCTCTGTCTTTCCGCTCAAATACTGACTCATATGACTTTTTCCAAGTTTTACTCTATCACTTTCCTCCAAAGACTGCACAAGTCGAATGACATCCACCTGCTTTAAGCCTCTCTCCTTCATCACTTTACTCAAACGCTCCGCAAATGTCTCCATCTTTTCCAATTCCTCCTTCACGTTCTATGTCAGTATATCACAAGTTCAAGAGAAGTTCAATTATAAATTTTATTAGTTCATCTTTTTGAACTTCTGTGACATTGGTAGAAAATACCTTCATTTTATCATCTAATAGGTGCTATATAATAGCAAAAAAGAAAGCAACTCTCCTTTTAAAACGATAGCAAGGCTTCCAAAAATTTTAACTGCGCTAGCTTTGCTGCGGGAGCGCTGTCTGAGAAAAAAGTCCCTATCAAGCGACTCCTGGAACACAACGTCTGGAGCAATCGGACTTTTTTCGAGTTCGCGGGAGCAGCATAAATAGGCGCGCGGTTAAAATTTGGAAACGAAGCGTGTTTAAAAAGGAGAGTTACTTTCCCTTTTTGCGTCTATTAGTCTATTATTCCATTATTCTATTATTCAATCATCTATCTATTCCTTACCATTAAAACAATAAGTACATACCTTACAAGGATCAATACCAATAGAATCTAACAAATCATCTAATCTATGATAACGAAGAGACGTAAAATTTTGTTTCTTTCTTATATCTTCAATCATCTGTGCATACTTACAGCTACATGGATCTGCGTACTCATCTAATACTTCCTGTGGACAATTATCGCCCTCTCTCTCCTTAATAACCTGTCTTGTAATAAGCTCCATCTCAGATTTAGAGCGAGAGAAATTCAAATACTTACATCCATATAAGAGAGGCGGACATGCCGGACGAATATGAACTTCTTTTGCTCCACTATTATATAAAAATTCTGTTGTCTCACGAAGCTGTGTTCCACGAACAATAGAATCGTCAATTAAGAGCAATTTCTTTCCCTCAATCAATGCTGGCACTGGAATCAATTTCATACGGGCAATCAAATCTCTCTGACTCTGATTTGTAGGCATAAAAGAACGAGGCCATGTCGGTGTATACTTAATAAATGGTCTTGCATATGGAATTCCTGATTCATTCGCATATCCGATTGCATGTGCCACACCAGAATCTGGAACACCCGCAACAATATCTGGATGTACACTATCTCCATCTCTCTTAGCCAATCTACTTCCGCAATTATAACGCATTTGCTCTACATTTACTCCCTCATAGG
>JBJEOA010000065.1:55157-85744 GCA_051880475.1 Lachnospiraceae bacterium | reverse complement strand
GCCAATCTACTTCCGCAATTATAACGCATTTGCTCTACATTTACTCCCTCATAGGAAGAAGTTGGATATCCATAATAAACCCATAAGAAGGAACAAATCTTCATCTCTTCTCCAGGCTCCTTAAGTACTTCTACGCTATCAGCGGTAACAAAATCTACCTCTCCAGGTCCAAGCTCTTTATAAGTTTTAAAGCCTAAATTAACATAGGCATGGCTTTCAAAAGAAACACAGTATGCTCCCTCTTTCCATCCAATAACAAGAGGAGTTCTTCCTAATCTATCACGAGATGCGTAAATTCCATCCTTTGTCATAAGAAGCATTGTCATAGAGCCATCTACAATCTCTTGCACATACTTAATTCCCTCTAAAATCGTATCTTTCTCACAGATGAGAGCAGCTATAAGCTCCGTCACATTCACCTGACCGTTTGTCATCTCCTGAAAATGACAGTGATTTCCCTCATATAGTAAGTTCAATAATTCCTGATAATTATTTACCTTACCGACTGTCGTAATCGCAAAACTGCCAAGCTTTGAGCTAATTAAAAGTGGCTGTGGCTCAAAATCAGAGATACATCCAATTCCGATTGTTCCGTGCATCTCTCCCACGTCTTTGTCAAATTTTGTACGGAATGGGGAATTTTGAATATTATGGATTGCACGGTTAAATCCGTCCTCTCCGTACACTGCCATACCAGCTCTTCTTGTTCCAAGATGAGAGTGATAATCCACTCCATAAAACAACTCTAGTACACAATCTTGCTTAGATGCAACACCAAAAAAACCTCCCATAAGTTTTTTCTCCTTTTCTGTTTTTTTCATTCATTATAGTTTCATAGTTTCATAATTTCCTGCATACATAGTTTCATATTTTTTTACAAAACAGGCATACCAATACTGTTTCAATCCCATTCTAGGCTCTTTCGTCTAAAATAAGGACTTCATCTAATAAAAGCTTTCATTAAAGAATATATCTCTCAACCGAATTGTAACACGTAGTTTTTCATCTGTCTAATATTTCTTTATTTTTTTGTAAAAATTAAGTTAATTCTTAATTTATTATATACTATCCTTGGAATCAAAAAAACTGCCATAAAATAAATCTTCTAAAGAAAATCCTACCCTTTCTCAAATGCTTAAGAAAATATTTCCTTAGAAACTTTTATTTTATAACAGCCTCTTCCTCTCTCTTTCTGTCCATTTTCCTATTTCTTTTTATTCTTTGTCTTATGTCTATCTTTGTGTATAATATTGATTTTCTATCTATATCGCTTTCACTCATACTTCATCTTTTTGATACTCTAAAATATCTCCTGCCTCACAATCTAATACCTCACAGATTGCCGCCAAAGTAGAAAAACGTATCGCACTCACCTTATTATTTTTTGTCTTTGATAAATTAACATTGGTAATACCGACTCTCTTCGCTAATTCATTCAAAGACATCTTTCTCTCAACCATCATTCGATCTAATCTCAAAACAATTTTACCCACTTTTGTCACCTCTGTTTCATTTCTCTTCTCACAAAGAAGCTACTATATACTCTCCAAGTTTATCTTACTTAATACGCTCTATGCCCTATTATTAAATAATTCTCATTCCAGAATGAATTTCCTCTATTTGCTCTCCCATAATCTCTTTCATGAGAGAGAAAGCGAATTCTCCTGTACAATGTCCTGTATAAAATTTTATCGGAAAAGTTTTAAGTTCTCTCGCAACTTCTCTAATATTTTCGATATCTCTCTTAGAATATCCATTTTTTTGCAGCATATGGAATCCACTTATTATAATATCTGGATATTTTTGGTAAATTCTTTTATACTCATCTATAATATTGAGGATTCCATTATGCGCACAGCCAGAAAAGAGAACTGTCATCTCCCCATCTCGGATAACCGCATACTGTTCATGGATAAAATCATCCTCCAAAAACTGCTCTCCAAGCTTTCGTTTTAGTACCTTATTTCCTCGCGAGAAATTTCTTTTGCCCTTCACTCCCGCAAACAAATCGATATCTTTTGTAATACTTATATTTTCCTTAACAAATTGTACTTGAGGAAGCTCTTTGATTGCTTTATTTATTCCGATATATCTTAAGATATCTCTTTTCTTTTCTACATGATAATATTCCCCACATGCCGTCTCTTGCATGTAAATTTTTACATTTGGATTTATTTTTATAAACGGCAAAATTCCACCTGCATGGTCATAATGTCCGTGACTTAAAATGGCAATATCGACTTTCCCTAAGTCAATCCCAAGCTTTTTTGCATTTTGCAACATACACTCCTGCGTCTGACCAAAATCAAGCAAAAGCTTATGCTCTCCCGCTTCTATATAAAAGCTAAGTCCATGTTCAAACATACATCCTTTTTCACCCGCTGTGTTTTCCACCAAATTTATAATTTTCATCCCTTTACTCCCCGCAAACCGCCATTTTATCCCTACTAGCTAATATTATATTTATTTTTCTGTTTCATCTGCTATCACACGCTGTAAATGCATCGCCAAATACCCTATCTCGGCATCATCAAATTCACATTTTAGATTATCTCCTAATTTATAGCATACCCTTTTTGCCATATCAAATTCCTTTGGAAACCGAGCTTGCATATAATCATTCATATTAAGCTTAATAACTTCACCACTTAATCCTCTCGCTACCATATATCTTACATGATTCATAAGTCGATTATATGACAAAGAATAAATATTTATTTTAAAACCTACCTCATCTTCCGCATACTTCACACAGTCTCTCACTGCCTGAGCCATCTGGATTGCCTGAGATACTTCCTCTTTCTCGATGGCAGAATGTACATGGAGAGCGATATATCCCACTTCATCATCCTCCATCTCTACTCCCATCTGCTTTTTTAAAATTGGCACAATACAGCTTGCCACTTTATATTCTTCATGAAACAAAATTCGAATATCGTCTATTAATGGATTTCGGATAATTTCTCCATTTTGAATACGCTTCACCGCATACTCAATATGATCTGCCATAGGAAAAAGTATATTTCGATCTAATGTTCCAAACTTTTTCTCTGCCTCATTTAACACAGCATCGGCAACTTCTAAATATTCTGGTGCAATACTCTGCGCAAGATCTCTAGCCTTTCCTCGCTTTGTTTTTTCTTGAAGCAAATAAACAGATTCCTTGCCTGATATTTGGATTTTTTGGGTTATTTTTTTTCCAAACCCTATTCCTTTTCCCATAATAAGACATTCCTTATTGTCCTTTGACGAGACAGCAATCACTGCATTATGATTTAAAACCTTACTTATCCTAAACATACTTTTCTATCCTTCTCCTAATAAACCTCCGCATCCGCTTTACGGATACTATCATGAATAAATCTTCCCATCATTCATAGATATCAATCGCAAAAAGTGCCTCTCCGCTTTTAATTTTGCCCTCTTTTAAGAGACGTACTTTTTCATTTTCTTTTAATTGTGTGCAGAGAAATGGAGACATTAAAGAAGGGGCATTTTTATTTAAGTAATCCAAATCTAATTTTATCATCGGCTCACCTTTTTTCACTTTTTGTCCCTGTTCTACTAATACCTCAAAACCTTTGCCCCCTAGTTTTACGGTATCGATTCCGATATGAAGCAATAGACCGATTCCACTGTCTGTTAAAAATCCAATCGCATGCTTTGTATCAAAAATAAAAGAAGCCTCTCCATCTTCTGGAGCAACAATTAACGATTCAAGTGGAGTAATCGCAACGCCATCTCCCATCATTCTACTTGCAAATGCTTCGTCTGGCACTTTACATAAATCAGCAGCCTCTCCACTTACAGGACTTCCGATTATAATTGTCTTTATAAGTTCTTTTGATTTCTTTTTCTTTTGTTCCTTCGTTACAGCAATCATTTCATCCTCGATAATTCTCTCGTCCTCAAGCTTCCTAATATGATTATCTGATATCATTTCATTTTCAAAACTTTCAAGATAATTCTCCAAATTTGACTTAATTACCGCAACTTTTGGTCCGTAAACAATTTGTACGCCTTTTCCTTTGTTTAATACTCCAGATGCACCTGTTGCTCTTAACAATTCACTATTTACTTTTTTAGAATCAACAACAATACAGTGAAGTCTTGTTACGCAACAATCAATCTCTGAAATATTTTCCTTTCCGCCAAGTCCTCTCACAATGGCAATAATTCGTCCCTTTTCTACATCTGATTCTTTTTTGGCATTTATATAAGCAATCTCAGACTTTCTCGCATTGCCCGCTTGTATCTGTTTTTCTTCCTTTTTTTCCTCTTCACGCCCTGGAGTTTTTAAATCAAATCTTTTAATAAAAAAACTAAATATAAAATAATATAAAAAGAAATATAAAATACCAAGTGGAAGAACAAGTATCCAGTTTGTTTTAGAATTTCCCTGCAAAATTCCAAACAAAAAGAAATCTAAAAGTCCGGCTGAAAAAGTTAGGCCGATTGCAATATTTAACATATGTGCAATCATATACGCAAAACCTTCTAATATAACATGAACCACAAATAACATCGGTGCCACAAAAAGAAAAGAAAACTCAAGCGGCTCTGTGATACCTGTCAACATACAAGCTAAAGCTGCAGAAAGTAAAAGTCCTCCTGCCTTTTTTCTATTTTCGGGTTTTGCACAGCGGTACATTGCTAATGCACCACCTGGAAGCCCAAAAATCATAAAAATAAATTCGCCAGAAAAATATCTTGTAGCGTCGGTACTAAAATGAGTAATATTGGCAGAATTGGCAAGCTGAGCAAAAAAAATATTTTGTGCGCCCTGTACCATTTGGCCTGCCACTTCCATTGTTCCACCAACCGCTGTATGCCAAAATGGAATATAAAACACGTGGTGGAGTCCAAACGGAATCAATGACCTCTTAACTAATCCAAAGATAAGCGTTCCAATATAGCCTGTCCCTGTCACTAATCCGCCAAGAGCATAAATTCCATTTTGCACCGTTGGCCAGATGAAATACATCAAAATGCCAACAATCATATACACAACCGTAGAAACAATAGGCACAAATCTTGTTCCGCCAAAGAAGGACAGTGCATTTGGCAATTCGATTTTATAAAACTTATTGTGAAGTGCCGCAACACCAAGCCCCACAATAATACCGCCAAACGCCCCCATCTGTAATGTCTGGATTCCACAAACATTTGTAATTGTTCCATCTAAAACATCTGGGGATATGAAGCCATCTTCTAAAATTTTACCTGTAATTTGCAGCATCGCACTCGTACCAGTATTCATGACGAAATATGCGAGAACGGAGGAAAGTGCTGCCACTTCTTTTTCTCTCTTCGCCATTCCAATGGCCACACCAACTGCAAAAATGAAAGGTAAGTTATCAAAAATGGCACTTCCGACCTTATTCATGATGATTAGCAAAGCATGGAGAACTGTGCCCTCTCTTAATATGGCACTTAAACCGTAAGTTTTAATCATTGTCTCATTTGTAAACGAACTGCCAAGACCAAGAAAAACGCCGGCGACTGGTAAGATAGCAATAGGAAGCATGAAGCTTCGACCAACTCTTTGCAAAACACCAAAAATTTTGTCCTTCATCCCTCTCCTCCTCTGTCTGTGATATGATAACTGAAAGTTTTTGAATATTTATGCGAATAATTCTTTTTACATAAAAAAAGGCATTAACACACATAAACATCCAAAATCTTGCTATGTATAGTTAATGCCTCAATAATTAGAGTAACATACTATATAGTCAAATTCTATCACGGAAAACCTCTATATGTCAAGGTAATTCTTCGCTTTTCTTCTTTTTTCTTTTACTTTCTACAATATTATATTTTTTGAATCGCCAAACATATAAATTTGAAGGAATTTAATTTAAAAATTTCAAAATACTATCGCTTTTCCAAAAAAACTATGCTATACTATCTATCGAACGCATAGTTTCTAATATAATACTTCGCTTTATCCTATTGTCTTAATAATAAATATAAAGGAACTTGCAAACTATATTAGAATGCTCATAGAAAGGAGTTTTTTATGGAACATTTACAAATACCACAAAATTATATTGCCCCTCTCAATATTCGAGAAACCGAAGTTGCAATTAAAGAAGTAAAAGACCATTTTGAGAGATCTTTAGCAAAAAATCTTCACTTAACCCGTGTATCCGCTCCTCTTTTTGTAAAGCCAGAGACAGGTCTTAATGATAACTTAAACGGAGTGGAACGTCCTGTTTCTTTTGGAATCAAAGAACAAGGCGACGCTGTTGTCGAGATTGTACACTCCCTCGCAAAATGGAAACGCTACGCCCTTAAAAAATATGGTTTTCACTCTGGAGAAGGCTTATATACTGATATGACTGCCATCCGCCGAGATGAAGATACAGATAATCTTCACTCTTTGTATGTAGACCAGTGGGATTGGGAAAAAATTATTTCAAAAGAAGAGAGAAATGAAGAAACATTAAAGTATACGGTGCGCAAAGTTTACGCTGCCATTAAAGAGACAGAAGATTACATAAGCAGAAGATATAATTATATCGAGCCAATCCTTCCTGATGATATTTATTTTATTTCTTCACAGGAATTGGAAAATATGTATCCAGACTGCACTCCAAAGGAAAGAGAATATAAGATTTCTAAAGATAAGGGAGCTGTATTTGTGACACAGATTGGCAAATATTTAGCTTCTGGTGAGAAACATGACGGACGTGCGCCAGATTATGATGACTGGAATTTAAATGGTGATATCATCGTTTATTATCCACTCCTTGATATTCCATTTGAGTTATCCTCCATGGGTATTCGTGTTGACGAGGTTTCCCTCAAAACTCAGCTCGCTATTGCTGGATGCCCAGAACGCGCAGAGCTTGATTTCCAGAAAGCTTTATTGAATAAAGAGCTTCCTTATACTATCGGTGGCGGAATTGGACAGTCAAGAATTTGTATGTTCTTCCTTCGAAAGGCTCATATCGGCGAGGTTCAGTCTTCTATTTGGCCTGATGATATGCATGACGCCGCTATTGCTGGTGGAATTCAATTATTATAAGTCTTTTAGCAAATAACACAACGAAATACGATATGCTTTGTGAGTATATCGTATAAAAAACAGCGAGGACAGTATCTCTACTATTCTCGCTGTCTTTTTTATTATTAAAAAGAGAAAGATTTTTATTTTAGAAAGATTAGCTTTTTTTATTTAATTTATGAATCGTCGCAAGGATACGCCCTGCACAATTTCGAATTACTTCCTCTGAGAGTTTTCCCTGTGCGTATGCCTCACGAATATTTGCATCATCCTTGCCATTTCCTGGCATAATAATGTCATTTCCAGCATCCGCACACTGCCATGGCACACTGCCATCTTCTGGGACTGTTGTATTCCAATCAGACATAATGATACCGTCAAATCCCCATTCCTCGCGTGCCACTGTCGTACATAAAGCTTTATTATTTGCCGCGTGAACTCCATTAATGAGATTATAAGATGACATAATCGCTATCGGCGAACTTTGTTTTATAGAAATCTCAAATCCACGAAAATAAATTTCTCTAAGTGCTCTCTCAGAGATGCAAACATTCACACCCATTCGATTATCTTCCTGGTTATTGCAGGCAAAATGCTTAATTGTTACACCGCATCCTTCTTTGCTTTGTACACCGTCCGTTACAGCTGCGGCCATAATTCCAGATAATAATGGATCTTCAGAATAGTACTCAAAATTACGTCCACATAGAGGATTTCTGTGAATATTCATTCCCGGTGCAAGCCATAAATTAACAGAAAATTCATTCATCTCTACTGCTATGGCTTCACCAAATTTTCTCATCAATTCTTTATCCCATGTCTGTGCAAGTGCCGTTCCCACTGGAAATGCAGTACAATATTGATAATAAATATCTGCATCTTCATGTTTCTCCATTGGCTCTAAAAATCCATTTTCCAATGAGCCTAAAACACCAACCCCATAAACTGTGTCTGTTTTCCTATCTACTTCATAGCTTTGTCTTAAGCGAAGTCCTGCTGGACCATCTGCCATAATCAACGAAAAAATTCCGTATTTTTCTTCCAAAGCTTCTGTTGTTTCTCCCGCAGAACCTGGCACACGAACTCCGGAAGAACCAAGAGTACTTGTCCCTTGTGTAATATTTCCGTACAAGAGAGGAATAAGTTCCTCAACCGACTGTTCTAGGGCAACTCTCGTCTTAAGCTCTTTTCTAGTTTCTTTTTGTGGTGTAAACTTAAATTCTGGAATCTTTTGTTCCTCGGCCATTTGAATCCACTGTGCTGCCTTATTTTGAAGCATACTATGATTACTAAGTTCTGTGAACTCTACCTGTTTTGAACAAATTGCTTTCGTTTGCTCTAAGATTACCCGCTCTAAGATATGGAGTATCGCTGTCATTTTAAGAGAAGCAGAATTTGCTCCAATCCACACTCCATATTTTCCGCCCTCAATATACCATGCATGCAGCTGTTCTGAAAAGCTGGCAATCTGTTTTTGTTCTACTACAATTGTAACCTTTTGTGATTCTCCTGGCTTTAAGACCTTCGTTTTTGAAAATCCAATTAATCTATGATACTCTCTCATATCACCAGTCTGAGGCAATGTCAAATAAACTTGGACTACTTCTCTTCCAGAATAAGAGTTTCCAATATTTTCCACATTGACATCAATTTCCATACAGTTCCCTTTTATTCGTAAATCTTCAAATTTCATCTCGAATGAAGTGTAGGAAAGTCCATATCCAAACGGGAATAACGGCTGTACATCAAAACTATCAAAGTATCGATATCCAACAAAAATACCTTCTTTATATTCCTCTGTCTCTAAATTCCCATTTAGATAACTATAAGCATCGGAATACGGATAATCTTCATAACGTTTCGCCCAAGTTGTAGTCAGTCTACCGCCTGGCATTGCCTTACCAAGTAATACATCAGCGACTGCATGTCCTCCTTCTTGTCCTGGCTGAGAAATATTTAAAATTGCTCTAATATTTTCTGCTTTTTCTAAAATATCAGTTAATTCTACTGGACCGCCAGCATTTAAAATTAGCACAATTGGGAGATTTTTTTGATTAAGATATAGAATATCGGCCTCTTCTTTTTTACTTAAATAATAATCTCCTTCTATTTTACGACGGTCTTTTCCTTCACCAGAAATACGACTGATGACATAAACTGCCACCTCAGCTCCCTCAATATCGTAATCCTCAATCTTACGTCCATACGGTAAAACGAATGGATTAGCCGCATACGCATCAAATGGATTTTCTACCTGCTTTGCATCTTCAAGTATCTTTGCTTTCCACTCATTTCTAGCTGCCTCATAACATTTATCATAATCGGATAACCACTTTTCACTTGTAATAAATACACCTGCTTCTTTTAAGCCTCTGTGTATAGAAATATTCTCTCGATTGTTTACATCGCCAGAACCGATTCCGCCTTTCACTGTTTTGCCAGCACCACATCCAAGCAATGCTATTGATGTGGAAACCTCAAATGGAAGTAAGCCCTCATTTTTAAGCAAAACTATTCCCTCGGCTGCCATTTTCCTCGTCAATCGGCTATGTGCAATCTCCCTCTCTGAAGGCTGAGACTGAAGTGTTCCACTGTGAACCCATTTTATTTGCTTCATATTTTCCTCTCTTTTCTTTAACAAAATTATTCTTTCACACCACCAAGTGTTACACCCGCAATAATATATTTTGAAAGAATAAGATAGATAATAATAATTGGGACAATCGCTACTGTAATCATCATATAAATCTTAGCCATATCAAAATTCATATAATCTGCACCACGAAGTGTCGCAATTAAAACAGGTACTGTCATCTTATTCTTTGACTGAATAACTAATGCAGGAACAAAGTAATTATTCCAAGAACCAACGAATGTAAAGATTGCCTGAACCGCAATCGCTGGTTTCATAATTGGAAGTACAATCTGATTAAAAGTTCTAAATTCTCCACATCCATCAATTCTCGCCGCCTCAACTAATGATAATGGCAGTGAAGATTGTAAATAGCTATACATAAAATAAAATACAGCTGGAGATGCAATCGATGGAATAATTAATGGAAGTAAGGAGTCATACATACCCATCTTTGTAATTAATCGTAAAAATCCCATTGCAGTAACCTGCGTAGGCATTACAAGAATAGCCATAATGAATGTGAAGGCAACTTTTTTCACTTTAAAATCATATGCGTATAGACCATATGCTGTAAGTGATGAAAAATATGTACAAATTGCCGCTGAACAACCTGACACAATTAAACTGTTTAAAATTCCCTTAAACATAGGAAAAGTTCCATCATTCGCAACATTTTTTAGATTTTGCAAGAAATATTTTCCTGGTAATGCTGAAAATCCTTTCTGTAAATCTGCGTGAGAGCGAGTTGCATTAACAATCAAAATATAGAAGAAAAATAGGCACATAAATGACAGAATAATAAGCACGATATGTGCAATAATAGTCTGCACATAATTAGGTTTTTTGGATTTCATAATCTTATTTCCTCCTTCTTTCTTCTTTAGCTTTCTTTCTTGCAGCTGCCTTAGAACCATCTGGGTCGCTATCATTTGTCATTTTATATACGATAAAGCATAAAATACCGCTGACAATAAATAAGTAAACAGATAATGCACCTGCCATACCATAGTTTTTACTTCTTAAATGGCTGTTCAAGAACATAATCAATGTCATGGATGTACGGTCTGGATTACCCTGTCCGTTTGTCAAAATCTGTGGAACGTCAAACATCTGAAGTCCACCGATGACTGCAGTAATCAATGTATAGGCAAGAATTGGACGTATCAAAGGCAATATAATATAGAAAAATCTTTTAATACTATTGCATCCATCTAGCTCAGAAGCCTCAAAAATATCTACGCTGATACCCATAATCGCAGCCATCAACATAATCGTTGTATTTCCAAACCACATTAAAAAGTTCATAAAACCAACCAATGATCTTGTTCCAAATACAGTTCCAAGAAAATCAATTCGCTCTTTAATTAATCCAGCTGACATCAAAATGGAGTTAATCGGACCATTCGTAGAAAACATTGTAAAAAATAACATGGCAAATGCGGATGCCATAATCAAGTTTGGAAGATAGATAACTACCTTAAAAAATTGCTGTCCGCGGATTTTAAGACGTATATCTGTGAACCATACGGCGAGAAGTAATGCTATTACAATCTGAGGAATAAATCCAAGCACCCATAAAATCAGCGTGTTTATTCCATATTTTATCATATCAGATTCAAGCAAACTTGCATAATTTGCCATTCCAACAAAATTTGGCCCAATTTCCTTAATTCCAGAACGATAATATTCAAAAAAACTATATCGTATTGTATCCACTAGAGGAATCAAAGAAAATATGAAATAGCATAGAAAAAATGGAAGAATAAAAATATATCCCCATTTTGCATAACTAACTGCTTTACGCTTTTGTCCCATAACTATCATTCCTTTCTAACTTGGTCTGTGGAGTATAAATACACTCCACAGACTGCTCCTTTTTATTCTGCCCATTTAATTTCCGTAATATCTGGATAACGCTCTTTGATTGCTGTCTCAAAATTTACTTTTGCTTTATCATATTCTACTTTACCCTGGAAGTAGTCGCTAAATGAATTCTGAATTAATTCAACACAACCTTGGTCATAAGCAGAAAGAGGTGCTATAGCGATATTTTCTGCAACAGGAGCAAAATATTTGAATGGATTTTGTCCTCCAAGGAATTCAGAAGAGAAGTTTGCATCATCTTTTGCAGCTTCTTGCATTCCACTTACTGTATTTGTGAAGTCAGAGTAATCTTTGGAAATCTTTAATAAATTATCTTTGTCAGCAGTTACAGAAAGAATAATATCCTTTACATGTTCTGGGTTATCTGTGCCTGTACATGCGTGAACATAAGATCCTCCCCAGTTATACTCTTGTGGTGGATTTGTAACAGCCCAAGCACCTTGGTCGCCGTCCCAGTTTTCTTTTAACACGAAGTCAATTCCCCATGGTGGAAGTAAGAATGCAAATACGTTAGATTTAGATCCCATTGCCTTGTTCCAATCGTCATTCCACTGTCCCTTTACAGTCTTATCTAAATAACCTGCATCTAACCATTCCTTAGAATCTTTTATCCAATTCATAATCTGCTGGTCAACATTTAAAGTAGTCTCACCTGCTTTAACCCAAGCTTCCCCAATACTATTTCCATACAAACGGAAAGTATCCGCATAAGAAGCAAGTGTATAATATCCTTTTGCTTTTAACTCCTCAGATGTTGCCTTTAAAGTATCCCAGTCTTTTACTTTCTCTCCAACTTTTTCAGGATCATCTGTTCCAAATACATCTTTAGCAATATCACGGCGATATACTAATAATCCTGGACAGCATTGCCATGTAGAAGCTCTCTGAACACCAGTCTGGTCAGAAGCTGTTGTCTTAGTAAAGCTATATTGATCTTTTAAATCAACATCTGGATCGATGCCTAAATCTTTCAGTGGCATAGCAACATCTGCGTCCGCATCTGTATATTTATTTACATAATCTGTCTCGGATAAGAAAATATCCACCTTATCATCTGCTGCCGCATCTGCCTGTTTTAATAATGCCTCATCTAATTTTTGCTGATAAACACCATCCTGATTTGGATTGATAATCCAGTGAATTTCCGTTCCATCTTTTAATGTTGTTACTGTACCGTCATCTGAAGTTTTCTCCACCTGTGGATAAACTGCCTCTACACGCTGACGAAATTCTTCATTCCATGAATAAATATTAATAACCTTTCCTTCTTCAACATTAGCAGTCTTCTCTGCTCCCGTATCTGATTTGGTTGAACCTCCACAGCCAGCTAATACACCGGCACCTACCATTGTAGCGAGAAAAATCGCCATTACTTTTTTTCTCATTTTTAAATTCCTCCTTTATATTTTGTGATTTTTGTTTTGTGAAGCGTCGCTTCACACTTATGCTTGTGTGTTAAATTATAACGTAACCATTTTTTTTGATATATTATAAATTCCAACAAAATATCAGATTCATGACATGACTTTTATATTATATTTTTGATAGTTTTTTAACGTATATCATTTATTTTTTATGCACTATTAAATTATATAGTTTATAAAATTCATATTTTATGTCATGATTCTGATATTTTTCACATATTTCTTATTTTAACGAATTCTCGTCTTCTATATAATATTTCACATAAATTACTATGAAAGGAGACAATATATTGAAAGATTTACATTTTCTTGACGAGCATGGCAGCTTTACTATTAAAAATCCTGAAAATATAAGCTACCTTTATTTTCCGCTCGCCTCTGAAACAGGATTAAAAAGTTCTATCACACCAAATTTAGGTGGAGATTCAAAACTTAATCAAGATAGCTTTCTCTTAGAACCAGTGAGTTCCGAAAATTTACATAATAACCGCTCGGTTCGAAACTTTTGGTGTGTAATAGATGGTGCGGGCGTTTATTCTGTAGCTGGAGTTTCCTCAGAGCAAGAAGCTGCTAAATTTTCTGCAAATCAAGATGAAAGCGAGCTAAGTGCAGGATTTATGTGGCATACATTAAAAAGGAATTCTAAAAATCTTCCTATTTCCTCCACAGTAACCTCTTTTATTCCAAGAGATAATAATGTAGAGATTATGTATGTTGTTATTCAAAATGAATCGCAAACCAGACAGGAACTGACAGCATACGCAGCTATGCCAATTTATGGCCGCAGTGCAGATAATATAAGAGACCATAGAAATGTAACTTCCATGCTTCACCGCATAGAAACAACAGAAACTGGAGTTCTTGTATGTCCGACTATGTCTTTTGACGAGCGAGGACATCAAAGAAATCACAGAATTTATTATGCAGCTGGGTGTACAGGAGACGGTCAAAAACCAGAAAGTTTCTATCCTACAGTAGAAGATTTTATCGGTGAAGGAGGAAGTTATACCCATCCTCGCTCAGTATATGAGCAATATCTTGGATGTCCTGCTTTTAGCAAGGCTGCTGGAAAAGAAGCAATGGGAGCTTTTCGATTTAAAACGATTTCTTTAGAGCCAGGTGAGAAGGCAGAGTATATCGTCTTTCTCGGTGCAGAAGATACAAAGACGGCTATCGACGAAATTTTTGAAAAATACAATACTACCGATAAGGTACTTTTGGCATTAGAGGAGACAAAAGAATACTGGAAAAATAAGGTAAATGTAGGTTTTCACACGAAAAATACCGATTTTGACAATCTGATGAAATGGATTAGTTTCCAGCCATTTCTGCGCCGATTATTTGGCTGTTCTTTCTTACCTCACCATGACTATGGACGAGGTGGACGTGGTTGGCGTGATTTATGGCAAGACTGCCTCTCACTTTTATTAATGGACCCTCACGATGTGGGAGAAATGATTGCACAAAACTATGGCGGTGTCCGTATCGACGGAACAAATGCAACTATTATTGGAGACGGCAACGGAAATTTCATCGCAGACCGCAACGGTATTGCCCGTGTTTGGATGGATCACGCACTCTGGCCATTGATGACAACAAAACTTTATATTGACCAAACTGGGGATATCGAAATTTTAAACAAAGAAATTTCTTATTTTAAAGATGCACAAGCGATGCGCGGAACGAAGATAGATACTTTATGGAACGATGAGTATGGAAACAAACAACGCACAAGCAAAAATGAAATCTATACAGGAAGTATTTTAGAACATCTCTTAATTCAACAACTCACCGCTTTTTATGAAGTAGGAGATCATAATATTTACAGATTGCGAGGTGCTGACTGGAACGATGCTCTAGATATGGCAGCTGAACATGGAGAGAGCGTTGCATTTACATGTGCATACGCTGGTAATCTAAGAGAGCTTGCACAACTGCTTAATCTTATGGACAGCTTACATCCAGGTCAAACTGTTGAACTGCTTGAGGAAATTGAAATTTTACTGAATAATAATCTTGATTTCTTTAATGATATTGACAAAAAACATGAAATTTTATCCGAGTACACATCTAGATGTGCACATAATATTAGTGGCAAACGCTCTCAATTCTCACTCTCATCACTCGCTTTGAATTTAGTCCAAAAAGCAACTTGGTTGACACAATATTTAAGTGAACACGAGTGGATTAATGCTTCAGAAGACGAAGGATGGTTTAATAGCTACTATGATAATCACGGACAAGCTGTTGAAGGTTTCCACCATGACCATGTTCGTATGATGCTGACTGGTCAAGTTTTTGCAATTATGGGTTATGTTGCAACAAATGAACAAATTAAAAAGATTGTAAAAAGTGCAGACCATTATCTCTATCAAAAAGAAATCGGTGGCTATCGCTTAAATACAGATTTTCATGAACTGAAATTTGATATGGGACGTATGTTTGGTTTTGCCTACGGTGAAAAAGAAAATGGAGCTGTATTTTCTCATATGACCGTTATGTTCGCTAACGCATTATACCGTCGCGGATTTGCAAAGGAAGGCTGGAAAGCATTAAAAACACTTTCTGATACTGCTCTAGATTTTGATACAAGCCATATTTATCCAGGTATTCCAGAATATTTCCGCTCTGACGGACGAGGAATGTATCACTACCTGACAGGTGCAGCAAGCTGGTATATGATGACTATGATTACACAAGTTTTCGGTGTCCGAGGCGTAACGGGAGATCTTATTTTATGTCCAAAACTTTTGGCCCAACATTTTGATGACAAAGGAATCGCCTCCATCTCGCTCACTTTCGCTGGTAAAAATCTTGATATTATTTATGAGAATAAAAATGATAAAGATTTCGGTGATTATACAGTATCCTCTGCTTTTTGCGATGAGACAGAAATTGCAGTCTCTGAAGATTCCTATGCCGTTATTCCACGCAAGATGTTAGATGCACTCTCCAATAAGACACATAAAATAATATTAACATTAATTTAAAACAAAAAGGATAGGTATAATAAAATGAGATATGGATATTTTGATGATATAAATCGTGAATATGTAATTGAACGACCAGATACCCCCTCTCCTTGGGTAAACTATTTAGGCTCTCCTGAATATGGTGCCATTATTTCAAACAACGCAGGTGGCTATAGTTTTGCTAAATCTGGAGCAAATGGAAGAATTTTACGATATGTTTTCAATAATTTTGATCAACCTGGACGATATATTTACATCAGAGATAATGAATCAAAAGATTACTGGTCTGCTTCTTGGCAACCAGTGGGAAAAGATTTAGACCTCTATAAAAACGAATGTCACCACGGCATAGGTTATACAAAAATGATTGCCGATTATGACAAAATCCACTCCGAGGCAACTTATTATGTTCCTCTTGGAAAATCCCATGAAGTTTGGGCAGTTTCTTTGACTAATCAATCTGAGCAGCCACGAACCCTCACCCTAACTGGCTATGCTGAATTTACAAATCACAGTAATTATGAACAAGATCAGGTTAATTTACAGTATTCTTTGTTCATTACCCGAACATTATTTGAGGAAAATCGAATCATACAACAGCTACACGGCAATCTTGATGCCATCCCAGCCGACGAGCAAGTCGATGATAAGAGTGTAACTGAGCGTTTTTTTGGACTTGCAGGTGCTGATATTTCCTCTTACTGTGGAGATAAGGAATGTTTTATTGGAAAATACCACGGATACTCTAATCCACAAGGTGTTATCTGTGGGGATCTCGGAAATATAACAAGTTATAATGAAAACTCCTGTGGTGCACTTTCCTCTAATATTATGTTAATGCCTGGGGAGACAAAAACAGTTGTTTTCTTACTCGGAATGAAACCTTCCGCTGAGGCTGCCACAATCATTCAATCTTATGCAGATCCATCAAAAGCAGTTCAAAGAGAAATCGGAGAACTAAAAGCAGACTGGAATAAAAAATTAGAAAACCTTAAAGTAAATACACCAAGCCCAGAATTTAATACAATGATTAATACATGGAATGCGTATAATTGCTTCATGACTTTTATCTGGTCAAGAGCAGCTTCCTTTATTTACTGTGGACTACGAAATGGATATGGTTATCGAGACACTGTACAAGATATTCAAGGAATCATCCATCTAGCCCCAGAAATGGCAGTGGAGAAAATACGTTTCATGCTCTCCGCACAGGTAAATAACGGTGGTGGACTTCCACTCGTAAAATTCACGCATAATCCTGGACATGAGGATACACCAGACGATGCTTCCTATGTAAAGGAAACTGGACATCCTGCTTACCGTGCAGATGATGCACTCTGGCTTTTCCCAACTGTATATAAATATATCTCCGAGACTGGAAATACTGCTTTCCTCGACGAAATCATTCCTTTTGCAAACAAAGAAGAGGGTAGCGTCTATGAGCATTTAAAACGTGCCATTCGTTTTTCTTTCGAGCATCTTGGTCCTCACGGTATGCCTGCTGGACTATACGCAGACTGGAACGATTGTCTTCGCCTTGGAGCAAATGGAGAATCCTCTTTTGTCGCAATGCAATTTTACTATGCAATGCTCATACTAAAAAAATTCGCCGAGTATAAACAGGATACAGATTATATAAAATATCTAGATGAAAAAATACAAGAAAACGGAAAGAAAATACAAAATCTTTGCTGGGATGGAGATCGTTTCATCCGAGGATATACGGAAGCTGGAGAGAGAATTGGGGCATCAAAAGATCCTGAAGCAAATATGTGGTTAAATCCACAAAGCTGGGCTGTTATTAGTAGACTCGCATCCAAAGAACAGGCAAATACTGCTCTTGAGAATGTGTACAAACGACTAAATACAGAATACGGTGCAATCTTAATGGATCCACCTTATCACGCACATTCTTTCGACGGTGCTCTTGCAGTTATTTATAATCAGGGTACAAAAGAAAACGCTGGTATCTTCTCACAATCTCAAGGTTGGCTCATTCTTGCTGAAGCTTTATGTGGACACGGTGAGCGTGCTTTTATGTATTTTATGGAAAATGCACCAGCTGCTCAAAATGACAGAGCAGAGATTCGTCACTTAGAGCCATATTGCTATGGTCAGTTTACAGAAGGTAAGGCAAGTAAACATTTTGGTCGTTCTCATGTACACTGGTTAACTGGAACTGCCTCAACTGTTATGGTAGGATGTGTAGAAGGTATCTTAGGTCTTCGCCCAGACTTAGATGGAATAAAACTTTCTCCATCTATTCCTCGAGACTGGACTCACTTTGAAATTGATAAAAACTTCCGTGGCAAGCATCTACATATCACTGTAGAAAATCCAAATGGACAAGAATCTGGATATACAAAACTTTTGCTTAACGGTAGAGAGCTTTCTAGCAATTATATACCTGTTGAACTTCTCAAAGATGAAAATGAAATTATATTAATTCTCTAAAATAAGTATATGGGTACAGTTTTTTATCATACTGTACCCATATACTTTATATTGTTCCTATTTCTTCTACTTTCTCTGATGTCATTCCCTCAACATCCCACTGAATCATATAATGTATATCTCTATACTTTTTTGGAGTCATGCCAACAATTTCGCGAAATTGCTGTATAAAATGACTCTGTGAAGAGAAAGCTAAGCGATTAGCGATATCAATCATCGAATAATCACTAAATTTCAGAAGGTTTTTTGCGATATCAATTTTTTGCTCTCTTATGTATACACTTACAGAAACTCCTGTTTCCTTTTTAAACAACCGTGACAGATAACTCGCTGAAACTCCAACCTCTTTCGCCAAATCTTCAATCGTAATCCGTTCTTTTATATGAGAATAGATATATTCCTTACAGGCATTAATATGTTTGGAATTTGTGTCATTTCGGAAATAACTGCGCATTTTCTCCGCATAATCCATCACCATTTCATCATGCAGATTCTGCACACCCTGTACGGTGTGAATATAATCCAACTTTTGGATATAAAAATCACTCAGCCGAAATGCCTGCTCTAATTCCATTCCATTTTGTTTACATAAACGCGTCACCATTGCGGTTGTAATGACAAAATGATATTTTAGATTTGTCACTGGATTTTGTGATAAAATACCTACCCCTTTGCTCTCTAAAAATCTTTCTTGTTCACAGTTTTTCTTCACTGCCTCCACATCTCCGCTGGCCACTGCTCGATAAAACAAAAACTCTTCCGTCGTCTGTCTATGCTCCATCTCGTCAATATCGTCTCCCGCCTCAACAAGAAGCCATTCATCCTGATATCCCATAAAAATCACTCCTTCAATCTTTAGAATTAGAAATTATTTCAAAATTATAAAAATCTCAATCGTAAAATTATTTTTTTAGCAGTCCCTCGTCATCAATAATTATTCCAGCCTCGATATATGGCTTAATCCAATTTTCCTTTGCATAATCCCAAAGTATCTTTGAGCCAAGAGGAGTTCTCTCATTTCTCTTTAAAATTTTAGATACCGCTACTTCATGCTCTAGCCATGCTTTTCCATCGCTGGCCACATTTAACATCATCGGCTGAAGATTATCCATCACTTTAGCAAATCTCGCCTCAGCGGACACTCCCTCCTCAAACTCATCCCATAAAGCCCGTAATGCTTTTCCCTGATCTTCTGGGAGCAAGCTATAAATTCTATCTGCCGCCTTCTCCTCTCTCTCTTTTTGTGTCTGCTTTCCAACTTCGTCATAGGCATAAGTATCTCCCGCATCCACCTCGACAATATCATGAATTAGCAGCATCATCATCGTTTTTGCCACATCAATTTTCTCATTTGCATACTCTGCAAGCAAATATGTCATAATAGCCGCATGCCAAGCGTGTTCTGCATCATTTTCTTTTCGGCTTGCGTCCGCTAAATAAGTCTGGCGAAAGATTTCTTTTTCCTTATCAATTTCTGTACTAAATTGTATCTGTTTATCTAATCTACTTTTATCCATATAGATTGTTTCCTTCCTTCATTTCAATATCTATTCTAAATTTTTTTGTTCTCTTTTTCTAAAATATAAATAAAATATAACGCAAATCACCGCAGATAATAGCGAGCCAAGCGGTGCCGCCCATCCCATCGGATAAAGTGTTTTCGGAAATATTTTACTTGCCAAATAGGCTCCTGGCACTCTCACTAAAATAATGGCAATCATATTATGTATAAATGAAATAATTGATTTTTGTTCTCCACAAAAATACCCGCTAAAACAAAAATGTACTGCTGCAAAAATCGTATCAAAAGAGTAAGAGCGTAAATACTCGCATCCTGCAAGTAAAACGGCCACATCTCTTGTGAATAATCCGACCAAAGTATGTGGAAAAAATTGGCAATAAATCGTACATATACATCCCCAACTAATTGTAATAAGCAAACCATAGCGAAGTGCCTTTTTCGCTCTCTCTGGCTTTTTTGCTCCCATATTTTGTGCTGTCACCGTTGAGATAGCAGATAAAAATGCGGAAGGCACTAAAAACATAAATCCAATTAATTTTTCCACAATTCCCACGCTAGATGAGGCGATTAATCCACGACTGTTAGCGATAACTGTAATGATAATAAATGCCACCTGAATTAGCCCGTCCTGCAAAGAAATCGGTGCTCCAACTTGCAAAATGTCGGAGGTAATCTTTTTATCTAGCCGAATATCCTTTTTTGAGATTTTAAATCCCAGTTCCACTTTTTGAATCACAAAAAAGGCAATAATAGAACTTGTTGCCTGTCCAAAAACAGTTCCAAGAGCCGCACCTGCTGCTCCCATCCTAAAAACGCCGATGAATAAAAAATCTAAAACAATATTTATAATACAGGCAATTGCCACAAAATACATCGGTCTTTTTGAATCACCAGCACCTCTAAAAATACTGCTGATAATATTGTATGCAGTAATAAACGGAATACCTGCAAAACAAATTTTTAAATATATTTTTGTCTCATCCACCGCCTCCTCTGGAGTCAGCATAATGGACGTAATTGCATTTACAAATAAAAGCAAACTAATTGTTACTATAATCGCAAAAATCAAAAACAAGACAATCGTTGTTCCAATCGTTTTTGATGTCTCCTCTTCGTCTCTTGCCCCTACGCTCCTGCCAATTTTCACTGTAGCTCCCATCGCTAGACCGACGATAATAACAGTAAGCATATGGATAACCTGACTTCCGATGGATACAGCGGAAGTTGTCTTTGAACCATTAAAAATACCGACAATAAACAAATCTGCCATCCCGTAAAAAGTCTGCATAAAACAAGAAAATAAATACGGCAAAGCAAATAAAATTAAGCCTTTCCCTATACTGCCTTCTGTCAAAGTATTTTGTTTTTCCATTTCTTTTTCTCCTATTTTACGCCAATTTCCTCCCCCATTGTGAGAAGTATCCTGCTTTTGCGAATACTTCTCACAATACTTATCTACTCCATCCCCTGTCCATAAATTTTACTCATAATCATCTTTGAGTTCTATGAGCCATTTTATAATCATACATTCTCTGGTCTGCCAGAGATAGAAAATAGCTAGTAGAGCCTCCTCTACTTGGATTCACATCTACACAGCCAAAAGAAAATCCATAGGGTTGTGTCTTATCATTAACATACAACTCCAAATATTTTTTGCGAATATCTTCCAATTTTTTCTCTAATTCATCTGCATCTATATCGCTTGTCAAAATTACAAACTCATCTCCGCCAATTCTATAAATGCTTTCTTTTTCTTTAAGATTTTCCTCTAGTATACCACATATCTTTTTTATATAGCAGTCTCCCTCCGAATGTCCCAACGTATCATTACAATATTTTAGTCCATCGATATCGATAAATGCAAGAGCGAATTCTTTCTGGCTTTCCCATAGGCTTTTTAAATTGTACTTGAATTTCTGACGATTTCCGATTCCCGTTAAGGTATCTGTAGAGGCAAGAATTTCCATCTCTTTTTTTTGATTGCACAATTGTTCAATCATTTTGTTAATGGAATCTCCCAAATCTCCCATATATCGAATTTTCTGATTATAATTTCCATTTGCCACACATCCTGTAATATACGTCAAATGATTTAAATTACTCTGGATAGTTTTAAGAGGTGCAATTAGAGGATTTTGAATTTCAATTTTTACCTCTTCATCTATCCATCCAGACGCAATAATTTTGGCTAAATGATCCGATTCCATCAGACATTCTCCTACAAACTTGATTCCTTTTCCCAATTTTTGAAAGTCCTCTGGCAGACAATCCACATCAAGATTGGCATTTTCTGGATGATATAATACATTCTCAAGATATTTAAATAATATTTCCTGTGGTTCATTATTCTTTTTCATCTACTAATGGCCTCCCTTTAAAACGGCAGACTCGCTCTCCACTAGCCCAACAATCAACCTCTCTTACACGAAACGGAATTCCTATATAAATTTCCAAAATTCCAGCAATAAATCCTTCGTCATAACTACATACAAGCTCATTGGTAGGTGCAAGTCCGCTGCAATCCAAATCCTCATAGACTGTAATTGTGAATTCTCCACGCTCAAAATCCGCAGATTCCATTCTCAAAATACCCACCTTTAAGTCAGCAAGTGAATTTTGAAGTTCTGTGACAAAATCTTCTGGTTTCGCCTCTAGCGGAAGTACATTTTTAGCATACTCCTTTCCTGCTAAAAGTCCCGCCTCGCGAAAAATTTCATTTGCCACCTCTGCTCCATATCTCTCAAACAAAACATTATTCATACTATACTCTAAGAGCCGATATACTATGACAGGCATTTCCTCCCCCATATTTCGTCTTCCATCTTTTATATTTCCAAGCTTTTCCCATGTAAAATGGTAATGGCTATCTTTATTTGGTTTAAATATATTATTCATACTCATTCGCCCTCTCTAGACTATAATTTTTTTCTTCCCTTTTGAGTGATTTTATCTTTTTCTTATTCTCATACATTCTCTGGTCTGCAATATCCAATAGTTCTTTTATACTACACGAAGGAAATTCTCCCGAAAATGCAAATCCACAAGCATAGCTTAACTTAAATGCCCCATTATTTCCATTAAATTTTAAAATAATTTCTCGAATCTTTTTTTCTAGCTGTTCTGACTCTGCTTCACCGCCAATATCTTCTGCTATAACAATAAACTCATCCCCTCCAAATCGTCCTACAAAAAATTTTAGCGGAACGGTCTGTCTTAAAAGCTTTGCAAAGTTCAAAATCATCAAATCTCCCATCTCATGACCTAACGTGTCATTTACTATCTTTAAGTCATTTAAATCCAACATAAAGCATGTCGTAGGTCGAGTGATGGCAAACGGGGAAGATAACATTTCCTCGCATCTATTTTTATTTGGAAGCCCTGTTGCAAAATCAATATATGCCTTTTCATTTAACTCACAGTTATTTTTTGCAAGCTGCAATGTCTTACGGCTAGAAACCGTATAATAGGCAAAAAAAGCAATAATCAATAAAAGGATAAATATAAGAATAGATAGTACCATCAATATATGCTTTTTTAAAAATTCCATTATACTTTGTTCAGAAGATTCATATCGACTTGCAAGCATCGCTTCATTTATTTCCGCCTCTGTCATACTCGCCACACATTTTCTCATAAAAGAATACATTTCAATATTGTCTTTTTTCGTGGCAAAGCCGACCGAGGTATCGTATCCCGTATTAGAAATGATAAAATCTCCTAAGTCATCAAACTTATTTCGATTTGCATAATAAAGGTCTGAACTCATTAAAGTACAGCTCGCTTTTCCTGACAATACTGCACGAATACAGTCCTCCATGCTGTCACATGTTAAAATTTCTGTTTTTCCATAATTTTGCTTTGCGTAAAAATGCTCCTTTACGTAAAACTGCTGTGTGGGGCTCTCATCCGTAATGGCAATCATAGAAGCGACATCATCACCATAGTTTCCAGAATATAACATCAGAACTTGACTTGTCGTCAAAGCGTCCGTTACCATCATATTATTTTCTTCTGCAACCCAGTAGCTTCCATAAGTTGGAAACATCGTATCAATCTCTCCATCATATAGTGCATTTTTCATCTGTTCATAGCTAGAAAATTCTTTCGTCTCAAATTCCACGCCATATCGTTTCTTCATCGTGTCCATAAAAGCGGGAAGAAGCCCTCTCAATTCCCCAGTCTCATCATCTTTATCCGAGTACGGAAGTGTATTATCCATATAGCCGACCATAATTGTCTTTTGTTTTTTCAGCCATTCCAAATCTTCCTTACTAAGCCCCGCTACAGATGCCGAAGTTTTTCCATAATATTTAAGATAAACCTTTTCATTATAATACCAGTCTGATTGATGAATTTTATAATTCGCCTCATTTAAGTCTTCCAAAAGGTCAGGTCTTTTTTTATTTGTCGCAAAATAATATGGAGAGGACCCGACTTTAATAATTGCATTCCAGCGATACCGTTTAATATCTGTTGACGCCACGTTAGTAGATATCGTTCCATCTAACACGCCATCATTCATATCTTTATATCGGAGGGAACTGCTATCGTAAGAAATAATATCGCATTTTACGTTATTTTCCTTACACCAATCTTTGAATAAATCTGCCTGTACGCTTCCTTTATTCACTCCTATTTTCGTTCCATTTAGAGTAGAAAAATCAGACGCAGATATATCTGTTTTATCTTCTCTAATAAACAAATAATAATACTCTCTTCCCTGTTCCTCTGCCGCATAATCAATATATTTTGCCCGTTCCTCCGTATAGGAGATATTTCCCATAATATCAATTTCACCTTTTTTCAGCATCTCAAGGAGATTATTAAAAGTTCCATTTACATATTGATACTTCCAGCCCGAAAAATAGGCAATCTGCTGGAGATATTCATAGCCATATCCTGATTTTGGCTCTTTTCCTACTCCTTCTTGAAACCCCTCATAATTTAAATACCCAACACGCACTGTTTTTAAGTTATCATTTTTTTCTGCCGCAAAAACATTCCCCGAAAGAGTAACGCTTATGAATGCTATAATCAGAAACACACCCAAAATACTTCTTCTCCCAATACTACGCATTCTTCTTTTCCTTTCTGTCAACTCTACTCCACATGAAAACCACAGCGTCCATGCTCCTTAACATAGTATAATGCCTGATCTGCCTGATTATATAGTTCTTCAACATATCCACATTCTGAACATGCCGCCCCTGCACTTAAACTAACCGGAGGCAAATCATCATCTAAATTTTGTAAAATTTCATTAATCCTTTGGAACTTTCTCTCCACAATTTCAATTTTTTTCCTTTGGATTCCCGTAGTAATCACCGCAAACTCATCTCCACCAAGACGAATGATATAGTCTGTAGATCGAAAACTTCCCGTTAAAAGATCCGCAACCTTCTTCAAAATACGATCTCCCATTTCATGTCCATACCCATCATTTATAATTTTAAAATTATCTACATCAATCAATATGAGAATAAGCGGTACTGTTCTGCTTTTTAAAACAAGCTTCAGTTCATCAAATCCTCTCCTATTTAAAATGCCTGTCAGTGGGTCATGCTCTGCCTCATGGGATAACATAGCCTCATTAGTCGCATGTAATTCATAAATATCATTATAGGTAAGTGCTAAATATTTAAATTCATAAGAGCCTATGATTTCTAGTATTTCATTATCCTTAATCTTCTTAATATGAATACTAAGTGGACGAACAATTAATACTGTAATTACAAAATAAGTCACAATATTAAGAATAAATAAGAAACTAATCAATACGCGCTGATTCGAAAGCAATTTACCCAATATATTCTCACTATCTTGCTGATTCTCCTTCATAGTACTAAGAATATTTTTAAGAAAGTGATCCAAATGATTCTTAATCAATGCCTTTGCGTCTTGATAGCCATTATCAAATACCATCGTCCTAGCTTTCTCAATCTTTTCCTCTTTCCCTAAAGCAGCATCTTCCGCTTTTAGTGGCATAATCTGAACTTCCTCCGGGAGAATATCTGCTTTATAATCATTAGCCTCAGAAATTAGCTTCATAGCATAGATTTCCCTGTCCATCAAATCATTCGAACACTGAAGTGCAGCCTCTAAATCTGCGTCTGCTACCTTATTATCATTATGCTTCTTTAGAGAATCTAATGCTTGTTCTCGCCTCTTTGTCTCATTGACCTCTGTAAAATATGCATACATATACTTAACATCCATATTCTCTACATATAGTCTAACTTGTTCTGTCAGATAATCAGAAGCTTCGCCCAACATAACCCCATCTTTTTCGCAGGCAATATACGCCTCTGTCTGACTAATAAGCTGATGATACTTTCCAGGCATACCAAAGGTATTATAGATTAATATAATAAAAGTAATTATGGATATTATAATCATACAAATATCAAACTGCTGGATTTTAATACCTTTAATTGATTCTTTCTTACTATTTTGGTTTTTTCCCACTTCACTTCTCCTTTCTATTATTCATTTTATTTTCCCATCAGTTTTTGGAAGAAATCTCCATATTTGTAATCCCTCTTATTGCTCTACCTTCTCTTCTTCAATACTATTTTTTGGAAGCCCAGCATCTTCCCTCCCCCCTATCATAGTTTCATAGAAGGTTGCCGCCGCACTTACCGAAACTGCACCCTCCATAATATTTCCTTTTGATGAGTTACATCTTACATCACTGAGTAAACAGCGATACGTTCCTTTTGTCAATTCCGATAAAATCCTAGTCGCCGTAGGATAATCAGAGACAGTAAACTGAATTGAAAAATTCCTGCGAACCTGATCCCCATTGCGGGTCACATCAGCAAATGAAATCGAGTATTCATCTGCCGCATTTAAAATATCATTCAACATTTCCATTTCAGCTTTGCTATTATTATAACTTCCCATAATTCCCACATTGCTTTCGGAAGAAAGATCGTCCAATTCTCTTTTCATCTTTTCTAATGTAGCTATTTTAGCCTGCACAGCAGTTAACTCCACTTCCAAATTAGCCGCCTCACTCTCTGCCGCAATAATTGCATCGCGAACAGGTTGATCCACAAACTTATAATACGAAAGCACCAAAAGCAATATACTTAAAATTAATAATGATATTTTCTCCTTGCGCGTAAAATCTCGGCTAAATATTTTCATCTATTGTTCTTCCTTTTCAATTACTTTATTGAAATAAACAGTTACCTGTGCTGTGACAGCCTCATTTGTCATTATAGCTTCTTCTGACGTTTTCTGATTCGTCGCAGCCGTCATCACCGTGCAAAAGTCCACTAAATCCTCACTTTCTAGTTGATGCACAATCTCATTTATCTCTTGTAATGTAGTTCCAGTAATTACCAAGATCATCTCATTTTCACTAATCGACCAAGAACCTACTACTGCATTTTTCATTACAACACGCTCCATCAAATCTAATATCTCGATTCGATCCGCTCTGCTTAGTTCTTCCTCCGTCATGCCAGAATAAGTATAATGTGCATATTTCTCCTTTAGTTCCCCATAACTTTCAATCTTGGCATATCCCACATGTACCTGCTGCTGGGCAACCGCCACTTTACTTTGTGCCTCCGCCACAGCCTGAAGCCTATCGACAACCGCAAACTTGCTAAATAAAATAGAAAACAGAATAATAAAAATAATCGCTGGCACAGCTATTTTAATATTTTTCGTTTCTTCTCCGATTTTTATAAGATTAATCGTGCGCTTGACTGGATACTTTATTTTCTTTGGTTTCTTCGAGTTTTTTGATAGCAATTTGTTCACCTTCCTCGTTTAATCTTGCGTGATTCCAATTGCCTGGACAAAGGAATAACATTCCTCTGGAATTTCATTACCAGGCATCAGTTCCTCCGCTTGATGAATATTCTTATCTAGACGGCTCTCAATCGCTGCTTTCAACGACGGAATTGCGGCCCCTCCGCCACAAATCCATATATCATCAATCCTACTGTCCATATTATTAAAAGAATAAAAATTCAGTGCTCGCATCAGCTCTACTGAAATATGTTCAAAAGAGCGAAGACATACATCTTTATTCTGACAATCGTCGTGATTCGTCAATAAATAGGTATGTGCCAAATGTATATCGACATTATAAGCATCTGAGATTGCCTCATCGATACTGGATAATCCAATTTCTAGTACACGGGTGGCCATATGACAGTCACCGCGAAAGATATACATACAAATCGTTTCATATCCAAGATCCAAAATACCATACTCGTCGCTGAATGTTGAAATTTTTTCTTGCATTTTACGAATTAACGCCGCATAACTGCAAACTGTCGGTGCCGCCTTTATAAGCTTTAATCCCGCCTTACGCATCATATCTTTTAACTCATCTATCAAAGAAACTGGAGCTGCGACTGCGAGCAAATCCATCGTTCGACCTGGTGCTGTTCTTTCTCCATTTTCTTCATCTTCTTGTATGTTTTGCGCATCCATCTCCTCCGGCGTTGAAATCATCGCATAGTCAAAAACATAATTTTTTAACTCATCTGTAATATAGTCACGAAACTCATAGGGAAGGTTATATACTAACTGTTCCGCATTCATCTCAGGCATAGTCACATTACGCACGAATACGCTTTCGTCAGAGAGAACCAATGCTGCCTTTTTGCACTTAATTTTATTTTCTTTCATTGTGGTGCGAATCAGCTGCCCCATTGCCTCTGTGGAAGTTACATGCCCTTCTTTTAACATATTATGGGGCATGGCAACGGAAACTGTTTTCTTTACCTGATTTTCACTTACTAGCGCCAGTTTTAAGCGGTCATGTCCTACATCAACGCCAAGTATATTTTTTGCCATCCTTTATACACTCCTTAACCAATAATTAGACTCATATACCAATTTACAAGATTCGAGCCATACAAAAGCATCAGCCAGCTCGCCGCAGCGATTGCTGGACCAAATGGTATCTGCGCCCCAAACTCTTTATTCATTCGGCTTCTCACCGCCGCAAATAATAATCCAAAAATACAAGATAGTATCAGTGCAAACATAGAGCCTAAAAAACCTAAATATAATCCCATAACGGCAAAAAGTTTAATATCCCCACCGCCGAGGCTTTCTTTTTTTAATATGAAATCCATCAATAGTGATAAAGCAAGCATCCCACCACCATATAAAACGGCAGCCAGCAAATGTAATCCTACACCACTTAACCCTCCATATTCACTAGGTATTAATGGAAATACAACTATCCACGCTATAGCGGCTATAAGAAGACAACCGTTTGGGATAATATAAATTTCTAAGTCCACTAATGACAGGCAAAACATGCAAGACAAAAATACAAGATTACGAAGACAGACTACCGACAAATCAAATCTTAAAACACATAAAACTGTAAGCACCGAAAATAAACATTCGGTCAATATGTAGCGAACCGAAATTTTTGCCTTACAGTAACGACATCTTCCACGTAAAAACAGCCAGCTAAATACAGGCACTAAATCAAGCACCCCAAGCGTATGTCCGCATACAGTACAACGGCTACGTCCCGCCAAAAAAGACTCTTTATGTGCAATACGCCATGCTGCGCAGTTTAGAAAAGAGCCTAAAACTGCTCCAAACATGGCGGTCAAAACACAAGTATATAGCAACAATATTGTATCTTCATAAATTGACAAACTTTCAATTCCTCCTCAAAACTAAATATAGTTTTAGCCTCTTTGCTCTGACCACTCTCAAAAAATTTTTAGGAAAGTTGCATATTCTTTCGTAAAAATATTTATACATAAATTCTATAGTTTTTATATATCTTTGTCAAGAAAAAGCGACCTTGTCGTGATGACAACGTCGCTACTTTATTATAGAATAATTATAGAATAGTTGTACCCCCCCCACGCTTACTTTCCCGTGAGGACAATCAATCCATATTATATTATTTTTTAATTTCACTGATAAATACATAGAAGATATTTCCCTCTTCTAATCGGTCAAGATGACCATAGTCTACAACAGGAGTCCGAGTGCCATCTTTTTTAATAATATGATACTCCACATAGTCCATATCATTGGCACTTCCCTCAATTTGTTTCTTAATCGATTCTTCTACGCGTTCAAGCTCTTCTGGACAGACGATTCCTTTAAAGGAACCACCTACATACTCCATAAATTCTTCCTCTGTATCACATCCAAACAAATTCCAGAGATACTGATTGGACGAGAGAATTCTCTCATCTCCGTCAGCCTCATATGTAAAAAAGCCTCCTGGCATCTGATGGAGCATTCTAACCATAGCTCTTTTCACAACAGTATCCATCGATATAAGCTTATACTTTCCTTCTTGATTCTGATATTGTGTATGCAATTTAAAATTGCCTTTTACCTTCTTCTCAAATTCTTCCGGCGGCAATGGTTTAGAGTAATAATAACCTTGAATGGTATCACAACCATTTTCTCGCAAAAAGGCAATCTGTTTCTCATCTTCCACGCCCTCCGCCACTAGATGCAGACCGAGTTCTTTTCCAAGAGCCATTGTATACATCAAAATCATATCGCCTCTTTGTTCTCCGATAAAGTCAATCAAACTCTTATCTAATTTGACCACATCGAAATGTAAAAGATTCAACTCATTTAGGGAAGAACGCCCCGAACCAAAATCATCCATATGAAGAGAGAATCCCGCCTTATAAAATTCATCTGCCAACGGCTTAATCTCAAGACTTTC
>JBJEOA010000065.1:0-55057 GCA_051880475.1 Lachnospiraceae bacterium | reverse complement strand
GAGAGAATCCCGCCTTATAAAATTCATCTGCCAACGGCTTAATCTCAAGACTTTCTACGGCTGCACTTTCTGTAATCTCAATCGGCACGAGGGACGGTGAGATACCGTATTCTTCTGTAATCTTCTTATAGCGTTTTACTAAATCTGACTGATGCATGCTATTTCTAGAAAGGTTGATTGAAATCGGAATAAGTTCTTTTCCATTCTCCATCCATTTCTTTTGATACTCACAAACAGCTCTAAACACATATTCATCTAACTGACCAATCAATCCGTCTTCTTCAAAAACCGAAAGAAAATCTGCTGGTGGATTAATATGACCATCTTTTCTTCTCCATCTAACTAAAGCTTCCGCTCCCACAACCTTTTCGGTATGAGAATCATACTTAGGCTGATACCAAATAATAAATTCCTTCTTCTCTATCGCCTCTCGAAAATGAAGTTCATATTGCTGTGCTCTTAATTGTCGCTGGCTAACTGGTCCATCATAAAGAGCATATAATCTGTCATTATTATGCTTTATGCTTTTTAGAGCTAAAAGAGCTCTGTCACACATATTGGTAATTGTCAGTGTCCTGTCAACCTTCTCATAGAGACCACATTTTACAACAATATTGGCAATCGGAGCTTGGCTTTCAAATTCTGCAATCATATCTATAAGCCATTTCTTTTTCTTATCATTGATAGATTTAAAAATGCCAATGAACTGGTCGCTGCCATAGCGCGCACATATTCCATTTTTTATATGGGATTTCATATACTCTCCCAAATTCTGCAAGAGTCTATCAGCCTTTTCTACTCCATAGATACTATTGATTAGCTTAAAATTCTGGATATCTGTCAAAATGATATCGTAAGAATTTTCTGACTGTGTATCTAGTAAAGTCTGTGCATGGTGAAAAAAAGCCTGTTTTGTATACAATCCAGTCAAATCATCAATCTCAATAACATTCAAGGATGCCACTGTTTCTCTCATACGAATAATATTATGTATACGGCTCTTCACAATGGCTGGTTTGTATGGTTTCGGAATAAAATCAATTGCCCCTAACTCAAGACAATGTTCCTCCTCTGATTTATCTACGCTTCCAGTCATAACAATAATTGGAATCGCAGAAAAATATATATTTGTTTTTATCTTTTCCATAAATTCATAGCCAGTAAGTTTTGGCATAATCAAATCAAGCAAAATAACAGAGATTCTGCTATAATGTTTTTTCAATATAGAGAGTGCTTCCTCACCGTCTGCTGCCTCTAAAACATCATAATCGTCTTTTAAAAACTCAACTAAAATTTCTCTATTAAGCTCATTATCTTCAACGACAAGAATTGTTCTATGTCTTGCCAGACTGCCTGGACGAAGTGATTCCATTATCTTCATCGTTTCAAAAGAATTATCCGTATTAACGAAAGCAATAATAATGGTATCAAAATCTTCCTTATTACCCATTCTAGTATACTTCATTTCAAAATGATAAATTTTATTATCATGCAACACCCTATACTTGACAACAAAATATTCTCTTTTCATCAGTTCTTTTTCTAAAAATGAGAATTTCGTCATTCTCAGCATTGTCTCTTTGTCGCTTGGATGCACATTATAATTAATATAAATTTCCATAGCTTTTTCATATGGATAATTCATAAGCAGTTCTTCTATACCGCCAAAAATCTTACCATCATTGCGATAAGTAGTAACTTTATGTGTATAACGATCCATCGTATATAGATTACTAATATCTGTAGACAGCATATTGATTAGATTCAGTAGACGCAGACCATCATCATGCGTTGGAAGATTGTCAGATAAACGCTCACTCTCCCCAACAGTACTAAAGATTAGTGCATGTCCCATCGTTCCATCCGATGCCGGAAGATCTACTGCATCAACTGTCTCATAAACATGACGAATCGGGTCAAGATAGGTCCTTGGTCCTTTTACTTTGTTAAGCACAGGACAGACCTCACAAGGTTCCTCAAGATTCATCAGCGCCTTATAGCATTTCTTTCCAATTTCGAGCATCGGATATAATTGAGCCGCCACCTCATTAAAATATGTAATATTATATTCAGAATCTATCATATATGTTCCAGATGACATATTATTCATATCAATTACCTCCGACCTAAAGGTACTGTGTGTATGGACGGGGGACTGGTCCCTGTCCTGCATTTTTTGTATATTATATCATGAGAAAATATTTTTATCAATAAAAATAAAAAAGACAAGAGACAGCAGGACAGGGGGCTGTCCCCCCGTCCCTTCTGGTCTCTTGTCAATTTATTGTAATATAATCCGTAGGTTGTGCCAACGGTTTTTTCTCTTCCATGAGACGCTTCTTAATTAATTCAAATGCCCTTGGAACTGTTTCCATCGGCATTACCTCAAACCCGATGATTTCTTGTACAGCTGGCACATACCAATCACGGTCACTATAAATTACGACAGAATACGTTGCTGCACGGTCAAGGTCTTTTCCATTTTGCGTCAATTTATTTAACGTATAGCCATTCTCTGTTTTCGTGACATCCATCTCAAAACCACTAGACACATACATCGTACTGTCATTGCAGACAGCACCTCGATTTAATTTCAGTGAAAGCGTTTCCTCCACCAACTGATAAAGCTGCTCTCCCGTCAAATCTGTTCTTATCGGCCACCCACCATCATTCTTTGACAAATATTCCAAATCTTTTTCTGTATAATCTCCCTCATAAATATCTGATGCGATATAGCATGACTGGCCAAATAAAACATCAACATCTATTTCCTCTCTCATAGTATTGCAGATAGCAGAAGCCGCCTGATTTCCATGTTCCGTTGTAAACTCATTGGAATAAGCAGTATCAATATGTGCTACTATCTGATCATCCAAATTTTCTCCTTTCAATTCGGAATTAAATGCATTAAAAGCATCTCTTGGAGTTTTAAGCTCACCTTTCAAAATTTGTTGAACCACAATCTGAGATACACGGAACATATCATTAGAGGCAAGACGTATATACATCTTATTTTCCTTAATATAAGGTTTCAAGTTCTCAAGCTCAGGTAATAACTCCAATGTTACATTCTTATTATACGGAATCATATTTTTACCATAAGAGATTTTTTCTTGTCCTTCCTGATTGAGCATAGCTGTCATAATGTCTAAGATTAGTTTTTCCCTTTCTGGGTCGTCCATTCCGTTATTGCTAGCTGCCACCTGGAAGGCTGGGTAGGTCAAATACCAGTTCTCACTTTCCGTATTTCCAAAATAAGGAAGAAGCGAGACTTTATCTTCTCCTCGACCAGGGAATGTAATAACATCTGCACCAGTACCACGGTACATCGCAGCCTTCCCCTCTGTAAACATATCTTTGGGAACCCTATTTAGCAATCCAGCTTCTTCGCCTAAACCTACTTTATCTTTCATATCGTAAAATTTTTCAAATACAGGCATCCATACTTCCTCAGAAAGTTGGTTCGTACTGCCACTTTCATACTGCTGACGCCACTCTCTGCCCTCCATAGATAAAAGATTTGACACAGACATTCCCTGCAACACTTCCATGCACGTAAAATCAGAGTCAAAATCTGACACATATCCTTTAATGCCAACTTTTTCAAATGCTTCGCAGGCGGCAATAAAACTATCATAATCTGTAGGAATAGGTATATTATACTCTTCAAATAAAGTCTCATTAATAATGAAGCTATCCACTTCTGCACAGGCAGGAAGCCAGTTTACCGTTCCATCATTATAAGTATAATTATCAAGATAAGTTCTATAATAAGTAGAAGCTAATTCCGTATCTCCTAGATCATACAGATAATCTTTCAACAACACTGCGTCTTTCAGAGAAAAACGGCGCACAGTCAAGATATCAGGCAAATCTTCATGGTCTTGTCGAAATCTGTAATAGTCCGTTGAATTTGTTGCCAACTCAAATTTAAAATCTACATCTGGAAATTTATCACAAAGATACTGTGTATAACCCTCCAGCATCTGATTCCCCCAAAGTGCAACAACTACCTTTTCTTTTCCTTTTGATTTCTCTACTTTCTTGCTTTCACATCCAGCCAATAAAGATATACTCATAGCCCAAATAAGCAAGAAACTTAGCATTTTTTTCATTCTCATCTTCTTTCTTTTCTCCTTCTAATTATTTACACAGGACGGGGGACAGTCCCCCGTCCTGCTCCCTACTGATTAGGGAAGATTACAATGTTTTCGTTCTTTGCTGGAGATCCAGATTCATTAATCCATTTTCCAAAAGGTATCTTTCTTTCATACAGATACGTTCCATCCGCTTTTTTTCCAAAGGAAATACTCACTGTAACGATTGAATCATCACGAATACCATAACTTGCAAATGGTTTACCATCTCCTAATTGAGAAGAATCCACTGTCCATAGAGTACCACCGACAAACGTCATATCGCTTTTTCCTCCATTTGCATTTGTCGAATTTGGATAATACTTAGGGTCATTCTTTCCTACTGTATGTCCCGATATATCAATTTTTACCTCCCAGCTTCTGTATCCACCTGTGACTGTATCTGGAATAATCACAGAGTTCCACCAATCTCCATATAATATATTACCTTGTATACTTGATGTATTATTTACACCATCTGTTATTAGTGAACCGATTTGACGAACAAATTGTTCCCTTTCTTTGCTCAAATCTACAGAAATTCGATAATACAGTTTACTTGCACCCCATGATGATAAATCACCTGGCTCAAGTCCATTCTTAAAAATATGATTTGCATCACACTGACGTTCAAAATACAAGGTTCCTCTTAACCAAACCGCATATAAATCTGTGGTTCCGGCAAAAACGGTATCTGTTTCGCTATAATAATGCACATTAGAATCTTTAAAATTACTAGAATCCGCCCATCCAATAAATAGGGCATCATCTCTTTCATAACCACCACTGATTGAAGCATAGGACAAAGCTTTATACTCTTCAATGGATGCAGTATCACTACATACATATTCTTGCGGCTGGTCTGGATTCAAATGATATTTTACAGCATCAGACCATTCAGCCCTAAGAACTATATCAGAAGTAATGACCATATCCTCTGTAACACGCTCTCCCTCAGGGGTAATCCAATATAAGAGAATTTTCTCGTCATATATAGCTTCTGGCAGTTTTCCGATGAGCTTTCCCTTTGCCACTTTGAGAACATCGACAAATGGCGTTCCACCGTTTCCATCAAACCATACTTTACAAGCTTCATCCCACTGTGCTGTCACAGTCATATCAGAGGTTGGAGTAAATTCAAAAGAAGGAACTTCATTTCCATCACTATCTTCCCATCTATCGAAAAGATAACCTTCTCTTGTCGGTTCTCCAAGAACTACCAGACTACCTACTTTTACTACTTTAATTTCTGTATTATTATCGTATCCATAGTCAATCGTAATCGTATAGGTATTCTCCTCAGCCCAATAAGGATAGAGAATTGTTCCATCTATAAGAGAAGTGGCATCAAAAACTTCTCCTCCCCGATAAGCGATATCGCCCTCTTGTGAAAGTTTCCAGCCAGCAAACCTTTGACCTTCAGGTGCAATAAATCCAACGATATCTGCCGTTGGTAAAATCGAATTTTCACCCTTTGGAATATAGGCGTCAATCGAATAAGTAGCATCTACCGAAGGTTTCAATTCAACGCAAATCCCTTCTACGATGGATAATTCGATATCTTTATATACTTTCGGAATTCTACAAAGATACTTCTCAGTCTCATTAGTATCATCATATTCCTTCGTTACAATTAATCCCTTTGTTCCAAAAACGGATGCCATAGTTTCCTCATTAGGAGCTTCAAAATAAAAAGCGGCAGTCTCTCCATAAGATACTTCAAAAGAAAGTTCATTTTCTGTTCCTGTAATTACTGTCTGTGTATCCTGCAAAGTAATACTATTCACACCAGACACTCGAACCGCAAATTTTTTAGTTTCTACGTCAATCGTTACTGTCAAATCTTGTGTAATATTAGAAATTTCACATAAATGACTCTCTTTATCGTATTTAAATGGTACATCTTCTCCGTTTTTATTCTTCACAGATATATTTTTAAATACTGCTCCTTCCTGAATAGAAAAAGTAAAACTACAGTCCGAACGAATTGGCACATAGGTCTTGTATCCATCGCTTCCGACTATCCAATCTTTAGAATGAATCGTACATCCCGGTGCAACTACCGTGATACATTTACTTTTTACCCAGCGGGCATAGAGCGTAACATTTTGATTTAATAAGATAGAATCAGAAGGCTGATACATTCCCAAATTATCCTTTTGAAATGGGTCATCTTGGACTGTCTTATCATTATCAACATCTCCTAACCAAATCCATCCTAAAAATTTATATCCCTCTCGCTCAGGAATCAACGAAGAAATCTTATATGTACCGCTTCCCCTCGTATTAACAGGCATATTCGTGGCAGGAGCCAATTCACTGTCATTTGCCTGATAGGTAATAGCAAATGTCGGACTAATTTCTGACCATACTGCATATAACGTCGTATCTGCAATCAAATTAATATGACTGCCTGACGTATAATCTGCTGTTTTTGCATTTTTATCCTTACTCCATCCTAAGAAATATTTCACTGTCTTTCCATTAGAATCCTTCCACTGAGGAATACAGTAACCAATAATTTGATCTCCGTACTTTCCTTCCAAATCTGGATTTTTGGAGGTCGGATCTTTTGGATTTTGTGGATTATACCAGCTGATAATCGCTTCGCTCGGCGCATTCGTATTATAAGTTAGTGAGTAATTTATTATACAATGCGGTGTGGTTGGCTGCATATCATATCCAAGAGGTTCTCCGTCTCCTCGAGGTGGTGTATCCACCACATTATATGGTAAATATTGACGCAGCCAGTTTTGAAGTTTTTTTGTCTTTTCTGCTGTCATACTGCTTTCGCCAAACCCATCTTCAAGCGTATAAAACGGAACTTTATTTAACCAAGTATTTCCAATAGGTTCTATATAATTTTCGTTTGGTATTTTACTCTCACTCTCCGCATCATAAAGAGTCTGACGGTCAATATACTTCCACTTTATATTCGTTTGATTTAAAGAATCATTCGTACCATAAAATCCAAATGTATTTGGCATACGCCATGTATAATTTCCACCATCCCCTGCCGTAATAAGGCCCGTATATCCATAAATATTTGGGCTAAACTGATAGCCATCCCCAACATCAATGACAAGATTTATCCAAGATTCCGTCTCCATTCTACTACCTATCTGGCGAGAACACATCTTTGTTCGAGGATTATTATCAATAATCATAGAAATATCTTCATACTTATTAGAAGATGACCAACCGCCATTGCTATCTAGATATACGCAAGAGGCATCTTCAAATTTATACTGGCTAATTCTCTTGTCATCTCCGTAAAACGCCACATCGGCAAACTGAGCATAGTAATTTTCCGATCCATTCGGACAATAAGCCATTAAACTTTCAATTTCCATCTTAATATAGCGATATCCCATCAAATCCTCATCATACACATTCAGCTCAAAGGAAGGGTCATTTTGATAATTGGAATAGTCAAAAATAACGGTATACGTTCCTGAACGAAGCTCCGCCATCGCATCAGGGTTAAATGTATATTCTTTATCTTCTATCTTCAAAATCAAATTATTTCTAGTAGTGATAGAAATTCCGTTTTCATCTACAAGATTGATAGAATTAAATTCATATCTTTGATCATTTCCATTCACCTCGTTATTTCCATCCAGCTGAACACGAAATGACGCTCTACATTCCTTATTTTTAAAGAAATTTGCGTAAGTTCTATCAATTCTTGGAACACTTCCGTTATACACATCAACCTTTGGATATTTCTTCACATTCCCAAAATCATCCTTAGAACCTTGAATATATTCAGACGTACTATTTGTCGGTCTTAGAGTATTGGAAAAATCAAAAATTGCTGATTTTCCATTTTCCCCATTTTCCGTAATGCTAATATTGGTAATTTCTGGATTCGCTTTCACTGTATCTTTAAAATAGTAATAATCGTAAGCTGAATCTCCATACTCAAAAACAGAATCTCTATCATCATTAAAAGCAGACTTAATAGAATCTGAAGAAGTAATATCAAGTGGCAAAACTTCCTCCACTTCTTCATAGGATTGTCCATTATTTTTCGAAAACTTAATACTATAGTCCGATAATGATTTTCCCTCCTGAAGCATAATACAGTAATAGTATGTATACGTTCTAGATTCTCCAGAACCACTACACGTAAAGTGAACCTGACCTCCTCGGTTAATCACAGCTAAGGTCTCTCCATCTTCCATTGTCTGAGTTTCTCCACGGGCAAGATAATAATGCTTATTTCTACTACTTCCATTTTTATCACAGTAATAGAACAAATATCCATTATAAATTCCTGCTCCCACAACATCCGACTTCTTCCAGCAGGCATAGAGAGTAACTTCTCCCTTAATAAAAATCGAATCCCCAGGCTGATACATCGTTCCGCTGCCATCCTTTTTGGTATTCCATCCTGTGAATAAATATCCCGGTGGAATACTTGCACCGATATCCTCCATACTTTTTACCGCATTATAGGTATTGTATTGAACTTCTTCCTTGTAAAGAATCGGAGTATCTCCATTTTCCTCTACATTCAAATAGGAAAAACTATGGTTTTTTGGAATCGCTCCTGCAATAATAGTAACTGGTCCTTGAATCGCCCTAGCGTAGATAGTGACTTTCATAGTCGTCGAATTCCAGTTATAATCCTTTTTCGGGTCTAGCTCCACTCCTTTTACCTGTACACTGATTTTATCCGGAGGGCGATATCCTCCCTCACACTTTAGGACTGCCGTGTAGTTTTGTCCCGCATAAGCATATAAACTATACTGGGAAAGTTTCATCTTTTCTAGTTTAAATTCTACCTGATAACTGTCTTTTTCTTCCAAATCTTTCCAAGATCCATATAGAATAATTAAATTGCTATTAGGCTCTTTGTATTTTTTTAATTCCTCTACATCATAGGTTTTTCCAGCTTCAAATTCCATTCTAAAACTTTCATTCTGATTCGAAGAACCGCCATTATAACCATGCCAGCCCGTAAATTCCTTACCAGCTCTAGAATAACGGTTAAGTGCTAATGTCACAGAATCATCTGTAGTTGGAAATGTCGTGTTACTAACTCCAGCGGAAAATTCCTCTTCCGACATTAAATATACAATAGTATAGTTCTTATTATATGCCCATTGTGCGTACAATACTATGTCATCTTCAAGAGCCACCTCACTTCCTGGCCAGTAAGTTGTCCCTCCGTCGTAGGCATAAGGAGCAGTTCCCCAGCCGACAAAATAGTATCCCGCTCTTTGAAGCTTTGTAGGTAAAATTGTATGGATACGAGAAGACTGATTATAGTAGACTAAATGCTTCCGCGCATAATTTCCATTATCTAAAAGCTCTGCACCATAAAAAGCATCTCCCTCTTGTTTTTTAACATCTTCTATATTGCATCCTTCTACATCTTCATGTCCATATTTGTGGAAATTCGTCTCATAGGTAACACTGATGGAATCTTTCCATCGCGCATATAATACCAACTCTTTATTGTCCTCAATATAAATATATCCTCCAGGCAAAACCGAGATACGACCAGCTTCCCCATAATCTAAGCTGCTCCACCCAAGAAAGATACCTTCCCCGTTTTTCGACTCTAATTCATCCTTTGGACATTGGTAATTGCTTCCTGCTCGCACAATTACCTTTGGAGGAAGCGATTTTACTGCTCGCTCACTTCTAAATTCAATACTGCAATAGTCGGCATATACCGTAACCGGACTTTTTACTATATTGCTAGAAGAAGGTCGAAGATAAATGGATTTTGTCTCTGGTGTCTGCAAATCCACCCCCTCTGATACTTGTTGTTTACAAATTTTTGCAGCTTCATTAATCTGCGATGGTTCTTTAACATAAATGGAAAATTCAGAACCAGCTAACATAACTGGAGACTCATATACGCCATCCTCTATACGTGTTATATCAGAAAGAGTGAAAATTTCACTATCAATATAAATGCAGTCTAAGGTAAACAAAGATTTTAATTTTGCGGTATCATTAAAATCTACCCAGTCTTTATGTTTCCCATTCATTCTATATTCAACCTTTAAGGTATAAAGGTCTAAAAGCTGGAGCGTCTTCCCGTTTTGTACAAATCTTGCACCTGAACTGTCCACTATTACCATAATTCCCGTCTCCTGCCCTCTAAGAAGAAGGTCATATTGTCCTATTTTGGCATTTACAAAATAATCCCCTGGTTTTTGAGCATATTCAACAGCAATACCGCCTTTCAGAGTCAGTCCAAGATTTTGGGATTGAGCATCCACCTCATTGACTCGAATTCTCAGGTGAGATTCCTTAGGAGGATTTTCCCAGTAAGCATACAAAGGTACCGTGTATGTATTATTTGGAGAAGGGACTTCCATATGAGTCTTTTCCCAATCCGACTCATTTCCCTCTAAAACATAGGTAAATCTCGGAGGATTTTGTTTTTTATTAGAAGAAAGATTCCATCCTAAAAATTGATATCCCAAATTATGAGTCGGCTGTTTTCCCTCACTGTCTGTAAAGAGAATCTCCACTTTTTCTCCCTCATAACGCAAATAAGGATCCGTATAACTTTCCCTTCCAAAAAAAACTCCATTGCCGTTTGCATTCGTATGATAAATAATAGAAATCCCAGGAGACCATTGAGCATCTAATACCAAATTTTCTCCCGAAATATCAATTTTCTCTCCAGGATAATAAACTTTATCCTTATTTCTTACCTTCCAACATTTAAAGACATATCTTACACTGTTTTCACCAACCTTTTTTTCAGGATAATTGCCTTCCAAAACATAATCTCGAAGACCACTATCCGCAAGAGTTCCACTCGTAAGAATCTTACGTTTTTGAAACCCTTTTAATGCCTCTTTTACTCCCTCTTTATAAGAGACTTCCTCTTCCGAGCCAATGCTCTCTAAATTCGGAAAATACTCAATCGTAAAGCTAGCATTTGGCCAATTTCCATAGTGCGGAATACCTTTGATACGAAGACAAGTATAGGCAGCATTTTCCATATACTTATAATCGCCCTCTATGTGGAAAGGTTTACTAAAATCTAACGACTTTATGGAGCCATTATCCTCGTAATCATATTCCCATAATCCCTCCCCGTTTTCTTGCGAAGATTCCCCAGAAGGAGAATTCAAACTACTTACGATTTCATTGTAGGCAGCAACTGTTCCTTTCCGTAGCTGTGTGGCCTCAAACTTTTCGTGATAGTTAAAATAGCAATTTTCAATATTTGTTCCAGAGTCATCTTGAATGAATGCCATTCGATTTTGCGGCTTACTGGTCGTTTTTACGCTCCCAATCAAAGCATAGCTTTTCTTTAACGTTCCACCATTCATCTGTGCACAAAAGCCTGCGGCATTTTTCGTATCTTCAGAATAAAATTCTGCAACCGCATAACAATTAGAAACCTCGCAGTTATCCATGGAGCCGGCAAATCCTCCCGCATACTCTCCACTCAACTGGGTAGTATTTCCATAACACATTGAAAAGGAAAAATCCTTTGAAAACCCAACGAGACCACCACAAAAACTCTCTTTCGATGTGCTCGCACTTACCTTTGGAATTGCGGCGAAAGATTTTTCTATTTTAACATCATTGATACTTCCATTGACCGTTCCATTGGCACTTCCGACTAAGCCACCCACATACGAAGTATTATCCATATCTATAGGAGCTTCAATAAAACTTTCTCCGTTTTCTTGATAAACCCGACAATCCGTAATTTTTCCACCTATTACACTTCCGACTAATCCTCCAGCTGCGGTAATATTTTTTTTCATTTTTATCTGATGATTTACAACATAGATTCCTGAAAATTTGCAGTTCTTAGACTCTGAAAAAATACCACGATCCGATTTAAAATTTTTAATTTCCTTTCCCTGACTTCCATTTCCTCGGTATTCACTCTCATCTGGCAGTTTGACTCCATGAAATTTACTAAATTCACTTCCTTCTCCATTTAATGGATTCACCGCCTTATTTTTTGTAATTATATCTGCATCCTCTGCATTACTATAATATTTTCCATCCTTCCAAGAATAGTTATCCGCCTCAAAGTCAAGCGTTGCTCCCTGTACATATAGAGCTTTTAAACCATAATCTGTAATATTATAAAGATGTCTTATATAGTGTATTCCAACGGAGTTATAACCCGTAGAATCAATAATCACTCTACCAAATGAACTATTTGACATTGCAGAGTCCGAAATTTCTTCATTCACATCTTCTCCCTGTAAAGTTCCTATACACTTAACAGACACCAAAGCTGTTAAATCTCTGCCAAGTTCTGAGAAATCTCGGAAAATCTCCTTGAAACGATAGCCTTCTTCCATACTGTCAATTAATCTTCGAACCGTATATTTTTGAAACAGATTTAATTCTCCATTTCCTCCAAAATCTTCCGTTCCTCCATCTTCCACATCAATTCCTTTTGAATTAGGAAGTAATAAATGAATCGTTTCTGTCTTGCTATTTCCCTCCTGATCTGACAAGGTAAGCGTAATCTCTGTATTTGACATCGCTTTTGCACTCACATATACATCAAATTCCACATAGAGTTCTTCGCTATTTATTATCTTTAGATTGCCAAGCTTAATATTCTCTGCTTCTGCATAAACTAAACCTTCAACCTCAGCGGCATAATATCCTACAATAGCCTTCGAGTAGTATTTTTTGCGTCCTTCTTTTGTCCGAAGTTGATTAGAATCATCATTTAAAACTTCCCATTGTGTTTTTTCCGTTTCTTTTTCTGTATAAAAAACCGAATAAACATTTCCGCTCGATGGTTCTACCTCTATATAATAATATCCACCTGCTGAGATTGCCTCTAGCTTTTCTCCTCCTAATATGCGCTCCATTGCATCGGAGCCACTCTTAATATAATATAAACTTGGCTGACCATCCGAATGAGCTAATGCAGGCTCACATCCCGTCACAATCAGTTCATGAATATCCGCTAACTGTCCAGCACTCTTTTTGTATACTAACTCATTTTGTGCTGCAAGGAAAATTTCCCTCGCCATATCATCGGCATGCATAAGCTCTAAATTCCTTTTATAGGTCAATACATTAGGAATTGCTATAGAGAGTGTAAGAATGAGCAAAGCAACTACAATCAACATTTCCGCTAAAGAAAATCCCTTATTTTTTCTGTTATATTCTATTCCACGGAAAAATTTCATATTTTTCTTCACTAAATCCACCTCAACATTCTATCTATTTTTTCATCAGAGAATTTACATATACTAATCCTGATTTAGTCTTATGGGAAGAATTTCTCTTATCGCGCACAGTATATGAAAATCGAAATATATTATATTTCTTACAAAATTCTAGTGTAAATCCCTCTACATATAATGATTGAGAATAAATACCCTCTCCACCAAGCACTGAATCATTAAACGGATTTTTCAATTTAAGCTGTCCGGTCTCATCTGAAAATTGTCCCTCTGTGGACTCATACTTTGACAAACTATTGTCATTTTTAGAATATTTTTCTTTATAAAAATAAAATTCTTTGACCTTTTCATAAACGTCTTCATTTGGGGTATTTCCTCCGATTGGCACAGTCGATACACTCGATGCATACCGAAGCGTATCCTTTACTGATTCATTAAGAGAGGAAATCAGGAGTCTGCTCTCAGATTGAAACATAAGATCTTGATAACAGCGAATGGCTGTCGTAATCCCAGAAGCAACACAGAGCGTCACAAATCCCAAAATGATAAGCGTCACCAGCATTTCCACCAATGTAAATCCTCTTTGATTTCTAATTTTCTTCACTTTCATTTATATCCACACCCTTGAGCCAATAAGTATGGCGTCCATTTATTTCCTTTATTTGCACTATCTATAAGCTCTTTTAATCCTTGAGCCAATAAGTATAAAGTCCATCCTGATTGCTGACCTTTCCATCATACGTGTCTTTCACGGGGTCAGAAGGATATTCTATCGTAATTGTCCCATCAATAATTTCGTTTTCCTCTTCTCCACAAATTGCACGTTCTGCATGATTCCACTGCTTTAAATTCTGCAAATCTTCTTCCGTTGCTTTCTTACTCATACGAACAGAAATCGCAATGCTTGACGCAAGAAAAGCCATGCTTAGAGAAATAATCAGCATGGCAACTAGAGTCTCTGCCAGACTCTCTCCTTTATTCGATGCAAGAATGGAAAAAGCATGTATTTTTTTTTTCTTTCTCATTCCAATCCTCCCTATTAAGTTTAAATATCCTCTCAATTAACTACTCTTTGAAGTACACAAAAATCCTTTTTCCATGTAACACAGAATTCTCTTCTAGTATAAAATGTTGTGCTATATTCATACCACCCTGCATCTCCAGTAGTCATAGCTTCACTAGTAACCTCTTCAATAGCTTCAAATTTTGGAGAATAAGAAATCTTGTACACAGAATCATCAGAGCCATCTTCTCTTTTTATATTTATATAAAAAGCTAAATAATAATTTTCATCTACTTGTGGACGGACATATACCTTATCCTCTGAGCCTTCTAAATAGATACTAAATTGATTGTCCTGACTTTCCAAAGACTCTACTCGCTCATCTACAATAACTTGCAGTTTTTCCCCTAGCTTTTCCCCGTCAAATTTCCCATCGACCTTCACCCAGCTATAGGGACGGTCTAGACAATTTCTATCCTCTTCATTTTCCAAATTTGCCTCACTAAAACCCTCTTTTTTAATAATTTCTCTCCGGTAATACTTAATATTTCCAAGTCCCTCTTCTAATATCTTTACTGCAGATTCCATTTTTAAAAGGTCCTGACTCCTCTTCCTTTCGTCCTTAATGCGGACACGATTCGCCACTGACGCTGAGAGTATTGACATGCTAAGAAGAAGACATACAAAAAATAAGAGCAACGCAATCAGAATACTGCTGCCTTTTTCACTATGTAATTTTTTCTTAGATTCATCTATTAAAACCATATACTTACCTATCGTTTTTTGTATTAATTTTTAGTATTATATCACAAAATATACGTCTTATCAATAGGCGGGGAAGGCGGACAGGGGACAGTTCTCTGTCCTACTTTGTTCCAACTTCTTTATTCCAATTTCATTTCAGATAAAGGAGTAGGACAGAGAACTGTCCCCTGTCCGCCCCGTCTCCTCTGTCCGCCAACTGTCCCCTGTCCGCCCTAAATGGTTGACAAATAAACTAAAATATGATTATATAAACTTGAAAAGATATTATATATATTAAAAATTACTTGAAATCAAGCTAAAAAAATAAGCTGAAAAGTAAAATTAGTGCAGTTTATTTAGAAAATATGAAAACATAAAAAGCGTTTTAAAAAAGAGAAAGGAGAAGCTACTAGGAAAAGTATTTCTCTAATTAGTAGTAGCAAAAACGATAGCAAATCTATGAAAATAAACAATATAGAAATAATACAAGCAGCAATAGAAACAATCGGTGCACTCTTTTGCTTGATGATTATGTTTTATATGGCTGTCAATAAGATGACTAAAAAAATAAGACATTTAATAGTAATGTATGGGATTTGTGTTATTTTATTTTTGATGGACGCATGTGCGTATATATTTAGAGGCAATACGGATTCGTTTAGCCTTTTTATGACTAGATTTTCTAATAACAGTATTTTTCTACTTAATGTTTTACTTGCTGTCTTTTTCCTAAATTATTTTAAAAATACAATTAAGAATTGTGGCATTACTATTCCAAAACTTCCCTATAGGGCGACGCTATTTTTCTATTTGCTTGCCGGTGCCTGTGTGATAATTAACTTTTTTAACGGCTGGATGTTTTATTTTGATACAAACAATTATTACCATCGAAATATTGGATGGTATATATATTCGTCATTCTTTGTAGTGGGAATGGCTATTTTGATAGGTACATTATTATCAATTAGAACTAAACTTGATATGAGACTACTTATTGTTCTGATTTCGTATCTGCTCGCACCATTTCTCGCAATCATACTCCAAATATTCCTTTATGGCATTTCAATCAGCAATATTGGTGTTGCGATTACGCTGACTTTAGTTTTACTCTTTTATCTCAAACATCAGGAGGAAGAAAAGCGAAAACTTAAAATTTCCTATACAAAAGAGCGGAATATGATTAGCACAATGATAATGATTACGCTAATGATAATATGTATGAGTGCATCCATTATCATATGTGTAATTCATATACAAAAAATTGCTCATGAAAACTCAATTAAAGATAGTCAAAATGTAGCTCAGCTTGTCAGAAGTGATATTGAGAATGTATTTTTATCGTGTTTGACTTCTTCTGAGATAATAACGAGTGATTACAGAATAATCGAATTATTACAAAAATCCTCGCGAGAAACTGCTAAAGATGATGAAGAGTATATGAGTGAATATTTATCATGTATCAAAGAGCAGTTTGATTATCAAATGGTATTTATTGTGTCAGAAAAAAGTGGAGCCTATTATACTTATGATGGCATTTCGAAATATATTGACGTTGCGAATGATTCCCATGATATCTGGTACAAAAATTTCAAAAACAATAGTAAAGATTATCTTTTAGACATTGATACAGATGAGGCGAATAATGGAAAACTTACTGTTTTTGTCAATCACGCTATCTATGATAAACAAGGTAATTTTCTTGGTGTTGGCGGTGTCGGTATAAATATTACTAAATTACAAAAAATAATTGCGGATTATGAGAGTAAATATAGTCTTAATATTAATCTGATAAACTACGATGGACTGATACAGGTTAACTCGGACAGCATGCATATTGAGAAGGATTATCTTGATAATTCATATTTACGTTCACTTAGAAATGGAGATTTTTTATATGATGAACAAACGGATCTCTGCCGTATAACTTGTTATATAGAAAATCTCGATTGGTATCTCGTAATTAACGATTACCAGACAGACAGGGTATCTATCCAACGAATTATACTTCCTTGTCTGGGAGTTTTTATTATAGGTATGCTGATAATGGGAGTTATATTTTTAATTCTTACCAGAAGGGAATATGAAAGCTCTGAAAAGCTTCTTGAGAAGACGATTATTTCACTTACCGATGAATTAACGGGGTTAAAAAATAGACGTGCTTATACGGAGTTACTTGATAAAATTCATACTAATGAATTGTTTGATGATATCGCAGTAGTCATGATGGATGTAAATGGACTTAAAAAAGTTAATGATTGCATTGGCCACGATGCAGGAGATGAACTGCTTATTGGCACGGCTGAATGTATTTGTGAGGCATTTGAGCATCTTGGTGATGTTTTCAGAATTGGTGGAGATGAGTTTATTGCAATTCTTAATTGTTCAAGGGAGACGGCACAAGACGCAGTTAATTCCTTAGATATTATATCTAAAAAGTGGAAAAGCAAATTCATAAATGGTATTTCTATCTCAAAGGGAATCGTTTTTGGATGTGAACATCCTAAGATGACAATATATGAGATGAAAGATTTGGCAGATAAACTTATGTATGAAGACAAGGAGGAATACTATAGAAGAACGAATAGTCATAGGTAAAGCAGGACAGGGGACAGTTCTCTGTCCTAGTTTAAACTCTTATAAAAAACACTGAACTTAAGGAGAAAATAATGAAAATTTGGGAAGACTTTGAAATCAAATGCACAAACTATTTAAATGAGCGTTTTGGCACTTATGCTCACTTTTTCCATAATGGTGGGTCAGATTCTACGGTATCAGATATTTTGGTTAAAACAAATAATGGGAATTCTTTTTATATCGACGCAAAACATTCACCTGCACAATGCGGTCAATTTGTTTTGCTACCAGATATTGAAAGCTGTACTTTTGAGTATAGTACCAAAAATACAACTAGGATTAATATCTACACACAAAAAATTATAGATTATATGAATGAGAACTTTAATAATTTCAGAGAAGCAGGTACTTCTGGAAAAAATATAAATATGCCACAAGGACCGTCTATTTTTTCCAATTGGATAATACAATATTATCAAGAAAAAGGAGTTGATTTTTTCATTACAAATGATTATACTATTTTACCTGTTGAGAAATTTAAAGAATATTTCAATGTTTCTGCTAAATACAGAATAAAAAGGAGCGGTTCAAGTGCTGCTGGACGAGGCAGAATTCCTCTCATTCTTAACTACTTAAATTCTCTCGATAACATAATTACAAATAGCCATATTGATGGCAATAAACTTTTTATAGAATCCACAAAAAATCTTCATAATCAAAAATTTAGATTACAACAATATGAATATATGTTCTCTCAACGTGATGAAGAATATGAAATTAGAAAATTATCCAATACTTATAATGCAAACGTTATTTTCTCAATCGAACGAGACAATCGTGCCCCTGGTCTTTCAGATGAGCAATTCATTAATTTCCTGATATAGATAAAATCCTTTCGTTTGATGTAGGCTCCTCCCACTGCCTTTAGGCGATGTGAGGAGCCTTGTAAATGAGGTTTTTAACACGAAACATTGTTAATGTAAAATCTTGTCAGTAACTGCCTCACTATCCTTATTACTTTTCATCGTTTTTCCAATTTCTATCCCTATCAACTGCAAGACATCAATGACAACAGAATTTCCAAACTGTTTATATGCCTGAGTTGCACTTGAACAAATCTTATATGAATCAGGATAACCCATAATTCTTGCACATTCCCTTGGATGTAATTTTCTGGTTTTCCCATTAATCAAATATCCACCTGTTTTTGCAAAAACTCCCCCGCCGTATGCAGACAATGTAATTGCTATTCCTTTCGTACTGTATATTCTCTCACCTTGTCCACCTTTGTTAACTATACCAAGTCTTATAGATTTATTGCTATATTGATTATCTTCCATATCCTTAAAATAAGTGTCAGGTCTATCAACATATAGATTCCTTACCATTTCTTCATCATTCAATAAAAAATCTTCAACATGATGTATCAATTTAAACGGCTTAGGATAAGAAAATTCTCCTATATCTAAATCTTTTCTAAAACAAACCATATAAATACGTTCCCTTTTTTGAGGAACTCCATAATCAACCGCATTTAAAACTTTTTGGTTAAAAATATATCCCAACTCTTCCATAGTAGTTTTAACTATCTCCAATGTCCTACCATTATCGTGTGTTGCAAAATTCTTGACATTTTCCATAAACACTATTTTCGGTTTCTTCGCCTTCACAATTCGTGCGACATCGAAAAATAATGTGCCTCGGCTATCTTCAAATCCTTTCTGTTTTCCACTAATTGAAAATGCCTGACAAGGAAAACCTGCACATAAAATATCATGATCTGGTATTGCATTTTCATCAACTTGAGTAATATCTCCCTCAGGAATATCACCAAAATTCGCAGCATATACTTTTTGTGCTGGTTCATCCCATTCATTTGAATAAACACATTTTGCCCCTAATGATTCAAGAGCAATTCTAAATCCACCTAATCCCGCAAATAAATCTATGAACCTGTAACTTTCAAGTAACTTCTCTTTTATTTGAATCATGAAAATAACCCCTTAAAATTTTTTTCAATTATAACACAGTGTGCCATAATTTTCAATGAGCGAGGCAGGGCAGAGAGCTGTCCCCTGTCCTACCTTACTTTTGATAGCAGAGCTTCTTGTAATGTCTGTGAGAAGTTTATTCCCTGCTCCAGAGCAGCGGCATTAAGCCATGCAGGTATTGTGAGAGTTTTTTTGACTGATTTAACAAAGTGTTCCTTTGCATAAGCTTCGACATCAACAGAAACTATATTCACAAACGCTTCTTCTACTGGTTCATCAGGAGAAATTTCCTTCGAAACAGCAACAGGGTCTATATCCATAAGACTGGAAGGAGCAGGAACCTCTTCACCATCCACTTTGCATGAATAGAGATGACCTGCCAGACATTCAACAGCCATTTCCATAGCGTCCTCTAAAGAGTCTCCCTGTGTTGCAAGATAGTTCAAATCAGGAAAAATAACAGAGTATCCTCCATCTTCCTTGTAGAAACAAGCTGGATACATAGATAACATATTTTACACCTCCTGTATATGGTAAAGAAATAGCAGGGGCTTATTTAAGCCCCGCTTGTTTCCTGATGGAATCCTCGGTCCTTTTGTTTAGATCTTTGCCCTTGTGAAAGGGAATTGTGACCTTGCCCGGTTTTGTAGGATGTATGTACTGTCTGTGTGAGCCATTTTGTTCTTTGAACAGCCACCCGTCAGCAAGGATTAGTTTTTCCATCTCTCTTGGTTTCATTGGCATACCGTTTTCCTCCTTGCACTATTATATTAACATATAATACGTATACATTCAATACGTATAAAAATAATACATATAAACAAAGCGGAAAGGTACAACCATAGTAGATGCAAAAAGATAGAGAAGAAGCATCAATTCTTGGGGAAAGTAGTGCAACCAGCCAAGGGTAATTAGTTTAGCGGGTGGAAATCCTGTCAAGCACAACAAAAGAAATCTGTCCCCTGTTCATACATACGAAAGTATATATGATTCAAGAGAATTACTCATATTCCGAAATAAATATATAAAAATGCACATTTAAATATTGACACTTTTCATTACATATGTTAATTTAAATGTATAAAAATAAACGTTTGAAAGTGGGAAAATACTATGAAGGCAACATTCAATAATTTTTTAACAGAAAACCCGAACTGTTCAGGATTCGTTGATAAATCAGATGCCATAACAATTTTTAATATTCTTTCTGAAGATAAGAATATTATTAAAATGATTGATTATTCTGAACAGGGACATCCTGCATTATCGGCATGTGTAGCAACGCTTGAGGCTTGGTATGATTCACAGAGTATGCACGATTTCTCTTTTGAAGAAGATTTTAACAAAATGGCAGTTGGAAGAATAATCAAAACAATACTAGCCCCGTTTGGATATGAGGTTTCTTCCAGAAAAGCAATCTCAAAAAAATGTGGTAGTAAATATTTTTCCTCTGCTTCTTGTTATCGGATGACTGGAACACCGAAAATGGTAGTTAAAAAAATTATAGTCCCAGTAGAGTGAAACAGAAATATTGCAATCTGTTTGTGACACGCTAGAATAAATAAAAAGCATTCTATTTTCGAAAAAAGAAACGATAGAAAAGACGATTCAGGAATAATTTTCAAATCAACTACCATGCCTTCCCGGGTGCTTGGCAGTTGAATTATACTAAAACTTCGGACGGAGAACCGTCCCCTGTCCTATTTTAACGCATCTTTTCTAACGTAATAAGTACCTCTTCCGCCACCGCATTTTATTACCATTCCTTCTTCGGTCAATTTCTTCAAGGCAGCAAGAATCGCAGATCGTCCTGCACCTGGACATGACACAATAATGTCCGCACTTGTAAACTTCCCGAGTTTGTTCATCACATAACTTTTAACCATGTCATACGCACTGCTTTTCACACCGCTGTCATTCATCATACCAACCCTTTCTTCAAATTCAGTGTAGCATGCAAGAATAATTTTGAGCATATATCGGATAAACGGTGTTGGATCATTTTTCTCTTCGTGCCAACCATAGTCAGCCCCTTGAAGAACATCATAATAAACATCTTTCGTTTTCTCAATTTGCTTCTCAATACTGATATATTTCCCAACTTCATAGCCATTCTGGTATAACAAAAGTAATGTAAGTAATCTGCTCATTCTACCGTTACCATCATTGAATGGATGAATACAAAGGAAGTCACAAATAAACACTGGAATCAAAATAAGAGGATCAACCGTTTCCATGGATAAAGTTCGTTCGTAACTTGAACAAATAGCAGCTACCGCTTCTTCTGTTTCATACGGTGCCACCGGAGTAAATCTGGTAATCTGAGTTCCGTCAGGTTTTGTCTCATTAATATAGTTTTGAACATTCTTAAAATGTCCTCCATAAGACATTCCTGCACGTTTCAACAAATCTCTATGCAACTGAAGAATATATGATGGTCTGATCGGAATATAATCGTGGCTTTCGTGAATTGTGTTCAGCACATCACGATATCCCACAATCTCATTTTCATCTCGATTTCGAGGAGTCGTTTTTTCATTCATTAATTGCTTAATTCTTGTACTTGTAGTAACGATACCTTCAATCTTATTAGAGGCCTCCGTACTCTGTATTCTTGCAATTTCAACGAGACGCTCCAATTCTATTGGCTTCTGCCTTACAAAAAGCTCCTGTCGTCCCTTGCATTCATGGATTTTGGCGATATAAGATACTATTTCTGTATCCCACATCCGCTCAGATAGTTTCATATAATCAAAATTTCTCATTTTACACCCCGCCGTATCAATTTTATTCGTCCAGCCTTATTTCCTTTCGTCCATATTATGCCCTATTTTGGACGAAAAATCAAGTAATCGGACGTTCTTTTTACTGCTCTGTAATGTTTTTTTCGATTTGTCCGTCAAAATGTTTAGAAAATCTTCCTCGCCAAACAATCAATAACTCAAAAAGCATCTTCGTCCTTAGCGTCGAGACGCAAAGAAGCCGCCACATCAACGTTTCTCTCGTCAATGTAACGGCTTTCATTTTTCATTCATGAATGTTTTTTAATCAACTCCCTTGCCTTCCCGGGTGCTTGGCAGTTGAATTATACTAAAACTTCGGACGGAGAACTGTCCCCTGTCCTAGTTTAGTTCTTGTCTACAAAGCCACAAGATGTTACACCAGTAGAATCATACTTTACTTCTATTACTTTATTAGTACAATCACCCTTGTCATAGGTACATATAGACGGTAAATCATAAACAGTTCCACTTGTTGTTGCAGTTCCCTTTCCTGTTGTTGCAGTTCCCTTTCCTGTGGCCCATCCACCAGCAGCTGCATCGTAATATACTGTTTGTTCAGACGCTGGTTGTTCTGTGAGAGCTTCAGTCTGACCAAGTGCATATGCAGCACGTAAATTGGATACATCTACAGCTTCACGAGAAGCTTCCAACTTATTTGTAAAAATCGGAATACTAATAGCCACTAACACCGCAATAATAGCCACTACAATCAAAAGCTCTGCCAATGTAAAACCTTTTTCATTTTTTTTGAATACTCTTTTCATCGGTAATCATCCTTTCTTCTTTTATCTCATATTTCTTATTGTGGGGTAAAAGTGAAAACGGACTTTTCCGCAATCGGGCAGTTCCCCACTCCTGCCATATGTATTTTCAAACCCAATCCGGGGTTGGGTGAAAATCAAAGTTATAGAACTTAATACTTAATACTTACAAAAATTAGTGATTATAAAAATTAGTAGTTATAATCATTATAAAAATCTTGATTGTTTCGCACTTTATGACAAGCGATTCGCTGTCACATAAGGGCATACATCTCAAACATAGCTGCATAAATCGCTATTACGATAAATCCGGCAACACCGGCAAGTACGACCAAGACAGTCGGCTCTAGTTTTGCGAGCGCTGAGTTGATTGCCATCTCCAATTCTGCGTCATAGTATAGGGCGATTGTGTCTAATGTTGCCTCCATTTCACCAGTCTCCTCGCCGACTGCAACCATGTCCACTAAAATATCTGGCATACATCCTGATTCTCTCATACTGTCACCAAGACTTCGCCCTTCCTCAAGACGTCCCGTCAGCTTTCCGATTTCGTGACTGATATAATAATTATCAAGCACCTTTGCGGTAATGGAAATCGCCCTTGTCATCGGAAGTCCTGCTCCAAGCATAGTCGTCATAGTGTTGGCAAACTGGCTGGCTGCATTTAATTGACTAATATTTCCAAGCACTGGTATTTTCAGGCTAATCTGTGCGAAATTCAATCGACCATTTTCGGTATTACCGTATATCTTATATATAAGAAATAAAATAATTCCAGCTAATGCCATCCATAACGTATATTTTCTAAAAAAGTTTGATATTGCTATCAGTATTCTCGTAATCAACGGCAGCTCACTTCCATAGCTTTCAAAAATACTAGTAAAGGTGGGAACTACCGCAACCATCAGTACGATAACAACTACTACTGCAATAAATAAAACGAATATCGGATAAGCAAGTGCACTTTTTACTTTTCCCTTCATCTTCGTCTGCTTATCGTAATGTCGGTACATCGTGTCAAAAGATTTATCAACATTACCAGATTCTTCTCCGGCGCGAATTGTCTCTACAAATGTTGTGGGGAGCAGTTTACTTCCATGTTCTGCAAAGCTAGACGCTATTGTGCGCCCCGCCTCTACATCCTCCGCCACTTTAAGCAGCATTTTCTTTAATGGTTTATCTGTTGTTTTTGCTGCAATCAAATGAACCGTCCTCGCAATAGGAACTCCCGCTCTCAAAATAATAGCAAACTGGCTGCACATCACAGTAAACGCTTTGCTATTTAATTTGGAACCTCCAATCTCCATGGACAAAAGTCCCTCTTTGCGTTCCTTGACTTGCGTCATTTTCAGCACTATATCACAAGTTTGCTTAATTCGATCGACGGCATCTAACTCATTAAAACCCTCTACCACACCAGATACTTTCTCACCACTCTTGGAAATGGCAGTATATTTGTATGTAACCAATTCTATCAATCTCCTTCCCGCCTGTCAACTTTCCATCACCTAAAGACAACGAGAGATTGACTAGATAGCATTTTTCTTTACATAAGCCTTATCAACTGCAAACTGTAATGCCGTATCGCGGGTAATCTGTCCTGTTCGAACAAGTCTCACTAACGCCTGGTCCATAGTCTGTCCGCCTATGGCAGCACTTGTGGCAACTGCATTGGCAATCTGTGGTGTATTTCCGGCACGTATTAGGTTACGTATCGCATCTGTGACAATCATCAATTCACACGCTAGCGCTCTTCCACCGTTCTTCTTTGGCACTAACTGCTGCGTTAATACCGCCACAAGACACATAGAAATCTGAAGGCGGATTTGCGTTTGCATTCCTTCTGGAAATACCTGTACGATACGGTCAATGGAATCGGACGCACTTCCAGTATGTAACGTTCCAAACACTAAATGTCCAGTTTCAGCCGCCGTAATCGCAGTTTCTATCGTATCTCGGTCACGCATCTCACCGATAAGAATTACATTTGGGTCCTCTCTTAGGCTGGCGCGAAGTCCAGAAGCGAAGCTAACCGTATCCTTTCCCACTTCACGCTGATTAATCGCACAAAGGTCTGGCTTATAAATATATTCCACTGGGTCTTCTAACGTGACAATATGTGCCTTCTTCGTATGATTAATGGAATCAATCAATGCCGCAAGCGTGGTAGATTTACCACTTCCAGTCTCTCCAGTTACGAGGACAATTCCCTTATGAAGCTTCGCAAGATCTGGCACTGCCGGCGGAAGTCCCAAACTGTCGAGCTTTGGAATCTCTTCTCTTAGGAGACGAAGTGCGACACTTGGCACTCCCTGCTGTTTAAAAATATGGACACGACAGCGATTTCCTGCATAGGTATCAGCCAAATCAAGCTCACCAACTCGCTCTAACTCTTCATAATACTCTCCCGAAAGCCATTTTGACAGGGCGATACATTCGTCTTGTGTCAATACTTCTTCTGTCATATTTTCTAACTGACCATCCACCCGGTACTTAGGCGGAAGTCCGCAAACAAGATGAATATCGGAAGCTCTGTCCCTCTTTGCCATGGCAACCAATTCGTTTATGGTCATCATATTTTTCTACCTCTCAGTCTTCTTCATTAATTACACGCATAATCTCTTGGCTAGTTGTTATTCCTTCCAGTACCAAACGCACTGCATTTTGACGCAGAGAGACAAAATTTGATTGTTCTGACTGCAATTCCTTCTCAATAACTACCCTCTTTTGCCCATCGGCAATTAGCGCTCGTATATTTCGGTTTATAGAAAGTATCTCAAAAACTGCGACTCGTCCACGGTAGCCCGTATTAAAACAGTTTGGACATCCCTTGCCCCGATAAAACCGAATTCCATCTCTTGGCTCTAGCCCCATATCATCCATTTCGTCCAGCGTTGGGGTATATGCCCTCCTACACTCTGGACAGATTCTTCGCACTAGACGCTGGGAGATAACGCCCTTTAGCGCAGTGGAAATCAAATACGGCTCCACCCCGATATCTTGCAGACGCTCAATTGTTCCCACCGCATCATTCGTATGTATCGTAGAGAGCACCACATGTCCAGTAATGGCTGCACGCATGGCAATATCTGCCGTCTCACCGTCACGAATCTCTCCCACAGCGATGACATCTGGGTCCTGACGCAAAATCGAGCGCAGACCACTCGCAAAAGTCATACCAGTTTTCTCATTAATCTGCACTTGATTAATTCCGTCAATATTATATTCTACTGGGTCTTCCAATGTCACCAAGTTGACATCGGATGTGTTCAATTCATCAATCATAGTATACATAGTCGTGGACTTTCCACTTCCCGTAGGTCCAACGATCAATATAACTCCACTGTGACAGTGAATTAACTTTTCATATTTTATTAAATCCAGTCCAGTCAGACCGATCGCCTCTTTGCTAATTCGTCCTCCAGATTTATCCAAAAGACGGGCAACGATCTTCTCGCCGTAAATAGTCGGCAAAGTGGACACACGCAAATCAATATCTTTATCCTTAATCCGAACATTAAAACGTCCGTCCTGCGGAATACGACGCTCAGAGATATCAAGACCACTCATAATTTTCAAACGAGAAATAACAGAGTTTTGTAAATTTTTGGGAATTGTCAAGATTTCTCGCATCATTCCGTCAATACGCATGCGAACTCGAAACTGCTTCTCCTGAGGTTCCAAATGAATATCACTAGCTCGCTCAGTAATCGCACGCTCAATGATAGAATTTACCAAACGAATAGTCGGAGCACTATCAACAGCGTCTTCTCCCAGTCGGTTCGACACAAAAGAGGTATCTATCACTGCCTGCGCATCTCCGGTCGCAGCCGCCTCACGCTTCATATCTTCGATAGCCTTCGCAGCACCTTCATTTCCATACAGAATCTGAATTGCATGCTCCACTGCTGAGACGGTCGCTACCATAGGAATAATCTTCTTACGCACCGCCTTACGGACATCCTCAATCGCATAAAAGTTCATCGGGTCGCTCATAGCAAGATAAAGCTCATCTTTTACAGATTTGACAGGAACAACCTGATACTGCCTAGCAATATTCTTTGGCACAACTCTCGCTAACTCCGTAGGGATGTTTACCTTAGTCAAGTCAATAAATTCAATACCAAGCTGCATCTGCAGCGCTTCAATTAACTGATTTTCTGTAATAATTCCATTGGAAATTAAAACCGTACCGAGACGGTCTTTTGAGCCCTTTTGCAATTCCAAACCACGCCGTAATTGTTCTTCCGTAATAGTTCCTGCTGCAATCAGCAACTCTCCCAATCGTTTATACGCCATTTTAATTTAGTCCTCGAATTGCGTTGACAACATCCTCATAATCCGTTGTTACATTTTGCTGAAGTTTCAAGCAGTATGCTTTGTCAATATCTCCACTCTCGTAGTCTCGCAAAGCTTCTGTCAATAAAGCGGCAGATTCACTAAGTCTTTTAAAACATAAATTCTGACAAACACCTTTCAATGTATGGGCTGCACGAAATGCCTCCCCATAGTCTTCCTTCTCTAACGACTCACAAAGGCTTTCATAACTTGGGTCAGACAAAAACTTTACGACAAATTTGCGAATTAACGCATCGCTTCTAAGATATCCCTTTACCTTCTCATAACTTCCTCCAAATGCTGCATAACATTCTTCTAATCCCATGTTCTATCACTCCTCCAAATTTTTTCTTTATGTACTATTCTATCTTTATAAATAATTATTGCCTTAAATACTATATATCACTCAAAAAACAGGCTTATCCCTATTTCGTTTAAATACATATATAGATACACTATAGCATATTTTATAATCTAATACAAGGAGAGGAGACAAAAAAGTCCTATTTCTCCCTCTCTTAGTTTTTATTTTCAATATTATTCGATTTTTTTAATAAAATTTACTTTAGTGAAAACTTTTGGTAAAATATTGACAATTTTAAACAAATCTGATAAATTTATATCAATGGAAAACGATATAGATGATTAGAGGGATTCCAGATAAATATTTTTGACCACTTACTTCTTAAGGAAAGGCCATACGGACAGCCAGGTCAACTGCCGAAGGTGGTGTAAGCCACATTATTGATTAAATAATAGAAAATGGGATTCTATTATTCTGGAGCGAAAGCTCTGTTTCGAAGTTGGTTACTTATAAACCGTGTTCAAGACATACCAAACTTGTGAGACGATCAATAAGAGTAGTAAAAGTAAAATATTTGCTATATAAACTCTAATGCATCTGTATTGAAGAATGAATATTGCGACTCTATATGCATTTTTTTGCGTGCATAAAAATCATCATATTTCATTGTCATATTTCTATACAGGACGTAAACAAGGACGGTAAGTGTTGTTTAGGTCTTTTTCTTTTGCCATAAAATAGGAATTTCCCTGTTTTATTCAAGAAAAAGGCTACAAAACTTAACTGGAGGATAAAAAATGAATCAAGAAAGAGCCCCTATTTATGAGGCATTAGAAGAATTCAGAAGAAATCGCGTGGTTCCTTTTGACGTTCCCGGACATAAAAGAGGACGGGGAAATCCTGAGCTTGTAAAGCTTTTAGGCAGACAATGTGTAGAACTAGATGTAAATTCTATGAAACCGCTGGATAATCTATGCCATCCCATTTCTGTCATAAAAGAATCAGAAAATCTAGCGGCAGAAGCTTTTGGAGCGGCACATGCCTTTTTGATGGTAGGCGGTACGACATCGTCTGTTCAGACGATGGTGCTGGCAGCCTGCAAAAAGGGAGAAAAAATTATTTTGCCTAGAAATGTTCACCGAAGTGTAATCAATGCACTTGTTATAAACGGAGCTACCCCTATTTACGTTAACCCCGATATGGACAAAAAACTAGGTATCGCACTTGGCATGAAAATATCACAGATTGAACATGCCATCGAGGAAAATCCAGATGCTGTTGCAATTTTAGTAAATAATCCAACATATTACGGAATTTGTTCTAATTTGAAGAAAATTGTCGAAATTGCTCATGCACATAATATGATGGTTTTAGTGGACGAAGCTCACGGAACACATTTTTATTTTGGAGAAAATATGCCAATTACAGCTATGGCAGCTGGGGCAGATATGGCATCTGTCAGTATGCATAAATCTGGCGGCAGTCTAACCCAAAGCTCATTTTTACTGATAGGTCCTAATGTGAGTCCGGGTTATGTAAGGCAGGTTATCAATTTAACGCAGACTACGAGTGCGTCCTATCTGCTTTTGGCAAGTTTAGATATTTCTCGCCGTAATCTTGCACTTCGCGGAAAGGAAGCTTTCAAAGAAGTACAACGAATAGCCAATTATGCCAGAAATGAGATTAATAAGATTGGCGGATATTACGCATATGGAGAGGAATTAATCAACGGAGACAGCATTTTTGATTTTGATACGACCAAACTGACCGTCTTTACATTAGATATTGGACTTGCAGGAATTGAGGTTTATGACCTGCTGCGAGATGAGTACGATATCCAACTAGAACTTGGAGATATCGGAAATATTTTGGCCTATATCTCAATCGGAGACCGTATGAGAGAGACAGAACGCCTTGTAAGTGCCCTGTACGATATTCGCAGAAGATACCAAAAAGACAGAACTGGTATGTTTGACCATGAATATATCAATCCGTCGGTAGTCATGACGCCACAAGAAGCTTTTTATGCGGCAAAAGAAGAAATGATTCCAATTCGAGAAACAAACGGCAAAATATGTACGGAGTTTGTAATGTGCTATCCGCCAGGAATACCGATTCTTGCGCCAGGAGAGCGTATTACACAAGAAATTATTGATTATATTTTATATGCAAAGAAGAAGGGATGCTCTATCACCGGACCGGAAGATGAAAAAATCGAGCGATTAAATGTAATCAAAGAAGGAACAACATACTAAGAGAGGTTGAGACGTGGAATTTTGGTTTTCAGAGTTACATACAGAAAATGTAAAATTATCTGTAAAAGTAGATAAGCATTTATATTCAGAAGAAAATGAGTATGTCAGAATGGATATTTTTGAATCTCCAGAATTTGGAAGATTTCTAACCATTGATGGCTATATTATTATGACGGAGCGAGATGAATTTATTTACCATGAAATGCTGACGCATATTCCTATGGCGGTGCATCCTAATCCTAGAAAAATCCTCGTATTTGGAGCGGGAGACGGAGGTGTCGTGAGGGAACTTTTAAAATATCCTCAAATCGAGCAGATTAATATGGTGGAAGTGAATGAGGGAGTTGTAGAAGCCTGCAAAAAATATCTCCCATTTACCGCATATGGACTAGATAATCCAAAAGTGACAATCTATACAGAAAACTGTCTTAGATTTATTCGTCATATCGAGGAGGAATATGATGTGATTATTGTAGATTCTGCTGGTTTTTATGGACCTGGAGAAAGTTTGCTGTCTAGAGAGTTTTATGGCAGCTGCTATAAAGCTCTAAAAGAAGACGGTATTATGGTAAATCAACACCAAAGTCCCTTTTACGACGAGGATAGGCTAGAAACACAAAAAGCTCATAAACGTATTGTAGAAAGTTTTCCGATTAGTCGTGTTTATCAGGCACATATTCCATCTTACCCATCTGGCTACTGGCTTTTTGGATTTGCATCCAAAAAGTATCATCCGCTAAAGGATTTAAAAGTAAAACATTGGAAAAATCTAAATATCGAAACTCGCTATTATACGACAAATTTACATCGGGGATGCTTCGCTCTTCCAGCTTATGTTGAGAAGATGCTCGAAGATGTGGAAAATATTCCTGATTAAAAATATCCGTATCCCCTAACTGCATTTCATCTTTCCATCATTTGAATAAATCATCTAATAGGAGATGGAAGGCAATACGAAAAAGAAAGGAAAAAATATGCTAAGTAAAAATATAGAAACATTTATTGCCTGTGACGCAGAATATGAACAGGCAAAAATCGTTCTGTTTGGTGCCCCGTTTGATTCTACGACATCTTATAGACCGGGCACTCGATTTGGCAGCAAGGCGATTCGCAGCGAATCTTATGGGTTGGAAACTTATAGTCCATATCAGGATAAAGACTTGACGGATATGAGTATTTTTGACAGCGGAGATATTGAGCTTTGCATAGGAAGCAGTGAAATCGCTCTAGAACAAATATCTAAGAGAACTGCCGTAATCTTGCAAGATGGAAAACTGCCATTTATGATTGGCGGAGAACATTTGGTCACTCTTGGAGCATTTCGGGAAGTATATAAGAAATATCCCGACGTACATATCATACATTTTGATGCACATGCCGATTTAAGACAAGAATATCTAGGAGTGGAATTATCACACGCCTGTGTTTTGCGAAGATGTCACGATTTGACAGGAGATGGAAAAATCTATCAGTTTGGTATCCGCTCTGGTGAGAGGAGCGAGTTTCAATGGTCCAAAGAAGGGCATACGATAATGCAAAAATTCAACTTCCACGGATTAGAGGAAGTGGTAAAAAACTTAGGGGATAAACCAGTGTATTTTACCATTGATCTAGATGTGCTAGACCCATCTATTTTCCCTGGCACGGGGACACCGGAAGCTGGCGGTGTAGGATTTTTGGATTTAATTAAGGCCATTCAAGTAGTCTGTGACAGTTGTAATATTGTCGGCTGTGATGTCAATGAATTAAGTCCTTTTTATGACCAGAGCGGTGTATCTACCGCTGTCGCATGTAAAGTTATGCGTGAATTTTTGTTAGCATTAAATAAATAGTAAAATAAATAATTGGAGGTTTCTTATGGGAAAAGTATTAGTCATTGGATGCGGCGGTGTCGCAGGTGTAGCAATTCAAAAATGTGCACAAAATGATTCGGTTTTTGATGAAATTTGTATCGCAAGCCGTACATTAAGTAAATGTGATGCGTTAAAAGAAAAACTAGAGGGAAAAACAAAGGCAAAAATTACTACAGCGAAGGTAGACGCAGATAATGTGGAGGAGTTAGTGGCACTTATCCGAGAAGTAAAGCCTGATATCGTGCTAAATCTCGCACTTCCTTATCAAGATCTTACGATTATGGATGCCTGCTTAGAGACTGGCGTTGATTATGTGGATACAGCAAATTACGAGGCGGAAGATACCCAAGACCCTAAGTGGAGAGAGATTTATGAAAAGCGCTGTAAAGAAAAGGGATTTACCGCTTATTTTGATTATTCTTGGCAGTGGGCATACGCACAAAAATTTAAAGAAGCAGGCATTATGGGACTTTTAGGAACGGGATTTGACCCAGGCGTTACTAGCGTCTTTTCTGCCTACGCTCTAAAACATTATTTTGACGAGATTCACTATATTGATATTTTAGACTGCAACGGCGGCGACCACGGATATCCATTTGCTACAAATTTCAATCCAGAAATTAATTTGCGAGAAGTATCCGCAAACGGCTCCTACTGGGAGGACGGTCACTGGGTAGAGACAAAACCTATGGAAATTAAGAGAGAATATAATTTTGATGGTGTAGGACCAAAGGATATGTATTTATTACACCATGAAGAAATCGAATCTCTCGCAAAAAATATTCCGGGAGTCAAGAGAATTCGCTTTTTTATGACATTTGGACAGAGTTATTTAACTCATATGAAATGTCTAGAAAATGTAGGAATGCTTAAAACTGAGCCAGTCATGTTTGAGGGAAAAGAAATTGTTCCGATTCAGTTTTTAAAAACATTATTGCCTGATCCAGCTTCTTTAGGTCCAAGAACAGTTGGAAAAACAAATATCGGCTGTATTTTTACGGGTATCAAAGACGGTAAAGAAAAGTCTATCTATATTTACAATATATGTGATCATCAAGAATGTTATAAGGAAGTGGAATCCCAAGCTATTTCCTACACTACCGGTGTGCCTGCGATGATTGGTACAATGCTTGTGCTAACTGGTGTATGGAAAGAGGCCGGTGTATTTAATGTAGAAGAATTTGACCCAGATCCATATATGGAAGCCTTAAATAAATGGGGACTTCCATGGGTAGTTGACGAAAATCCAGTATTGGTAGACTAATAGGTGGGCAGACAGTGAAAGAATATGAATTAAAAACTCCTTGTTATGTAATAGATGAGGATAAGATTGAGGAAAATCTAAAAATTTTAAGAGGTGTGATGGAGCGAACCGGATGTAAAATTCTCTTGGCACAAAAAGCTTTTAGCAATTATGAGCTTTATCCCCTCATAGCAAAGTATTTATGCGGTGCCACGGCAAGCGGTCTTTATGAGGCAAAACTTTGTCATGAGCAAATGCCAGAAGCTATGGAAAATCACATTTTTTCGCCTGCATATAAAGAAGAGGATATGGAAGAAATTTTCTCTATCTGCGACCATATTGTGTTTAATTCTATCCGCCAGCTAAAACTATACGCAAAGAGAGCGAAAAAATCAGGTCTTCAAGTTGGTCTTCGAATTAATCCCGAAAAGTCTACTCAAGAAGAACACGCAATTTATGACCCGTGTGCACCAGGAAGCCGATTAGGGACAACTTTGGCAGATTTTGAATTTGGTATAAAAGAAAATCCAGAACTTTTATATTTGCTAGACGGACTACATTTTCACACTTTATGCGAGCAAGATTCTGACGCCTTAGAAATTACACTAAAAGCGGTTGAGGAAAAATTTGGAAAATATCTCTCCAATATGAAATGGCTAAATTTTGGCGGTGGCCACCATATTACTAGAGCTGGATATGATATAGATAGATTGGAACGCTGTATTCGATATATGAAGGATACTTTTCATCTTGAAATTTATTTAGAGCCTGGAGAAGCAATTGCATTAAATGCAGGTTATCTCTACACAACTATTTTGGAAATCCAAAAGAGAAGTCAAAATACCAACGAAATTCTCGCTATTTTGGATACATCCGCCGCTTGTCATATGCCAGATGTACTAGAAATGCCGTATAGACCTCCTTTAAAGTTTAGCAAAGAACCCGGTGAGTTTGCGTATACTTATCGATTTGGGGGTCCTACTTGTCTGGCGGGAGATATGATTGGAAGTTATTCCTTTGAGACTGCCCTAAAAGAGGGAGAACGCTTGATTTTTGAAGATATGGCTATTTATTCTATGGTGAAAAATAATACTTTTAACGGTATGCCTCTTCCAAGTATTTATATTAAAAAGAAAGATGAATATAGATTGTGGAAACAATTTGGATACGAAGATTTTAAGAGTAGGTTATAGCATAGTATTGCCCCATACATCTACTACATATATTTAGATGAAAATTTCATTTTCTTTTTATCTAATCTATGATAAAATAAAGCTAATATTTTATATATAAATAATTGAAAATAAATGAAAAATATGAATACTTGAAATTTATAGTAGATTAACAAAAGAAGCGGGGCTTATCCGCAGTGCCAGAGGGGGAATATAATTAATGAGTACACATTCATCGGGCTATTATAGTATTGACGCTGATTATAATATTATCGGCTTCAACGATACAGCGAAACAGATTTATCCGAATTTAGAGCTGAACCAAAAATGCTACAAGGCATTGATGGGGCTTGATTCTCCCTGCCCGCCTTGTCCAGTGGCGAATGGGATTCACGGTCCAAAAACGTATCTTGACCCTATTCGCCATATTTATGAGACGGTGGATGCTGTGGAGACAGTTCTTGCCGATGGTTCTAGAGGTCACGCCCTCGTATTTAGCACGGTCGCTGAGGGAGAGCGGTTATCTAGCACGCTTCCTACAGGCGAAAATTCTTTGCGTCTGCTTGGAGCAATCAATCTTCTCTCTTTTAAATATTCTGCGGTGTTTGGTGTGAATATGCAGTCTCAAAAAATTTCTGTATTCCGTTTTAAAAATTTATTCGGAAACAGTGACCCTCGTATTGTTGACAATATGGATTATAATGAGATGCTTGATTTAATCATTACTCAGTATGTCCACCCACAAGAGCGCCAATCCATTCGGGAATTACTGACTTTTGAGCGTATACAGGAGAAATTAAGCAAAGTCACCTCCTTCAAGGTACATTGCAAAATTTTACAAGACGAAGTTCACTATTATTATCTGATGATTGCACGAAATGGTGAGGCGAGTACATATCAAGATATTGTTCTAGCTATCGCCTGTGAAGATGATGATATCAATGCCAGACGAATATATGAAAAACAGCTGAATTCCCTTTTGTCCTCCATCTCTCAGGCGGCTGGTTATTTCCATCTAGATATTACAAAAAATCGAGTACTCAAAGTTGGAGGGACATCTGAAATCGTTAATTATCTTAACCGTGATTACACAATTGATATGCTTATGCAAAGCATGGCAATTTATATCTTATCGGAGAAAGACCGCCAAGATTTCTTGCATACGTATAGTCTAGAGGCGATGAAGCAAGGTTATGAGTCAGGTAAGGTAGAGATTGTCTTAGAATCTCGCTGCTATTACGATGATAATATCGCCCGCTGGTCGCGCTATACTCTTCGACTCTTTGTAAATCCTACGAATAGTCATCTTGAGGGTGTTTTCTACGGTATGGATGTGACACAAGACAAAGAAGCCTACGAGACTCAGGTGAGCATCGTTCAAACGCTAAGCAGTAATTATCTCGATGTATTTTTGCTTAATACTAGGGAAAAGACAGCATCCATTATTAAGCATGACGGTTTTATGTCTACTTTTTTCGAGAAGGACGGCACGAAAATATATCCCTATGACGAGTTACTCAAAAAATACATCTCAAAGTATGTTCACCCAGATGATCAGATGATGATGACCATCTCAATGAAGCTTAGCAATGTGCTAGAGGCATTGAACCAAAATAAGGAATACTCAGGAAATTACCGCATTATCCATCAGGAGGAGACGCACCATTATCAGTTTCGCTTCATCAAAAACGAGGAGTACGGAATTGTAGTATTAGGCTTTTTAAATGTGGATGATATCGTCGCAGCAGAGATTGAGCAACAACAGAAACTACAAAAAGCTCTTGATGATGCAAAGCGTGCCAATTCTGAGAAATCTCGCTTTCTGGCAAGAATGTCTCACGATATGAGAACACCTCTTAACGGAATTATCGGTATTTTGGAAATTGACCAAAAGCATGCAGATGACATCGACTACCTCAAAAAAAATCGCCGAAAGGCTACCGTTGTAACCAACCATCTAGTTTCACTAATCAATGATGTATTAGATATGGCAAAAATTGAGGAGGGCAGTCTTATCCTCGCTCACGAACCTTTTAGCATCATGGACGAAGGACAAGAAGCAACGGTTCTTATCAATTTACAGGCGCAGGAGGCTGGAATTACTACTACAGTAAACTTCACCTCTCAAGATGAGCGACTCAATTATGTTTATGGAAGCCCGCTCCATTTGCGCAGAGCGATGATGAATATTTACAGCAACTGCATTAAATATAATCAAACAAACGGAAAAATTACTACAGATATACAGATTATTCGCAGTGACGAACAATCAGTTACGTACCGTTGGATAATTACGGATACTGGAATTGGCATGAGTCAAGAATTCCTCACAAGGATATTTGATCCTTTTGTTCAGGCAGAAACAGATGCCAGAAGCGTCTACCAAGGTACTGGTCTAGGTATGAGTATCGCAAAAGCTCTCATTGAAAAGATGGGCGGCACATTGGAAGTATCTAGTGAGCTTGGCGTAGGCAGCACGTTCGTGGTGACAATTCCATTTGAACTTGCCAATAAAAATGAGATTAAATGTGCTAAAAAGGTTGAGAAAGTCTCCATAAAGGGAATGAAAATTTTACTTGCAGAAGATAACGAACTTAACCGTGATATCGCTGAGACAATTCTTGCGGAAGAGGGAGCCCAGATTACATCCGTCATCAATGGCAAGGAAGCTGTGGAAGCGATTCGCAATCACCCTCCACAAACCTTTGATTTGGTACTTATGGACATTATGATGCCAATTATGGACGGATACGAGGCAACAAGACAGATTCGCCAAATGGGAAGGTCTGATACACTGACACTTCCTATCATAGCTATGACGGCCAACGCATTTGAGGAAGATATTAAAAAGAGCCTTGATGAGGGTATGGATGCACATATTACCAAACCTTTAGATATTCCTAATATGATTCGAACGATTGCCCAGTACAAAAGGAAAAATTGATATTTCCTCTTACTTTTTAAATAGTTAAAAATAAAAAAGGAGCTATCGGAAAATAAATTTTCAAGATAAATATAGTTTGTTTTAAGAATCTCCATACTATATTTAACTGAAATTTTATATTTTTCGATAACTCCCTTTTTTGATTATGCCAATCAAGTCTGCATCTTGCCATTCAATACTTTTTTAATAGTTTCTTCCAAAATACTCTTATTTCCCATCTGATATTTTATCTTCAAACATTTTCTTTAACACTTGAAGAACTTCATCTATATCTATTGGTTTAGAGAGAAATCCATTCATACCGCACTCTGCTGCCGCTTTTCGATCTTCGTCAAAAGCATTTGCCGTCATAGCTACGATAGGAATCGAAGACTGGGAAGGATTATCCAACAATCGAATACGTTTTGTAGCTTCATAGCCATCCATAACTGGCATTTGAATATCCATAAGTACCAAATCATAATCACCTGGTCTAGAAGCTGCCACTTTTTCCAAAGCTTCCTCTCCGTTTTCTGCTGTATCCATATGAAAACCGTATTCACTAAGAATTTCTAATGCAATTTCCCGATTTAGCTCATTATCTTCAACAAGCAATAACCGTTTGCCTTTAAAACTATCTGTTTCCTTTTTTGTAGAAGAACTTTGCTGCTCTTCCACCACTACCTGTTGTCTAGATACCCTAAGCAATACATCTTTTAAATCAGACATAAATATCGGTTTTGAGCAAAACGCTGTCACACCGGCATTCTTTGCCTCTTTCTCAATAACATGCCAGTCATAGAGAGTAATCATAATAATAGGTGTATGTAAATCAAACTGTCGAATCTGCTTTATAACTTCAATTCCATCTAAATCTGACAGATGCCACTCAATAATATAGGCATCAATAGAATCCTTCCTCATTTTCGCCTTATGAAGAAACTCTTTTCCAGATAAAACATATTCCACATCGATATTAACTCGCAAAAGCATATTTGCTATATTATCGCAGACATTAGAATCATGGTCTGCCATAAGAATTCTCATTCCTCTTAGTTCGTTGATTTTTTCATCTGTATATTTCTCTGACTGGAGAGTTAATTCTAACTGAATGATAAATTCTGTTCCTCTCCCCTGTTGCGTCTGAACTTCGATTGTGCCACCCATCATATCAAGAATACTCTTAGAAATTGTCATTCCCAAACCTGTACCTTGAATCCGACTAACCGTAGAACTTCTCTCACGCTCGAATGGTTGAAAAATCTTTTGGGCAAATTCCTCACTCATACCAATGCCTGTATCCTTGACTCTAAACTCATACCTTGCTTTTCCCTCCAAGGCATTTGTAAGCTGCTCCACACTGACAGAAATCGTGCCTCCAGAAGGAGTAAATTTAATGGCATTTGAAAGTAGATTCAAAAGTACCTGACTTAGTCTAGTTTTATCACATAATATGTCTTCGTTAATCACATTATTGACATCCACATGTAGTTTTAATTTTTTATCATGAATCTGACCACCGATAATTGTCACGATATCATGAAAAATATCTGACAATCTTGTTTCTTGCTCCTCTAGAATGATTTTTCCACTCTCAATACGACTCATATCGAGAACATCATTAATAATAGAAAGCAGATGATTCCCAGCTGCCAAAATTTTTGCCTGATAATCTCTTACCTTTCCTGTATTTTCTGCATCCGCTGCCGTCAAAGTAGCAAACCCAATAATCGCATTCATAGGCGTTCGTATATCATGGGACATATTAGAAAGAAACGTGCTCTTAGCCTTATTCGCTTCTTCCGCTGCCTCTCTTAGACGCTGCTGTTCCTGATTATTTTTTTGCTCAATCTTTACTAGCTGACTACTCTTTTGGACTTTAATAATGCTAATGATTGCCACAATTGCCACCAAATACAATATACACATGACGATAATTCCCACCCGAACTGTAGAATTCATCATATTCATGGTACTAACTGCTACGGAGTCAGCAGGAATTAGCATCATCAAAGTCATATCCGATGTTTTTAAAGATGCCAGACAGTAAAGATATTCTTTATGGTCAAGGCGGATATTGGCAGCTGAAATTCCTGATTTTTTCAACTGTTCTAAAATGATATCAAAATTTCTGCCACGGATATATTCTGCTTCTCTTAGTGATTTATAAATATTTCTCACTCCAAAAATATCATCTTCCTTGGCATCATAATATGCCAAAGTACCGTTATCTCTGATGATATAAGTAGCCGCCTGTCCACCGTAGGATTCCGTAGTATAGTATTTTTTTAAGCTTTGAATATTTTTTAAAAGAACTAGATGTGTAAATTCTTTATCACCATCATCTACCACAAGAGGGGAGATTAATTTTTGTGTAAACGCAAGATACGTGCCTTTGACATTGCTTGTATCTGAGACAAAAATATTACGTAACTTACCATCCGCTAGACGTTTCACGTCATCCCAGATTCCCACAGTTCCATCTCTTGTGTAAGCCATACCTTGCGTATCCAAAATCATAATCTGACAGTCATATAAATCCGTATGGAACGTTTTTTCTATAGCGTTGATTGCCTCAAGTAGCACTTTTTCATTATCATAGTGTTTTCCCTCTACCACAGTTTTTATCCCTGCGACAAGATTCCACTGCGTTTCAATTCCATAATTCATATTAACGCGAACCTGAGAAATCATTTCCTCTAGCTGATAAGTTCTCTCCTTAATTATCTGCTGCATCATATAGGAGCGAACGTATACTATACTCAATATGAGGGAAATAAATAATACTAACACAGATAATACTGGCATAATATACAATTTTATATTTTTTCCATTCGGCATTTTCCAATTCACCTCATATCCATCTTCTTTCTTCCATCTTCAATAGCAGATTAATAAAAAACTGTTTGTAAAACCTCAATGACCTCTTCTATATTGATTGGCTTTGAGATAAAACCATTCATGCCACACTCTGCTGCCGCTTTACGATCCTCATCAAAAGCGTTGGCAGTCATAGCTATAATAGCAATATTAGCCTTTGCAAGATCATCTAATAATCTAATTTGTCGTGTAGCTTCATAGCCATCCATAACTGGCATTTGAATATCCATAAGCACCAAATCGTACTCTCCCTGTTTAGAAGCTACCACTTTTTTCACCGCTTCTGCACCGTTTTCAGCTATGTCCATATCGAATCCGTATTCTCCAAGAATTTCCAGTGCAATCTCCCGATTGAGTTCGTTATCCTCAACAAGCAAAATTTTCTTGCCATTAAAGCTTTCCATTTCTCCTAAATCCAGTATGCCTTTATTTTTGTTTGGTTTTTGCTGACCAAGAGCATTCAAAAGTGACTCACGCAAATCTGACATAAACATAGGCTTTGAACAAAATCCAGTTACCCCTGCCGCTCTTGCTTCCACCTCAATATCTGACCAATCGTATGCTGTGAGAATAATAATCGGCGTATCGTCTCCAAGACTACGTATCTGTCTTGTCACCTCAATACCATTCATATCAGGAAGACGCCAGTCGATAATATAAGCATGAAATGCATCATTTACCTCTGTGGCCTGCTTTGCACGCAAAACTGCTTCCTTTCCTGATACAGTCCACTCTGACCTCATTCCAACACGAAGCAACATCTTTGTGACACTGTCACAAGTATTGAAATCATCATCTACAACGAGAGCCTTAAGCCCTTCAAGCTCTTTGATTTTCTCAACATTTCTTTTTTCTGACTGCAAACGAAGCTCCACACCGATAATGAATTCCGTCCCTCTATCTTGCTCTGTAACTACCTCAATAGTACCGCCCATCATATCGATAATATTCTTTGCAATGGACATACCAAGCCCCGTTCCCTGTATCTTACTCACAGTGGATGTACGCTCACGCTCAAATGGATTAAAAATACGCTCTGCGAACTCTTTGCTCATACCGATACCAGTATCCTTTACACGAAGCTCGTACATTCCCTTTCCTTCTGAAACGTCATGCATCTGTGATACTCGAACTGACACCGTACCTCCTGGAGGAGTGAATTTTATAGCGTTAGATAACAAATTAAGCAGCACCTGATTTAGTCGTATCTTATCACAATATACATCTTCATTCACCACATCCATCGTATCCATATATAATTCCAATTGCTTTGCGTGTATCTGACCGCTAACGATAGTTTTAAGATCGTGAAGTACATCTGAGAGATTTACTTCTGTCTCTTCAAGATGTATCTTGCCACTCTCAATACGGCTCATATCAAGCACATCGTTTATGAGAGAAAGCAGATGATTTCCAGAAGAAAGTATCTTTGACAGATAATCCTTTATTTTCTCGTCATTGCCTATATTCGTGCTTGCCAGAGTAGTAAAGCCGATAATGGCATTCATTGGGGTACGAATATCGTGGGACATATTGCTAAGAAATACACTCTTTGCCCTGTTTGCACTCTGTGCAGCATTGACTGCGTCTTCAAGAGCTTGATTAATCTTCTTATCTCTTGTGCGGTCGGACATTACAAGAATATATTTTTTCTCACCCTGAATATCACTGCAAAATGCAATGACATGGAACCAACGCACCTCACCTGTCTTTTGATGAATATATTCTCTGTCCCATTCTCCCTGTTGTCCTGGATGAATATCCGAAAGCTGATCTAATATAGAAATAACATCCTCTTCTTTTACAAGCTGATCTAATTCACGGATATTTGCACGAGCCTGCTTTTCAGAAATACCTATAAGCTTTTCTATGTTTGGGCTAATATAATCCACACCCAATCTTTCTGCGTCAAGCATAAGAAAAACGTCATCTACATTAACTGACAGCTTAGAGAACATTTCATCACGATAAAGAATTTGTGTATCTTTCTTTTTCAATTTTTGACGATTTTGCTGAATAATAAATATAATCATCATCACACCAAGACTGACTGAAATTCCCAGCACTAATAAAAGTGTGCTATACTGAAGTTTATTCATGCTAGCATTTACTACTTCTGTTGGGACAAGACCAATCATTGTCCAATCTTCAAACTCCGCTGACTCATATACCAAATAATAGCTTGTATCTTTTATGCTAAATATAGTTGCTCCAGAACGCCCTCTCTTAAAATTCTCCCGCAGTTCATCTATTTTTTCACTTCCCATATCGGAGTATTTTTTTAGCATAGCAAAAAAATTATAAATATCTTGCTGTTTATCAACAGCGTTTTCCACTACCACGCGACCATCCGGACGAATTACATAGCTACTAGACTTACCATCAAAAGCAGATATTTTCAGTGCACTCACTATGTCGGAGTTATTAAAACTGACTGCGATAGCATCATAATCAAATCCTTTATAAGTCCCAGGACCGGCCGGTGAAACAAACACCATAATCTGTGGCTGGCCAGGTACTACGGAGTTCACTAACGTATCCTGACCATGGAGGATAAGTTCAGACAATTCATTCTTAAAATCTAAATATCCAGTTTCATCATTTACCGTTCGGTAATTACCTTCACGGGAAATGAAATAAAAATTAGTAAATCCTGTTTCCTTTTTTGCCTGATTTACATAATCTTGTATTTTCTCTTCATCCGAAACATCCTGTAAATAACTAGCCCACATATGCATATTTGTCCAATTTTTGCTTACTAGATTATGCAAAGATCTATTAGCCTGATGGAATATTTCAGTCAGATGCGAAACACTTTCTGAATATATCGTATCTGATACAAAAAAATAATAACAGATACTGACCCCAACAATTCCAATCAGTAAAACAGCAGTGGCAAAAATTGTTCTCAGCCGTTTCTTCATGAAATAACTCTCCTTTCGTCAGATTTCCTGCGTGAATCTTATCGCAGAATTTTTACATACTCTGTAGGGGTCTCCAATTGATTTCCACCTTCAAGAGCAGAATTAAATAAAGTATAAACATTCGTATCCACTATTTCCATTTTATCCCTTAGCTCTTCTGGCATAGGACAATTGCAATAGGTAGGTGCTTCGATATAACTATTATCTCCAAATATCGCTACTGAATAAACAGCATTTTCATCAATCGGTTTACCGTTTATTGTAATATCACCAAGTATATAGGTGCCGTCGCCGTTGTCTGTCAACTCATACTCCATTCCACTTGAAACAGGGATGATATTTTTATGTCTAATCGGATTAGAGCCATCCTCTTTCACATTTACAAGCCACTCCATAAGTTTCTGTACCTCGATACCGGTAAGCTGACCGCTCCTCATTACTACACGGTTTGCTACAAGCCAATTAAGCTGCTGTCTAGTATAATCACCTTCAAAAACAGGTGCTGTAATAATGCTTGAATACCCAATCGCAATTTCACTGCCAGATTGCTTACGCAGCGTGTTTACTACAGCGGAGGCGGCGAGACTGCCATTTTTTCCAAAATCATAGTCATATCCTGTTTTTTGAGTGGTGATAATCTCCGAAGTTCCAACATTCTTTATGGCGGTAAGCTGAGCATTAAAATCCTCATAAGCTTCCTCGGCACCATATTCACCACATATCATTTTTTGTGCCACGTCTTTGGAGATGGAGAACATCTCGATAGAAGCTAGACGCATATATAGATGATTACTGTTTATGCAGTCCATAGTCTGTGAGAAAACATCATTTATCTCGATATTTACATTTTTATTATAACTTAACACGGCATTGTCTGAGGCAACATGGTGCTGACCTTCCTCACTGAACATAGCCTCAAGCACCTGCATGACAGCGTCGTTCTTTTCCTTATCTTGTGATACATTCTTGTTTACAGCCACCTGACAGGTAGGGTATGTCAAGAGCCAGTTATCCTGTGCAGTCTCACCAAAATATGGTAGCATTACTGTATTGAGCCCTTCTTCTTTTCTGAGTACAGCACAATCACTGGCAGTACCTCGCATAATAGCTGCTCTGCCCTCCACCAAAGCCGATTTCATCGACTCAAAATCTCTTTTAATATCTTCAGGTTTTACCATAGTATCCTTAATATACTGCTCAAACTTGTTAAACACAGTAGGCCATACTTTATCGTCAAGACCTACTTGTTTATTCAATGTCTCGTTTTCGTATTCGGCGCGCCATATGCTCCCCTCCATTGTCATCAATTCGGGGATAGCACAGCCTTGAAGAGCTTCCATACAAGAATAATCTTCACGGTAGTCATTTACATATCCATATAAATTTAGCTCATCAAACTTCCGACATGCTTGGGTAAATTCGGCATAATTTGTAGGCAGTGGTATATCATATTTCTTAAACAAGTCAACATTCGCAATATAACCGTCAACCTCTGCACACATAGGCAACCAGCGTACTGCACCGTCAGGTTCTCTATTATTATCAATATAAGTGTCGTAATAGCTACCCACTATATTAGTCTCACTCAAATCCATAAGCAATTGTGACATATGAGCGGCATCGTTCAGTGAAAAACGTCGGCAGGTAATAATATCTGGCAGATTCTCCCGCTCATTAAGGTCGGTATAAAAGTCCATGGTATTATACCCCACAACAAATGTGAAGTCGATATCTGGAAACTTCTTTTCCAGCCAAGGAGTAAACTCCTGACTCATGGACTTATCCCACAGGTACATCGTTATCTCAATCCTGTCATTATCTTTACGATTTTCACAATTTACAAGACCAAATAGCATCACCATTACCATAAAAGCAGCAATGATTCTTTTTTTCATGTCTATTTTCCTCTTTTCAATCATATCTCGTTTATTCCAATATAATATAATCTTCTGGTTGTGCTACCTGACCGCCACCTTTGATGTACTCAATCCATTCATTCTTCACACGATTTTCTAGCTGCTCAAATTCACAATTTTCATCATTGAGAAAAGGAGTCATATTTCCTTCTGTATTGAGATATGTTACTTTAAATATATCTTCATCGCTAATTTCTTTTCCATCTTTAAGGACACGCATAAGAGTATACTTTCCATTCGTCTCCTTCACTTCAATGGATATTCCGCTGACAGTCGGCAAAGAACCGCAGTTAAATGGTGTAAAGCTATTTTCAGTACCAGTACCCTCCACGGATGATTTAATATATTCTTTTAATTGGGCACCTTTCATTTCACCCTGCCATGCTGCTAGTGCATTTGGCATAATCATATTCCCGACCATCTTTTCTGTATAGTCTGCTTTAAATACAGTTCCTGTAAAACTGTATGCAGGTGCAATAAGCACATCACTTCCGTAATGACCACGCAAAGTATTTGCCATGGCAGAATAAGATTGGTTGCCACCCTTTTTATGGAATATATTAGAATATCTATGGTCTAAGGATAGTACTATTTCGTCAGAGACCTCCTTATGCTGTTTTAACTGTGTATCAAATGCCTCGTAAGCTTGTTTAGCGTCATATTCGCCCTGTATCATCTTCGAAACTACATCCTGAGATACTGCAAAAAAGTCGTTAGAAGCAATACGAATATACATATGATTTTGTTTAATTAATGGTACAAGATTTTCAAGATACGGCGAAAGCTTAAGATTGACATTCTGACTGTAAGTAATAACATCTTCTCCCTTTGCTAAAACATTTTGACCTTCCTCGGAAAGCATAACACCAAGCACCTTCATAGCTTTTTCCTGGCGTGTTTTATCTTTCTCTAAATCCTTGTTAAGTGCCACTTGAAATGCAGGATAGGTAAGCAGCCACTGTTCTCCGTTTTGTCCAAAATAAGGCAAAAATACAGCGTCGATATTATTATCGTTAAACCAAACGGTATTTGATCCTCCTGCACGAATCATAGCTACCTTTCCCTCCGAAAACATATCAATAACAGGAGTATAGTCAAGCTCTACGTCATCTGGAAGCATTTTCACATCCTTAATAAACTGCTCCATCCTCTCAAATACGCCTGGCCATACTTTATCATCTAAACCAATGATTTCATCCATAGGATCTTCATAGCTGCTTCGCCACATACGTCCCTCCATGGAGTTTATCTCAGGAATGGACAGACCCTGTAGCACTTCCATACAAGTATAATCATAGGCAAAATCAGCAGCAAACCCACGGATACCGACTTCTTCAAATTTCTGACATGCCAAAACAAAACTGTCATAATCTGTTGGCAGAGGAATATTATATTTGTCAAACAAAGCTTTATTAGCAACAAGACCATCTGCCTCACCACAAAGTGGCAGCCAGTTTACAGTACCATCAACGTTGGTAAAGTTTCCAAGATAGGATTCGTATATTGCACCTGCTTCCTCCGTAGTAGATAAATCCATAAGCTGATCTTTAAGAGCTGCTGCATCATGCAGGGAAAATCTTCGTGATGTGATAATATCTGGCAACTCTCCGTGTTCATTCATGAATTTATAAAAGTCAAGGTCGTTATTTCCAACAACAAATTCAATATTAATATCTGGAAGCTGTGATTGGATATATGGTGTATAATTCTCATTTAGGGCATTGCTCCATAAATATACAGTAATTGTATCTGCTTCTTCATTTGTTCCATTTGTTCCACAGCTAACTAATAAAGAAGCAGTTATAGTCAGCACAAGCAGAAAACTCATAATTTTCTTCATTTTCATTTCTTTCTTTTCTCCTTTAGTTTTATCATCATATATTATGATGTTGAGGTCAAATACCTTGTCATGCAAGCATGAATGTCTTTTAACCTTTTGACTTTAGTATCATATTATTATACCATAGCTCATCATACGAAAACAAGAATTATCCCTACTCTATTATAGATTCTTTGTTCTTTGATTTTACCTGGTACTTACTGCTTTAGATTTCGTACAATCGTTTTCATTACTTCATCCATCTCTATTGGCTTTGCCAAATGAGCGTTCATGCCCGCATCTAGAGATGCCTGAACGTCCTCTGCGAAAGCATTCGCTGTCATAGCGATAATAGGAATAGAACTTCCGTCGGGACGGCCCTTCATCGTGCGGATTGCCTGCACTGCTTCATATCCATTCATTCTTGGCATCATGATATCCATAAGTATAATATCAAAAGTATCAGGGGGATTATCTTTAAATATCTTTACTGCCTCTCTTCCGTCGACAGCTCTTGTCAACTTCATGCCCAATTCTTCCATCTGAATCGTGGCGATTTCTGCATTTAAATCATTATCCTCTGCCAGTAAAACTTTTATATCTTTTAAATTCTCCTTGACTGTATGTATATTTTTCTCCTGAATCTCATTCTTATCGGTAAGTTCCAAAGGAAGCTCTACGGTAAAGGTGGAACCCTCGCCCTTTTTACTTTTCACAGAAATTATGCCTCCCATTAACTCTACATATCGTTTCGTGATTGCCATGCCAAGACCAGTTCCCTTATATTGGGTTCTTGCGCTAGATTCCTCCTGAGAAAACTCATCGAAAATATGTTTTATGTACTCCTCACTCATACCGACACCTGTATCTGTAATCGTAAAACAAACAGCGATATGGGAGTCATCTTCGTAAGGGCGACAGCTCGCAAATAAGGTGATAGTGCCACCATCTTCTGTGAATTTGACGGCGTTGCTGAGGATATTCACCAGCACCTCACGAATGCGTACAGGGTCAGCTAAGACGGCACAGTACTGCTCCAGATTGGAGTATTCTGTCTGGAAAGTTAATTTTCGGTCTGCCAAAAATCCCTGTGTGATGGCAATTACAGTCTCCGTCAATGAACACAAGTTTGTCGGTATTGGAATATATTCTACTTTTCCACTCTCAATTCGGCTTAAATCTAGTACATCGTTAATGAGAGTCAATAAATGCTCGGAACTTTCACTAATCTTTTCTAGACATTCTTTCACCAGCGGATTTGGTTTTTGTCTAAGTGCAATACTTGTAAATCCTATAATTGCATTCATTGGGGTTCGAATATCATGAGACATATTGTTTAGGAATGTAGTTTTGGCAAAATTTGCACTCTGCTCCTGACTGATAGAATACTCAAGCTGCTCATTTTTCTTTTGCAAGTTGGCTGCGTATTTTAGTCGCTCTGCCACTATACTGCGCATATTTTTATTATTTTTAACTACTAATACCAACACAATCATAGTACCGATACATATCGAAACTATGGCCACTACAAACCAAGGATTTTGTCTAGCAAACTGTATCAATGTGACCTCTCCCTGTTCATATCTCGTATACTTTTCCACAAGCTCATCTAGCATATGTGACTGATCTGCCTTAAGACATTTATTTAGTATGCTGATTAACTCATGATCTGTGGTTGGGCGGATACTTATGACCATATTATATACTGGCTTATTCATCATATGGAAAATCAATTCTCCGTCTGGATTTTGATTTACAAATTTTTCCGCCATATAGGTGTAGACATAACACGCATCCGCTTTTCCATCTTTTACTGCCTGCATAGCTTCTTGGCGAGTATCAAATTCTATTATTTGCACATCTTGTGCCAAATCAACATCAATGCCATCATAAGTCTGCTGATAAGCCACTGCAACTGTGTGAATAGCACCCTTAAAATCCTTCTTAGTCACACGAGACATTGTCATTTGTATATATGGATCTGTCGAAACCCCAGTTTCTTCTTTTAAAATCTTATCTCTTTCCTCATTCACATCCATATATATATCGACCGCATTATTCTCAAACCATTCGTAATACTGGCTTCTATTTTCTGCAGTCATAACCGTATACGGCAATCCAGCCATATCCATCAAGTAATCGAAATACTGCGGAATAATTCCCATTAAATTTTCATTTTCCACAAAGGAATAGGGATCTCTGTCTGGCTGTGCACAAGCTTTTATAATCTTTTCTCCAGACTGCACGGCGGCAATATAATCTTTTTCTCTTTGAGTAAAAGAAAGAGAGGCCTCCGATTCTTTAGAAGTATATTTATAATAGAGTCTATTTTTCCAATCTCCTTCATTTAAATCCATCTGTTCAATTCCATAGTTAATTTCCTCAAGCAACTCTATATCATCTTTTCTAACAATGACATAAAATTCCTCCAACGCAAAACGTGCCACGATTTTCTCATTTGTACGTTTTCTCAGACTGCTAGTGATAATCGCATCCACTTCGCCATTTTGCAATGCTTTCGTTAAATCCTCTTCACAATTATACTCCACCGCTCGATATGTAAATCCTTTTTCTTTGGCCAATTGCTCAAGATCTTTATTCCGACTATTCCCTGGAAGGACTCCAATTGTCATTCCATTGAAGCTATCATAATCATCCAAATCATATCGACTGTCATCCTCTCTGACACTCATTTCCGCATAACTTGTGCCAATCGGCTTAGAAAAAGCAAATTCTTTTTCTCGAACACTAGTTTTTCTTGCTGAAGTCAATATATCAATTTCGCCGTTGCGAAGCATTTCCAACATATCCTGCCAGCTTTTTTCATATCCTACATAATTATAATTTAAATTCGTATATCTTCGAAGAAGCTGTAAAAAATCACTTCCATAACCACTTCCTATCGGATTGGAGTATTCTTCTTTCATCTCATGGTATCCAGAAAATGCAAAATATCCAATATTTACTGTTCTTGTAGGAGAATCTTTAGCATACACTATAATTCTGGAAAAAATAATAGAAACTAGTAAAAGCGTGATTAATACGAAGATTTTCTTATTTATTTTTAATCTGTATGAAATGATATGCTTTAATCCCCTACCCATTTCCTTTCCTCCATTTTACCTATTTATATCATTTTTCAGAAATCACGAACTATATTTTTATCATACGAACAGATGCACTAATTACTTCTCCAAATGCACATTTGCTAAACAGCATCCACCTCTATTTTCTCTCTTTGCCTGATATAAAGCCTGGTCTGCCTGTTCAATCAATGATGTAGAAGATACTTCATCTGTCGTACATAAAGTAATGCCACAAGAGCAAGCCGCTTTTATATGCTCTGCCTCAAATTGCTTACGGAAGGAATTGCAAATTTTCATTCCTTTATTCATTGCATCCTTCGCATCTTTTACATTCTTTAGTAATACTATAAATTCATCTCCTCCATAGCGGCATCGAATATCCTCTTCACGAGTCTGTCGTCGGAGCATATCTGCAAACGTCTTTAGCATTCTATCTCCCATTTCATGACCACAACTATCATTTGCTTTTTTCATACCATCTAAATCAAAAAGACATACCGCTAGCGGAAGCTCATATTTGCGAAGGGATGATATAGCAACTTCGAGTCCTCGTCGATTGAGAAGCCCTGTCAGATAATCCTGATTTGCCTCATCCTTTAGAGCATTCTCTCGCTCACTAAAGGCTACAATATCAATCAGTCGTTCAATATGTCTGCCTAACTCGGCAAGGGGATAATTTTTGCAAAGAATATCATCGGTTTCTAGTCCTATATCTCCTTGAATTTCCATACAAGATACCATCCCAATAACAGGAACTTTCCAAAAAGACGAGTTTTGACTCATCTTTTTAAGGAACATCTGTGCTCCTTTGTCTGGAATTGTTGTACTAAGCAGTATCGCTGAAATTCCCTCACAGCTATATTTTGAAATGCAGTCAAATGCACTGTCTACATTCGATGCCTCAAAAATCTGATATGTCCCCTCAAAATGCTTGCGCACTCTCTCTCGATACTTTTCATCCTCATCTAAAATCAGCAAACTGCGTTTACTAGATTCGTTTTGTGACAGAGGAGAAACGCTTTTTGTGCACTGAAGTTTCAATAATTCTTCAAATTCCTTAACAGGCATTGGTCTTGCGAAAAAATATCCCTGAGCATAATCACATCTCACTGCCTGCAGGCGTTTCATTTGATCTCTTGTCTCTACCCCCTCTGCCACTACACTTAAATGCAATCTATGTGCCATACTGATGATATCATGAAGGATACTCTGCTCTACAGGTTTTGCCATCTCATTTTGGATAAATTTCATATCTAGTTTTAATATATCCAATGTCATTTGACTAAGCATATTCAAAGATGAATAACCACTTCCAAAATCATCCATCTCTATGATAAAGCCAAGTTTACGCAATTCGTCTATTGTAGTAATAATCTGTTCTGGATGTTCCGTGTAAGCACTTTCTGTAATCTCTAGGTGAAGGTATCCCGGATCAATCTTATATTTTTTAATTAGATTACAAAAAGTATCTACCAAATGTGATTGATAAATATCTGCACGAGAAACATTGACTGATACTGGTAAAAGAGGATATCCTTTTTCTTTCCAATCTCGGAGTTTCGCACATACACTCTCCCAGACATATTGATCTAGACAAGGAATAAAGCCATTTTTCTCAAACAGTGGAATAAACTCTCCAGGAGACATAAATCCCCATTCTGGATGTATCCACCTAACCAAAGCTTCTGCTCCAACCATTTTATTATCATACAGACTATATTTTGGCTGAAGATAAACCGTAAACTGTCCCTCTTCTAGTGCATTGGCCATGACATCTGTAATCGCTTTTTCACGAAGCAATTTTTCACGAAGTGCATCGTCATAAATCGCAATATGCTGATTATACTTTCCTTTGATGCTATCTACGACCAAAAGCACTCTGTCGCACATTTGTTCGACCGAAATGGAGCGATCTGTAATCTCATAAATACCAAGTTTTACAGATATATTCTCTATCTGCTTAGTAGATGAATTATTCCTTCCTTTGATAAAATACTCTCGTCCAATTCTCTCTCTTTCTTGGTCTATCAGGCATAAGAACCGATCTGCACTATATCGGCAGCAGATAGCCTTCTCACCAGCCCTTTCTTTGAAAATTTCAGCTCCCTTCACCAACATTTTGTCTCCTGCTTCTCGTCCAAAAGTATCATTATACCACTTAAAATTTTCAAAATTAGAACATAAAATTGTATATTCCTTTTCAGGATTTGCATCCAAACGTTCTCTAACTTTCCGGTAGAAAAATTCCTTCGTATAAAGTCCAGTGAGCCTATCATACTGAAACAGATTAACCATAGCGGCAGTCTCTCGCAACTTAATAAGGCTGGCAACTCGGTGTAAGATTACCTGCGGGCGATAAGGTTTTGGCACAAAATCCGTTGCACCGTGAGCTAAAGCGGCTATCTCATCCTCTTCACGGTCTCCCTGCGTAGTTACAATAACCGGAATCAATGCCATCTCTTCATCTTTCTTAATTCTATCTAAAAAAGTATATCCATCCATAACTGGCATCATAACATCTAAGAGAATTAAAATTATATTGTTCTTATTTTGTTCTAGAACATAAAGTGCTTCTTGTCCGTTTTCTGCTTCTAAAACTTCATAATCATTTGACAGTATCTCACTCAGCATAGCACGATTGAGTTCATTATCCTCTACAACTAATATTTTTTTACGTGACATTTTTATACTTTCCTCCTTTATTTGACGGGACGGTGGGACCTCGGTGGGACGGGGGACAGACCTCTGTCCGACGCAGTGAGTCGGACAGAGGTCTGTCCCCCGTCCCATCCCCCAAACTCCCGCTACTTCTCAATCTCTCCAGTCCAATCTAAAATTCCACCAATTTCAATAATATTGGTATATCCCATAGCCACAAGCTTTGCAGATGCCTGCTTGCTTCTGTTTCCACTTCGGCAGTACACATAAATAGTCTGCTCCTTATTAGGCAACTCTTCCAACTTTGTACTTACAATATCCTCATTCGCAATATTGATTGCACCTGGAATATGCCCTGCGACAAATTCATCTGCTCGTCTTACATCCAAGATGATATAATTTCCACTCGCTGCAAAAATCTCCTTCGCCTCTTCCATTGTAATAGATGTATATTCAGCCACTTGTTGATCCCCTTGTGGCAATTTTCCTGCTATAAAAATAGAAGTCGGACCGTCTGATCCTCCAATGATTGATATTGATGTACCGTCACGGCTCATAGATACATACTGTCTCATTATGATTAAAGCAATAGCAATAACTCCAACAACTGCTCCTACTATAGTTAATTTCACTCTTTTCTTCACTCACCCTTCACCACCTCTCAGCATCTGAAACATAAAGACAGGCAACATGATAAATAAATATATTTTTGTCAATTAAAATTTTGTCTGTATCACTAACAAATATTTGAATTTTTGCCATTCTTCATACAGATTATATATCATGATATGGTAATAAAGTCAATATTTATCATATTTGTTGGATAGTATAACTTTTTGTAATATTATTATATATCATTAGCCCCTTCTGTTACAAGTTTATTATGACAGGACAAGGAGCTGTCCCCCGAGAAAACTCTATATTGACAATAAAATATAAAAGTAATATAATGAACATTGTTCATTATGGAGGTGAGTGTATTGAATACAGGTATTACGTCAAAAGAAACTATTTTGCTGGTGTGTCGTAGTATTGTAGCTTCGAGAGGATTATCCGCGGTAACTATGCGATCTGTCGCGGATGAATGTCATATTGCACTTGGAACATTATATAATTATTACGCAAATAAAGATGAGCTACTGCTTGCGATAGTGGAAGATATATGGAAAGATATTTTTCATATGAACCACCAGTATTTGGCAGACTTTTCTTTTCCTAAATATATAGAGTATATTTGGGAATGTGTTCAAAAGGGTGTTGAAGATTATCCAGATTTTTTTACGGCTCACTCTATCAATATTGCCAATTCTGGAAGAGAAAAGGCAAAAAGCACCATGAAGCATTGTTTTGACCATATAAAAGAAAATATGTTAGAGGTTTTGCAGGCAGATAGCAAGGTTTCAGAGAAGGCATTTTCAACATCGTTTGAAAAATCAGCGTTTATTGATTTTGTATTAGACAATATATTACTATTGCTTGTACAAGGGAAAACGAACTGCGAGGTGCTCAAAGAAATTATACAACGAACTATTTACGCTTAAAAGAAATCCGTTAGTTGACGGTTTTTCTTTTAAAATAATATGAACAATGTTCATCTAAGGAGGAAGGAAAAATGCAGGCAGTTTTTGAAACATTATTTGACATTATATATCTAGTGTCGGTTATTACACTTGGAATTATGATGATTCATAAGAGCAAGGGAAGACAACAATATTTACTATATGGCCTCATGGCAGTTGTTCTTGGATGTGGGGACGCATTCCATCTTGTACCAAGAGCAGTTGCACTATGTACGACCGGATTGGAAAACTATACCGCAATACTCGGTATCGGAAAAATGATTACATCCATTACAATGACGTTATTTTATGTGTTACTCTATTATGTATGGCGTTTTCGTTATCAAATTAAGGACAAAAACGAACTTACTGTTACAGTGTGGGGATTGGCACTTTTGCGTATTGCTTTATGCCTGATGCCACAAAACGCATGGACCAGTGCACAGGCACCGCTTTCGTGGGGAATTTATCGAAACATCCCATTTACAATCCTCGGAGTTTTGATTGTCGTTTTGTTTTTCCGTCGTGCGAAGACAAAACAGGATAAACCATTGGAGTTTCTGTGGCTTGCAGTAGTCATCAGCTTTGCCTGTTATATACCTGTGGTACTGTTCGCAGATAACATTCCTCCAATTGGAATGTTAATGATTCCTAAAACATGTGCATATCTTTGGATTGTTCTGATTGGATATAAAGCGATGAAAGGTGATAATTGATTTTGAGAAAGTATTTGAATTTCTCTTTAATCTATGCAATTTTGACAATAGCTGGGGGTATTATCCAGGTTCTTAATATATATTTGTCTTCAGCAGCAAATGCTTCTATTTCAGGTATCGCAGGAATTGGACATATCTTGAGTGGCTCAGGACTCGTTCTTCTCTTGGTTACTCTAAAAAAAATGGCGTAGAATAAGGGACAGAGGTCTGTCCCCTGTCCCTTTTGTCCCTTATTTCTTGCTATGTATAATAGTAACCACAATACCA
>JBJEOA010000064.1:0-23941 GCA_051880475.1 Lachnospiraceae bacterium | reverse complement strand
GTCCACTTGTCCGTAATCTTCTTCGCATGTCAGTTTATCAGATTTGTTATTTAGACCATATTCCCGATTCCGCTGTCTGCAATGAAGCAGTTAGTTTGGCAAAAAAAAGAGGATTTAAAAGTTTAAGTGGATTTATCAACGGTGTGTTGAGAAATATTAGCAGAAATAAAGATAAGATTTCTTTTCCAGATGAGAAAAAAGATCCTATTTTATTCCTATCCGTCAAATATTCTATGCCAGAGTGGATTATTAAGATGTGGTTATCGGAGTATCCTTATGATATCGTGGAGAAAATGCTTGCCTCTACTTTAGAGGAGAGAGGCACTGTTGTGAGAGTAAATTTACAAAAAACGACAAGAGAAGAATTAAAAGAACAATTATCAAAAGAGATGAATGTAAGAGACGGAATATATTTACCGTTTTCTCTCGTACTTACGCAGTATGATTATTTACAAAAAAATTCTGCTTTTTTAGATGGAAAATTTCAGGTGCAAGATGAAAGCTCCATGCTTGTGTCAGTTATCGCTGATCCAAAGAAAAATAATTTTGTAGTCGATGTCTGTGCAGCCCCAGGAGGAAAAACTCTTCATATAGCAGAATTATTAAAAGAGGAAGGACAAGTTCTCTCAAGAGATTTGACAGAGGATAAAATAGAGTTAATAGAAGATAATATCGAGAGAATGGGATATAAAAATATAAAAACAGAAGTATTTGACGCATTAGAATTAGATGAGAGTTTAATTGGGAAGGCAGATATTGTAATTGCGGATTTGCCTTGTTCCGGTCTTGGAGTTATGGCCAAGAAAAATGATTTAAAATACCGTGTGACGAGAGATGATATTAGAGAACTTTCCGCTCTCCAAAGAAAGATTTTAGAGGTAGTAAGTCAGTATGTAAAACAAGGCGGTATTTTAATTTATAGTACCTGTACTGTGACAAGAGAGGAAAATATAGAAAATTATCGCTGGATAAAGGAAAATTTAGCATTTTGTCCAAGAGATTTTCTTGAAAAGCTTCCAGAACAAATAAAAACAGAAACGGCTAGAGAAGGGTATTTACAATTACTTCCAGGTGTTCATGCCTGTGATGGATTTTTTATTTCAAGTTTTAAAAAACGATAAAAAAGTCATTGGCTTTGATTGAAATGAGGGAAAATATGATAAAACAAAAACCAGATATCCGTTCCATGTCACTTTTCGAACTGGAACAATATTTTATATCGAAGGGAGAGAAGAAGTTTCGTGCAAAACAAGTATACCAGTGGATGCACCAAAAACTAATTCGCAGCCCTAGTGAAATGAATAATATTCCAAAATTAATTAGGAATGATATAGAAGAAAATACAGAGTGGACTGCTTTAAGAAAAGTAACTTGTTATACATCTAAAATAGATGGAACGGCAAAGTTTTTGTTTGAGCTTACAGACCATCATATTATAGAGACTGTGCTTATGAAATATAAACATGGAAATTCTGTTTGTATTTCTTCTCAGGTTGGATGTAGAATGGGTTGTAAATTTTGTGCTTCTACTTTAGACGGCTTAGAGAGAAACCTAAGACCGTCGGAGATGCTAGACCAAATTTATTATATCCAAAAAAAGACAGGAGAGCGAGTGACAAATGTTGTTGTCATGGGAAGTGGAGAGCCGTTTGACAATTACGATAATTTGCTTACTTTTTTAAAAATGTTAACGGATGAGAATGGATTAAATATTAGTCAGAGAAATATTACAGTATCCACTTGTGGATTAGTGCCGTATATTAAAAAATTAGCAGATGAGAAGTTACAGATTACATTGGCAATTTCTCTTCATGCTCCGAATGATGAAATTCGAAAACAAATGATGCCAATTGCAAATAAATACAGTATAGATGAAATTTTAGGGGCGTGTCAGTATTATATTGAGAAGACGGGAAGAAGAATTACATTTGAGTATTGTCTTGCACAGGGACAAAATGATAGCAAGGAAAATGCAAAAGAGTTAATTCGTAGAATAAAAGGAATGCTCTGTCATGTAAATTTAATTCCTGTAAATCCAGTAAAAGAAAGAAATTTTGAAAAATCCAACCAAGAATCGATTTTAGATTTTAAAAGTTTACTGGAAAAAAATAAAATTAATGTTACGATTAGAAGAGAAATGGGCAGTGATATTCAGGCAGCCTGTGGACAGTTGAGAAAGAAATATTGCGATGAGAGAAAGGAGGAAGAAAATGAAATCTTATGGGAAAACTCATGTAGGGATGCAAAGATCGATTAATCAAGATTATATTTATTATACAGATAATACAGTTGGAAATTTGAAAAATTTATATATTGTGGCAGATGGCATGGGAGGACATAGAGCAGGAGATAAAGCTTCTTCTTTCGCAGTGAATAGGTTTGTAGAGTTAGTAAAGGAAAATGAAAATGAAGATTCTTTTTTTATTATGAAAGAAGTAATAAAACAGGTAAATAAAGAATTGATAGAGTTGGCTGCTAGTGAGGAGGAATTTCATGGAATGGGAACTACCTTTGTGGCGGCGACAGTTGACGAAGAGGAGGTTTCTGTCGTAAATATAGGAGATAGTCGATTATATTTATACAGTGAAAATCTAAGACAGATTACGCTAGATCATTCTTTAGTGGAAGAATTATTAAGGGCTGGTCAGATTGAGAAGAGTAGGGCTAAAAATCATCCACAAAAAAATATCATTACAAAGGCTCTTGGGGCAAGTTTAAGTATGGAACCAGATTTTTTTAAAGTAGAATGGAAGATAGGAGATAAAGTATTACTTTGTTCGGATGGACTTAGCAATATGGTGGATGATGATGAGATAGAAGAAATTTTGGCAGTCAATAGTGAGGAAGAAAAAATTGTCACACAGTTAGTTGATCAGGCAAATTATTATGGTGGACTTGACAATATTGCGACCGTAATCATTATCAATGATCTCATGGGCGAAAGAGGTGAGAGATGATGTTGCGTGCAGGTGAAATACTAGGTAACCGTTATGAGATAATTGAGCTTGTTGGTACTGGAGGAATGGCAAGTGTCTATAAAGCAAAAGACCATAGACTAAATCGCATAGTTGCAATCAAGATATTGGATTCTCAGTTTGGGGATGATCAAGAGTTTATTAAAAAATTTAATATAGAAGCGCAGTCAGCTGCAGCGTTTGTTCACCCAAATATTGTAAGTATTTACGATGTGGGAGATGAGAACGGATGTCATTTTATTGTGATGGAGTATGTGGACGGAGAAACTTTGAAAAAATATATTGCTTCAAAGGGATATTTAGATGCAGAGCAAATCGTATCTTTGTCTATTCAGATTGCATCGGGAATTAAAGCTGCCCATGATAATAAAACAATACACAGAGATATAAAACCACAAAATATTTTAATTTTATCAGACGGAATGACAGCGAAGGTGACCGATTTTGGAATTGCTAAGACATCAAATACGAGTACCGTACAGACAATAACGATGGGGTCTGTCCATTATTTACCTCCAGAGCAGGCGAGAAGTGGATATACCGATGAGAGAAGTGATATTTATTCACTCGGTATTACAATGTATGAGATGGCAACAGGAACGGTTCCTTTTGATGGAGAAAATAATGTTGTTATCGCATTGATGCATTTAGAAGATGATCCAATTCCACCTAGAAAATTGCAGCCGACGATACCAGAAAGCTTAGAAAAAATTATTTTAAAATGTATTAAAAAAAGAAAAGACGATAGATATCAGTCAATGGAAGATTTGATTGAAGATTTACAAAAAGTTTTTTCAGAGAAACGAGAGAATTATATTGCTGATAACATAATTTCGGGAGAGAAAGAACAAGATTCCTCTACAATTATTTTAACAAAAGACGATTTGGAAAAAATAAAAAGAGAAATTACTAATCCGGAAGAAGAGGATGAAGAGGACGAAGTAAAAGACGTAAAAGAAATTGAGCCGTTAAAAGAGGATGAAGAGGGCGAGGAGGAACCAGAATCCGTAGATCCAAAGCTTGAAAAGATTATTATTGGATTGACAGCCTTGACATTATTAATTATTGTGAGTGTGATTTTGTATTTTGTTATTCGCACAACAGGGATTTTTCATCCAGGGGTAAGCTCTAAATCTGAGCCTACTACAGTGGAGGCGGCAGTGGAGGATAAAAAAACAACTTCCACACAGGAGAAAACAGACGGTGGGGAAGAGTCAGATAAAAATTTAGTTCCAAATTTAATTGGGCTAAAAAAAGATAATGCAATTAAATTATTAGAGGATACTGACTTGCAGATAGAATATATATATCAATACTCAGAGATTGAAAAAGACTATGTAATAGGTCAAAGCATAGACGCTGGAACGAAAATTACAGAGGGAGATAAGATCATATTGACAATCAGTCAGGGAAGTGAACTTATCAAAATGCCAAATGTAATTGGAATGTTACAAAAACAGGCAGAAAAAGAATTGGAAGAAATTGGATTAAAGATAGAATATTCGTATGAGTATAGTAAAGAGGCAGATGTCAATAAAATTTTATCTCAGTCAGTTAAGCCAGAAAGTAAAGTTTCTGCCGGGGATAAGGTAGTTCTCACCGTAAGCCTTGGAGAAGCAGAAACTAAAATTATAGTGCCAGATTTATCCTATTATACACAAGATGAGGCGAGAGTCCAGCTTGAGAGATTAGGCTTAAAACTTGGCGAAATAAAACGAGAAAACAGTGATATCGTTGCAAAGGGACAGATTATATCGCAGAGTATTGAGGCAAAACAGAAAGTAGGAAGAGGCACACAGATAGATGTTGTAATAAGTGCAGGTGTAGACGAAGAGAATTATGTCTATAAAGGAAATCTTGTGATTCAATATCCTCCATTTTCTACAGATGAGAAGGAAAATGCGAATCTTACTTTAACCTTAATACAAAAAGATAAAGAGAAAGTTATTTATGATGGATTAGTGACAGAGAATAATTTTCCGTTGAACATTGATTTTGAGGGGCTAGAAGCAGGAGAAGCGATTGTCCGTGTTCAAGTAGATGGTCAAGAATTAAGCGATTCGTATATTGTACAAGTAGGATAGGACAGGGGACAGACATCTGTCCCAGTCAAATATCCCAGTCAGAAAAGAAAGGAGAAGTCAATAAAAAGCAATGCTTGGAAGAATCATAAAAGGAATCGCAGGATTTTATTATGTTTATGTAGAAGGAAAAGGCATTTATGAATGTAAAGCCAAGGGAGTTTTTAGAAATAGAAAGGAAAAACCGCTAGTTGGAGACTATGTATCTATTGATCTTTTAAACGAGCAAAGTAAAGAGGGTAATATTAAAGAAATTTTAGAGAGAAAAAATTCTCTAATTCGCCCAAATGTGGCAAATGTCGACCAAGCGATTGTAGTTTTTGCAGCTGCCAGGCCAGAACCACATTTAAACTTGTTAGATCGTTTTTTGATTGAAATGGAGCGACAAAATATTAAGACAATTCTTTGTTTTAATAAAAGAGATATCGCCTCAGAACAAAAAAAGAGAGAGTTAGAAGAGATATATAGACCTAGTGGATATCCTGTCATTTTTAGTACGACGTATGAGGAGGAAGGAACAAAAGAATTGAGGGAATTTTTAAGAGGAAAAACAACGGTTCTCGCAGGTCCCTCAGGAGTTGGAAAATCTTCCATTTTAAATACGTTGAGTAAAGAGCTAAAGATGGAGACAGGTGAAATTAGTCAAAAGATTGCACGGGGAAAACATACAACGAGACATTCTCAGCTTATTTTTATAGAGGAGAATACGTATGTTGTAGACACTCCAGGCTTTAGTTCCTTTTACTTAAATGATATGGAGGAAAACGAGTTAAAGCAGTATTTTCCAGAATTTGCACCTTATGAGGAAAGGTGTCAATTCATTGGCTGTATGCATAAAAGAGAACCAGTATGCGGAGTAAAACAGGCAGTCAAGGAAGGTATGATTCATGAGAAAAGATATCAAAATTATTTGGATTTATGTGAGGAAATAAAAAATAAAAAGAAGTGGTAGTAGTGAAGAAAAAAGTATTAATTGTGACAGGTGGGAGTCTTGATAAGAGTCTACTACAAGAATATATAAAAAAAGAATATGACTATATTATAGCGGCAGATAGAGGATTGCTTCCATTCCAATTTTTGGATAGACAGCCAGATTGCATTTTAGGAGATTTTGATAGCGCAGATGCAGCTGTAGTGGCCCATTATAAAGAGAGTGGAATAAAGATGCTTGTACATCCAAAAATGAAAGATGAGACAGATACGCATCTTGCGTTGCTGTTGGCTATTGAGGAGGGAGCTCAGTTTATTACGATTTTAGGCGGAACAGGGACGAGATTTGACCACAGTTTTGCGAATATATCGCTATTAACTTTGTTATTAGATAAGCAAATTGAAGGTGAGATTGTTGATTGCCATAATCGAATTTCCATGTTGATGGGTGGTCATACAAAAAGAATAAAAAAAGAAGAGCAGTATGGGGATTTTGTATCTCTCATTCCTTATACAGAGTCAGCGAAGAAGATTACAGTAAAGGGATTTTTATACCCCTTAACAGAAGAAACGCTAGAGCTTGGAATTAGCCGCGGAATTAGCAATGAGATTGTAGATGAAGTAGGAGAAATTTTCTTTGAGAAAGGAATTTTGATTATTATAGAGTCGAAGGATTGATGGAAAATAAACTTATCATTTTTCTAACTAGTGAATATAAAAAGTAATTTCATTTCAGTTTTGCTCTTTGTGAAAGTTCCTTTTTCTTTTTTCTTTGTAGATACTTTCACAAATAAATCTCTTGCAAATAAATAGAGGTATGATAAAATAAATAGATGAAATTAGAGAGTGTCGTTTTACGGCAATATCTAAACGGAATATAGAGTAGAAAGGATTAAAAATATATGAAATTAGGAATTGTGGGACTTCCAAATGTAGGAAAAAGTACATTATTTAACTCATTAACGAAAGCGGGAGCAGAGTCTGCTAACTATCCGTTTTGTACTATCGACCCTAATATCGGAATCGTTGCTGTTCCAGATGAGAGATTGAATGTACTTGCTGATATGTATAACTCAGCTAAGGTAGTCCCTGCTGCAATTGAATTTGTTGATATCGCTGGTCTTGTAAAAGGTGCCTCTAAAGGAGAGGGACTTGGCAACCAATTTTTAGCCAATATTCGAGAAGTAGATGCGATAGTTCACGTTGTTCGTTGTTTTGAGGATGCCAATATTGTTCACGTTGATGGAAATATCAATCCTCTTCGAGATATTGAGACAATCAACTTAGAACTTATTTTCTCTGATATGGAAGTTTTGGACCGTCGAATTCAAAAGTCTTCTAAGGGTGCAAAAAATGACAAGACATTGGCAAAAGAGGTAGAATTTTTAAAACGTATTAAAGCTCATCTTGAAGAATTCAAATTGGCGAATACATTTGAGACAGAAGATGAGGAAGAATTAGCATTATTAGAATCTTATCAGCTCTTAACATATAAACCTGTTATCTTTGCCGCGAATGTGACAGAAGATGACCTTGCTGATAAAGGAGAACAAAATCCATTTGTGCAGCAAGTAAGAGAGTACGCAAAAGAAGCTGGCGCTGAAGTTTTTGTTGTATGTGCTCAAATTGAGCAAGAAATTGCGGAGTTAGATGACGATGAAAAGAAAATGTTTCTAGAAGACCTTGGCTTAGAAGAGTCTGGCCTAGAACAATTGATTAAGGCAAGTTATTCTTTACTTGGTCTTATTAGCTATCTGACTGCGGGACCAATCGAGTCAAAAGCTTGGACAATTAAAAAGGGAACAAAAGCTCCACAGGCTGCTGGAAAGATTCACTCTGATTTTGAGCGCGGTTTTATCCGAGCAGAAGTTGTAAGCTATGACGACTTAATTTCAAATGAAACGATGGCAAATGCACGTGAGAAGGGACTTGTTCGTCAGGAAGGCAAAGAGTACGTTATGCAAGACGGAGATGTTGTTTTGTTTAAATTTAATGTATAATAAATTGCTATAGAAATTTTTATGAAATGCCGAAGTAAATTGAGTTTGCTCAAATTTGCTTCGGCATTTGGCTACTTAAATTGTCACCAAAAAGAAAAATAGGATAATTTTGTGGCGTATTCATAGGTTTGTTTATGAAAGTAGCTAGAGTATAGAAAAAAGATTGGAGTGATAAAAATGGAATATAATGATATTCGTTTCCCAAACCTTCATATTACGCTTTCGTCTGTAGGAACAGGAATTACGATAGGAGGCTTTGAAATTCGTTTTTACGGCATAATTATTGCTGCCGGGTTTATCATGGGCTTATTGCTCGTACAATATTTAGCAAAAAAAGACAAGAAAGATCCAGAAGTATATTTAGATTATTTATTATGGGCAATGCTTCCAGCTATTTTAGGGGCGAGAGCTTACTATGTCATATTTTCATGGTCTTATTATAAAAATCATCTAAATGAAATTTTAAATCTTCGTCTTGGCGGTCTTGCCATACTCGGAGGAGTGATAGCGGCTGTTATCGTCTTGATAATATTTTCTAAAAAAAGAAAACTTTCTTTTTTTGACATGGCAGATATGTTAGTGCCAGGATTATTAGTTGGACAAATTATGGGAAGATGGGGAAATTTCTTTAATAGAGAAGCATTTGGAGGTTATACGGATTCTCTTTTTGCTATGCAAATTCCAGTTGGATTTTTTGAAAAAATGAATCGACTTGGAGAAATTGAGGCGACAAAACTTTTAGAGCATACAAAAGAAATAGTGATAAATGGCGTTAATATCGCATATATTCAAGTACATCCTACTTTTTTATATGAATCTTTATGGAATATTGCGGTTTTAATTCTCATTTTATGGTATAGAAAGAGAAAATGTTTCACAGGAGAATGTTTTGCAATTTATTTAACTTGTTACGGAGTAGGGAGATTTTTTATAGAATCCCTTCGAGTTGATCAATTACAAATTGCAAATACGGGAATTGCAATTACACAGGTTGTATGTGCTCTCATGGCGACAGCATCGCTATTTATAATTATTTACAAACATAAATTAAATAATAGACAAAAGTCTATTTAACTCAAGAAAATATGTTCGAAACAACAAAAAAAATTTAGAATTGTATAGTGAATATAGAAATACAAAGATAAAAAATTGTTATATTAGATACAATTTGCTAAAAATTTTCTTTTTTTATATGCAATAAAAAACAAAAAAAGAATAATATTATTCATAAAAGCACTTGAAAACTATGAGTGAATAAGATAAAATGAATATAACATTTTGTAGTTTTAAATATAAAACTACGAATGTCAATTAGAATTAAGAGGAAATAAAAAAATGGAATTTAAACATAAATCTGTATTACTAGAAGAATGTATAGAGAATCTTAATATTCATTCAGATGGAATTTATGTGGATGGAACTCTAGGAGGAGCGGGACATAGTTTTGAGATAGCTAAGAGACTTTCACCAAAAGGAAGATTGATTGGCTTTGACCAAGATGACGCTGCTATTTCGACTGCGACAAAGAGATTAGAACCGTTTTGTGATAGAGTAACAATCATTCGGAGTAATTTTTCTCTTATGAAAGAGATGCTCTACGAACATTCGATAGAAAAAGTAGATGGGATTTTATTAGATCTTGGGGTATCTTCTTATCAGTTGGACAATAAGGAAAGGGGCTTTACTTATCGTGAAGCAGATGCACCGCTTGATATGAGGATGGATCAAAGACAAGAATTGACAGCAAAAGATATCGTAAATACTTATAGTGAGATGGAGCTTTTTCGGATTATTAAAAATTACGGGGAAGAAAAGTTCGCTAAAAATATTGCCAAGCATATTGTGAAAGAGCGCCAAAAATATGTAATAAGCACAGCGGGGCAGTTAAACGATATTATTAAGGCAGCGATTCCAGCTAAGATGAGGGCAGTTGGTGGACATCCATCTAAGAGAACTTATCAGGCTATAAGAATTGAATTAAACCAAGAACTCACCGTACTTGCAGATAGTTTAGATAGTATGATAGATTTATTAGGTGATGGAGGAAGACTCTGTGTGATAACATTTCATTCACTAGAGGATAGGATTGTAAAAAACATTATGAAAAAGAATGAATCTCCTTGTACTTGCCCATCGAATTTTCCAATTTGTGTCTGTGGCAATGTATCAAAAGGAAAATTCGTATCTAAAAAACCTATTTTACCTTCACCGATAGAGCTAGAGCAAAATAGTCGAGCGAAAAGTGCGAAGCTGAGAGTGTTTGAGCGTAAACTAGCTCATTCTCAACAATGATAGAAATAGAATTAAAATTAAGCGAAAAGCTGTAACAGATAGAAAGATAGGGGTAGCTATGGATCTTAACGAAAAAAGATTGGAGAGATATCAGCTTATATATGGGAATAACGTCAGAAAATTAGACGAAGAAGTTGTGCATATTCCAGAACCGAGAGAGAACCAAACTCCTGTTGTAACAAACAAACAAACAAAACAAAAAAAGAAAAGAGTGTCAAGTTACGTAAAAAGAAATAGAGAAAAAGCGATGGAGTTTAATGCTAGTTATACCGTTGTTTTGACTGTGGCTCTTACTGCGATTGTTATTATTTGTATTGCTTATTTGACAGGACAAAACAAATTGAATACACAAATCAATTTGATTACATCTAAACAAAAAGAGTTGGCTGCGATAGTGAATGAGAATCATGCAAAGAAAGCAAATTTGGAAAAATCGATAGATTTAGAGGAAATTCGAGATTTTGCTATAAATTCTTTAGGATTACAGGAACCAACACAAAGTCAAATCATTTATTATGATGGCGTAAATGCTGATTATGTAAAGCAGTATGAGCAGGTACCTGAATCTGATTAGAAATAGGTGGAATTTATTATATGAAGAAGAACAAAAAAATGGCCCAGTTTATGCAAGGAAAATTATTTATAGTATTTTTAGTTATTATAGCAATTTTTCTTGTATTAGCAGGGCGTTTAATATTTTGGAATGTAAATAAGGGAGAAGAGTTTGAAAGAATCGTCTTAGGTCAGCAAGGTCATAGCAGTACGATTATTCCTTACGAGAGAGGAAAAATTTACGACTGCAATGGCAAGATACTAGTCTCAAATGAGAAAGTATATCATCTAATTTTAGAGCCAAAGAATATGTTAAAGACAGAAAAAGATGATACTGGAAAGACGAAATACGCACAGAGTTTAACGATAACGTTAAATGCCCTTTCTAAATATTTAGAATTAGATAAAGATGCTATTTTAAAAACGCTTGAATCGAATAAAGACTCTTATTATGTACAGTATAAGAGAAATCTTTCTTATGACCAGGCAAATGCATTAAAAGAGTATATGAATAAGGGGAAGACAAAAATTACAGACGATATGTCTGAAAAAGAAAAGAATGAGATAAAAGAGGCTTCTAAGATTACAGGAGTTTATTTTGAGGAGGAATATAGAAGAGTTTATCCTCACAAGACGCTTGCCTGTCGTATACTTGGATTTACTGTAGGTGGCAATAGTGGTAACTGGGGACTAGAACAACAATATAATGATACATTAAATGGTGTTGACGGAAGGCAATATAGTTATCTAAATGAAGAATTGACTTTAGAGACTTCTGTTGAAAATCCAACGGACGGTAATTCGATTGTCTCTACAATAAATTATAATGTTCAAAAGATTATAGAAGAAGAATTAGAAAAATACGATTCTAAGATTGGATCTAAAAATACCTCTATTTTGGTAATGAATCCAAACAATGGAGAGATTCTTGGTATGGCTTCCTCCTATCCGTATGATTTAAATAAGCCTAGAGATACGGGAGCATTGCTTGGAAAATATACCGAAGCTCAGATTAGAAAGTTTGAACAAAATCAGACTTATGAAGATAATGGCGTAGAGGTTAAGAGAGAGTCAGATGATGAGATTGTAACGACATTAGATGCCCTGACGGCTCTATGGAGAAACCCTATTTTAAATGATACATTTGAGCCTGGTTCTACGGCAAAGCCGTTTACTGTGGCTATGGGATTAGAAGAGAGTGCCTATAAGGGCAACGAATATTTCCTCTGTCCCGGCTATATGCAAGTAGAGGATAGAAAAATTAACTGTGCCCATACACATGGAACAATTGCATTTAATAAAGTTGTTTCTGAATCTTGCAATGTCGCTTTAATGCAGATTGGCTTAAAACTTGGAAAACAAAAGTTTTGTGATTATCAGGCCGCTTTTAATTTTGGCAAAAAAACAGGAATTGATTTGCCAGGTGAGGCAGATACGAGTAAGCTTATTTATACAGAGGAGAGAATGGGAAGTGTAGACTTAGCAACAAACTCCTTTGGACAAAACTTTAATGTTACGATGCTTCAGCTTGGAGCTGCTTTTTCCTCTCTAATTAACGGAGGATATTATTATGAGCCACATATGGTAAAGCAAGTTATAGATGCAAATGGAGGTGTAATTGAAAATATAGATAAGAAATTAGTAAAGGAAACGGTCTCTGCCGGAGTATCTGAGACAATGAAAAACTATATGCACGATACCGTTGTGAATGGTACTGCTAAAAGTGCGGCTGTAGAAGGATATACAGTCGGCGGTAAGACTGGTACAGCCGAAAAACTTCCTCGAGATAAGAAAAGATATATTACTTCTTTTATCGGATTTGCCCCAGTTGAGAACCCACAGCTTGTTGTGTATGTCGTTATTGATGAGCCAAAACTTGCAGACCAGACAACAGGTACCATTCATTCAGTTCAGATTGAGCAAGCTTGTATGGAGAGAATTTTAAAGGAATTGAATGTGCCAAAATCCGAGACAGAACAAAAGCAGCAAAGTACAAATTAGAATAATGATAGAAAAATAAAAGGGAAAAGATATCGGTCTTTTCCCTTTTTCTTTTTCATAGGATAAAAGAAAAAGAGCAAAAATGAAGAAAATAAAAGTTTTTCAAAAAAGAAAATTAGCGATTGTTGTATCTGTATTTACTGTTTTTAGTCTTGGACTTAGTGTCAGATTAGGATATTTGATGTTAAATCAGGCTTCGTATTATAGCAAATTAGCGCTAGATTTACATCAAAGAGAGAGGGAGATAAAGGCAGCGAGGGGAATTATCTATGACAGAAACGGAGTAAAGTTGGCAGATAATAAGCAAGTCTGCACAGTTTCAGTAATCTATAGTCAGATAAAAGAGCCAGAAAAAGCGATTAAATTATTATCGAAAAAGTTAGGGATAGACGAGGCTACTGTGAGGAAAAAGGTGGAGAAAATATCGTCGAGAGAGAAAATTAAGAGCAATGTAGAAAAAGAAATCGCAGATGAGATAAGAGAGGCGAGAATCGCAGGAATTATGGTAGATGAGGACTATAAAAGATATTATCCTTTGGAGGATTTGGCCTCAAAGGTAATTGGTTTTACGGGCGGAGATAATCAGGGCATTATCGGGTTAGAAGTAAAATACGATTCTTATCTACAGGGAAAATCTGGAAAAATTCTTACTTTGACAGATTATAAGGGAGTAGAAATAAAAAATGCCGCTGAAGATAGGGTGGAGCCAGTAAATGGAAAAAGTTTATATTTGTCATTGGATGTCAATATTCAAAAATATGTGGAACAAGCCGCAAAGAAAGTAAAATTACAAAAACAGGCAAAAAGAGTGTCAGCGATTTTGATGAATCCACAAAATGGAGAAATTTATGCGATGGTAAATATTCCAGAATTTAACTTAAATGAGCCGTTTACTGTTGAGGGAAAGGAGAATGCGACACAAGATGAGTTAAATCAGATGTGGAGAAATACTTGTATTAACGATACTTACGAGCCGGGCTCTACTTTTAAAATTGTGACGGCGACCGCAGGGCTTGAGGAGGGAGTTGTCCACGAAAACGATAATTTTTCCTGTCCAGGTTTTCGAATCGTGGAGGATAGAAGAATTCGATGTCATAAGGCGGGAGGTCATGGCGGGGAGACATTTAAGCAGGGAGTAATGAATTCTTGCAATCCAGTTTTTATGGATGTCGGAGCAAGGCTTGGCGCAAAAAATATGTATAAATATTTTGAGTGGCTAGGTCTATTTGAAAAGACAGGAATTGATGTTCCAGGGGAGGCAAGTTCCATTATGCATAAATTGGAAAACGTAAAAGCTGTTGAGCTTGCGACGATGTCATTTGGTCAGTCTTTTCAGATTACACCATTACAGCTTTTGAGGGCGGCAAGTGCGGCTGTAAACGGAGGAAAATTAGTAACACCACATTTTGGGGTGAGCATAGTAGATGAGACGACGGGGAAAAAAGGAATATTAAAGTATCCAGAGAAGGAAGGCGTGATAAGTGAGCAGACATCAGCTACTATGAGAGAGATTTTGGAGGCTGTCGTGTCAGAGGGAAGTGGAAAAAATGCGGCGATTGAAGGATACTCTATCGGTGGAAAGACTGCAACGAGCGAGAAGCTCCCAAGAAGTGCCAAAAAATATATTTCTTCTTTTTTGGGATTTGCACCAGCTAAGCATCCGATTGTGATGGGAATCATTTTAATTGATGAGCCACAGGGAACTTATTACGGAGGAACGATTGCGGCCCCTGTTATGAGGGAAATTTTTGAAAATGTCCTTCCTTATCTTGGAATCGAACAAAAGTTTATTCAAGAAAACTGAGATAAGTATGAAAATTTTGGGAAGGACTTGCGTAATGGGAAAAAACGTTTTATACTAAGAGTGTTTATCAAAATGCAAAGAACTCCAGTGGAGGACTTTTATTCATGGTTGCCTGCAAGAGCAGGCATGTCAGTTTAGATAGAAATAAGACGGAGGAAGGACAATGGAACTAAAAAATAAAACAGTATTTGTTGCTGGAACAGGAATTAGCGGTATTGGCGCAGCAAAATTATTAGATGCTGTAGATGCAAATATAATCTTGTATGATGGCAAGGAAAGTTTAAAAAAAGAAGATGTGCAAGAAAAGCTCGGTAATGTAAAGGCTGAGATTGTAATTGGAGAGTTGACAGATGACTGTATCGAAAAATGTGATCTTTGTATCTTAAGCCCTGGTATCTCTGCTTTTGGACCTTTAGCAAACCGATTTACAGAGAAAAATATTCCGATTTGGGGTGAGATTGAGCTTGCATATGCAGTTTCTAAGGGGAAAATTGCGGCTATCACAGGAACAAACGGAAAGACGACGACAACTGCTCTAGTTGGAGAAATTTTAAAGGCGTATTATGAAAGCACTTTTGTAGTTGGAAATATTGGAATTCCTTTTACAAACGTGGCGTTAGATACAAGAGAAGATACTGCAATAGCAGCAGAAATCAGCAGTTTTCAACTTGAGACAATTCATAAGTTCCACCCAGCTGTGAGTGCCGTGTTAAATATCACACCAGACCATTTAGACCGCCACGGAACACTACAAAATTACGCAGATACAAAGCTTAAAATTTCTATGAATCAGACAAAAGATGATGTGATTGTCTTAAACTATGACGATGAGATGACAAAAGATATGGCAAATCGAACAAATGCAAGAGTGGTATTTTTTAGCCGTCTTACTCCTTTAGAGGAGGGAATTTGTCTCATCGATAAGAAGTTCGTAATCCGAGAGGAAGGAAAAGAAATTTTTGTTTGTAACTTAGATGACTTAAAATTACTCGGTGGACATAACCATGAAAATGTATTAGCAGCAATTGGAATTACATACTATATGGGAGTGCCAGCTGATGTAATTGGAAAAGTTGCAACATCTTTTGCAGGTGTAGAACATAGAATTGAATATGTTGATACAATTAACGGAGTTGCTTACTATAATGACTCAAAGGGAACAAATCCAGATGCGGCGATTAAGGGAATTCAGGCAATGAAAACAAAAACAGTTTTAATCGGCGGAGGATATGATAAAGGCGCATCTTATAAAGAGTGGATTGAGGCGTTTGACGGAAAGGTTAAGAAATTAGTCTTAGTTGGAGCTACAGCGCAGAAAATTCAAAAAGATGCAAACGAATGTGGATTTTATGATACGATTATAGTAGATACATTTGAGGAAGCTGTGATGACATGTGCGAAGGAGGCGAAAGAGGGAGAGAGTGTTCTTTTATCTCCAGCATGTGCAAGCTGGGGCATGTTCCCAAATTTTGAAGTGAGAGGAAAAGTATTTAAAGAGCTTGTAAAGAGCCTAAAGGGGTGATTGAGTGACAGCGAGAACAAAGGCGAGACAGAAAAATAGCTTTCGTTTTTTGGAGGTATTTGACAAAGTTTTTGTGAAGAAAAAAAGCTATTTCGATTATCAGACTTTATTTTTAGTTTTATTTTTAGTTGGATTTGGATTAGTCATGATTTATAGCACAAGCTCCTATAAGGGGAGTCTTGATCATGGCGACCCTGCATATTGGCTTACACAGCAAGCGACAAGAGCGCTGCTTGGTATTGTACTTATGATTATAGTGTCTAATATTGATTATCGACGTATAAAGGATACCGATTATTTGACTATGGCGGGATATTTAGGGGCAAATTTCCTTTTATTACTTACCTTGCTTGTCGCAACGGCCACAAAAGGTTCAAAGCGTTGGTTAAAACTTGGTCCAGTTCAGTTACAGCCATCGGAGATAGCTAAGGTTGCTATTATTTTATTTATGGCGCATTATATTTATCGGTACGCAAATAAGTTAAAGGATATGAAGGGGACAATGTCCGTTGCAATATGGGCGCTTCCCACAATTATTATGGTAGGTGTGGAAAATATGAGTACTGCCATCATCATTTTTGCGATTGTCGGTATTATGATATTTGTAGCTAGCCCGCGCTATAAACAGTTTGTCATTTTAGGTGGAGTTGGAGTTGCGGGTATGACTCTATTCTTAGTCGCAGGCTATAGACAAGAGAGAATTCAAGTATGGTTAGACCCCGAAAATCACGAGAAGGGACTGCAAACGATGCAGGCTTTATATGCTATCGGTTCTGGTGGATTGTTTGGAAAGGGACTTGGACAGAGTATGCAAAAGATGGGATTTATTCCTGAATCACATAATGATATGATTTTTTCTATTATATGTGAAGAATTAGGTTTATTTGGCTCTATTGGCATTATTTTTGTCTTTATCCTCCTTCTTTGGAGATTTATGGTTATTGCGATGAACGCGCCTGACTTATATGGCTCTTTGATTGTAGTTGGAGTTATCGCTCATATTGGAATTCAAGTTTTTATGAATATTGCCGTTGTTACAAATACAATACCTCCAACTGGAATCCCTCTTCCGTTTATCAGCTACGGAGGTACTTCACTTGTGTTCTTATTATTGGAAGTTGGTTTAGTTCTTTCTGTTTCTAGGCAAATTAAATTGCAACAATAGATAGAGACTTGCATAAAATAGAGTAATAGGAACGAAAAATGAGAGTGTTGAGGCGTGAAGACACAAAATATATTGGTGAGAGGTAGTGGAAAGTTAGCGGGGACTGTGAGTGTGCAGGGGTCCAAAAATTCTGCACTTCCTCTCCTCGCTTCTAGTTTATTATGCCGTGATGTAACAATTTTATATAATTGCCCTCAAATTACGGATATTGACTGTATGGTATCTATTATGAGAGAGCTAGGATGTAAAATTATAAGAGAGGGTCATAAAATCATAATTGATTCTAGACAATTATCCAGCACAGATATTTCATCTTATTATGGAAGTCAGATGCGTGCGAGTGTAATCTTGCTTGGTGCATTGCTTGCAAGGGAAAAATATGCGAGTGTGGGAGTCCCAGGTGGGTGCAAGATAGGAGCAAGACCTATAGATATTCACCTAAAGGGGCTTTCCTGCCTAGGGGCTCAGATAACGCAAAGAGAAGAACGAATTATTTTAAACTGTGAGAGGTTATTAGGAGGAGAAATTACTCTGTCTTATCCTAGTGTAGGTGCCACAGAAAATCTGATTATGGCGGCAGTTCTTGCCAAAGGACGAACCGTATTGTATAATTGTGCTATGGAGCCAGAGATTGATGACTTAGTTCTTCATTTAATTCAGATGGGGGCTAAAATTAAGGGAGTTGGAACGAAGGTTCTGACGATTGATGGCGTAAAACAGCTATATGGAGTGAAATGCCATGTTCCATTTGACCGCATTGTAGCTGGAACATATCTATTAGGGGCAATGCATGCAAAAGGTGAGGTTCGACTTCAAAATATTCAGGAGGCGAAACGGTTGGAATCCGTTTTACTTTTTTTAAAGAAAATGGGAGCCTTTGTTGAAATATGCGAAGAAGAGATAGGAGTATATGTGGAAAAACCTCTTAGAGGAATCCATATTCATACAAGACCTTATCCTGGAATTCCGACGGATTTACAATCTGTTTTTTTAGTATTAGCGACTAATGCGATAGAAATGTCTTTTATATATGAGAATATATTTGAGTCGAGATTTCGCGTGGCGAATGAACTAAAGAAAATGGGAGCAGATATTACTGTGCATGGCAATAAGGCTATGATAAATCCAGTGAAAAAATTGCATGGTGCTAAAGTGGTAGCTACAGATTTGCGAGGCGGTGCTGCTCTTGTGATAGCGGGGGTGGCAGCAGAGGGAGAAACAGAAATTGAACAAATCTCTTATATTCAAAGAGGATATGAAGATATTGTAAAAGATTTGAGTGCACTCGGTGCAAAAGTAACATATAAAGATTGCTAGGTGATAGTGAATTGAAGAAAAAAGGAATAAAAAATAAAGAGGAAAATATAAAAATGCCGGCTTCTAAGAAAAAACTAGACCAGTCTAGTAAACAGTCTAAGCAGGTAAAAAGAAGAGAGAGAAAACGCTCTAAGAAGAAAAAAAATAAAAAAATTTTAAAAAAACTCTTGATTTTTCTTGTTCTTATAGCGATAATAAGTGCTGCGGTGTATATTTTACTCACAAAGTTTGAATTAAAAAAAATAGAAGTAACTGGAAATCAGACGTATACTACAGAAGAAGTGCAAAAAGCAGTACAAAAGAAAAAATATGCTAAAAATACATTACAGTTTTTCTTGATAGAGTTAAAGAAAAAAGATACGTTTTTGCCGTTTGTAGAAAAGGCAGAAATTGAATTAAAAGATAGGAATACCATTTCTATTAAAATAACAGAAAAGAAACGGATAGGAAAGATTATAAAAGATGGATATAACTGGTATTATGATAGAAAGGGAATTTTATTAGAAAAAACAAATAAAGATTACAGTAATGTAGTGACGGTAGAAGGTTTAACTTATAAAGAGATGAAGTTGAATGAGAAGATTCCAGTTGTTCAGTCAGGCTGCTATGATGTGCTTATGACAATTTCTCAGTCTATTTCAAAATATGGAACACCAATTCATAAAATCTGGATAAAGAATACAGAAGATATACAATTAATTGCTGAAAACTTCATTATAAATTTGGGAACAAAAGATTATCTTGAACAAAAAATGGAAGAGCTTTATCCTGCTATGAAGGCAGCAAAGGAACAAGGATTGCAAGGAACAATCGATATGAAAAATTTTACGGAACAACAGCCAAGAATTATTTTTTATTAGAAATACGAAAAAAAGGTTGATTATTTCGCTAAAAGACTATAATATATAATTATGCAAAATAAAAAGTGTTTTGAATCTAACAAAGAAGAGGAGGAGTAATCTTGCTTGAAATAATGTCTAACGAAGAAACTGCACATGCTAAGATACTTGTAATTGGTGTGGGTGGTGCTGGTAATAATGCGGTAAATCGTATGATAGATGAAGAGATTGAGGGCGTAGATGTCATTGGTATTAATACAGATAGACAGGCTTTAAATTTATGTAAAGCACCAACAAAAGTGCAGATTGGAGAAAAACTTACAAAAGGTCTCGGCGCAGGGGCTAAGCCAGAAGTAGGGGCTGGTGCTGTTGAAGAAAATAGAGACGAGATTGTCGATTTAGTAAAAGATGCAGATATGGTATTTGTCACTTGCGGTATGGGAGGCGGAACTGGAACAGGTGCTGCTCCTATCGTAGCTGAGATTGCAAAGGATCTTGGAATTTTAACTGTAGGTGTTGTTACAAAGCCATTTATGTTTGAGGGACGCCCTCGTATGAAGAATGCGTTGGCGGGTATTAATAATTTAAAAGAGAGTGTGGATACATTAATTGTTATTCCTAATGATAAATTACTTCAGATTTGCGATAAACGCACTTCTATCCCAGAAGCATTTAAAAAGGCAGATGAAGTATTACAGCAAGGTGTACAAGGAATTACAGACTTGATTTATAAACCAGGTTTAATTAACTTAGACTTTGCGGATATTCAGACTGTTATGCGTGATAAAGGCGTTGCACATATTGGTATCGGTGTTGGAAGTGGAGAAGATAAGGCATTGCAGGCTATTAAGGCGGCAATTGAGAGCCCACTTTTAGAGACAACTGTCACAGGTGCCTCCGATATTATCGTTAACTTCTCTGGTGACATTGGAATTCAGGAAGTATACGAGGCTGTTTCATACTTAAATGAGTTAGCAGGTGAAGATACAAATATTATCTTTGGTAATGTATCTGGAGATGAATTAGATGATCAAGTTAGTATCACAGTTATTGCTACAGGTTTAACAACAGAGGAAGATAAGGCAAAAAAAAACTCTGAAGCAGCAGAAGCAGTTGCTAAAGTAAAAAAGGCAAAAGAAGTAAAAAAGTCCGTTGTTCCAGAAGGACCTACTTATAGTGGACAAACAATTAAAACGGTGAGAGAGACTGCAGCTACACAGCAGATAGAGACACCAGAAGATCCTAAGATTGTAATTCCAGAATTTTTATTACATTCTAAGAGAAGATAATATAACAAATGAAAAATAACCTCCATGGAATATTTATTCTATGGAGGTATTTTTATGAAATAAGCAAAGCGTAAAGTAATTTAAAAGAAAAAAAAGAAAGAGACGAGAGAATAAGGGGGAGAAAGCTCTAAATATCTACAAAGAAAACGAATTTTTCTCCTTTATTTTGACAAAGAAAAAATGAATTTTCTTCTATACTAGCATACATAAGAGCCAAAAAAGGATAGAAACATGGAAAAGAGCGTCTATATAGATGTATTTTTTTTCACAAATTTTATTGCAGATTATATTTTAATCTACTTAACTGAAAAAATTTTACACTATAAGGGATTGTTAAAAAGAAGAATCTGTGCAGCTTTTTTAGGAGCCTTTTTGACTAGCATTTTATACTGTATTTTTTTCTTTGAGGGATGGGAGGTAAGACTTCTTTCTAATATAGGAATTGGATTTTTGATGGTATATATCGCCTTTCCGAAAAAGAAAATGATGCAAAAAATAAAAATATTATTTTTATTATGCGGAACTGCCAGTTTTATGGGAGGTCTATTTTTATGGGTTTATTATGATACTCCTATTGGATACAGTATTTCCATTTTTTACCCTACGAAAAAAATTTTTGTACTTCTTTTTTTTGCAGTGGTTCTTAGCCTTCTCTTTTTCAAGTTGCTGCACGGGATACAAAGAGAGAATAAACTTATTTTAGATGTGACTTTTTCATATCGAGGAAAAAATGTTAGTACGAGAGGACTATTAGATACGGGAAATGAATTGGTAGATAGTATGACTCATAGACCAGTTTTCATCGTAGAGTACCCTATTTTTAAACCAGTCTTAGAAGATGAATATAGAGAAATAATAGAAGAGTTTTTAGAATACGAGACGATAAATTTAGAAAAAATTGCGGCAAAAAATTTGTATGATATTAAAATTATTTCATATCATTCGATTGGCAGGCAGGATGGAAAATTAGTGGGAGTACAAATTGAACAACTCTTAACCGAAATAGAGGGAGAAGAACGCATCATAAAAAAGCCAGTACTAGCGTTTGTAAAAAATCCAATATCACGAAGACGGAACTATTTTGCAATCTTAAATCGGAGGGGACTTTTATGATATTAAATGTGGTTGGGACAGAAAATATAAAGTTTAAGATGGTACATGGAGTAAGGGATGTTCTTTTTCATCGCAAGGGAGATATCCATTATATTGGGGGAACGGAAATATTGCCTCCACCTTTAGAGGCGGCGGAGGAAGCTAGAATTATTAGCCAGCTTGGTGGGAATAAAGATAAAGAAATGAAGACAATGCTGATTGAGAGAAATTTGAGACTAGTTGTCTATATCGCAAAAAAATTTGATAATACAGGCGTTGGGGTAGAAGACTTAATTTCAATAGGAACGATTGGTCTGATTAAGGCGATTAATACTTTTAATCCAAATAAGAAGATAAAACTTGCAACATATGCCTCACGTTGTATAGAAAATGAAATTTTAATGTATTTGCGAAGGAATAGTAAGACGAAGATGGAAGTTTCTATTGATGAGCCGTTAAATGTAGATTGGGACGGAAATGAATTATTATTATCAGATATTCTTGGAACAGAGGAAGATGTAGTATATAAAGATTTAGAAGAAGAGGTAGACAAAAAGCTGCTTAATAAAGCGATGGAGGTATTGACAGAGCGTGAGAAAACGATAGTGGAGCTTCGCTTTGGAATCAATCAAAAAAATGGGCAAGAGAAGACACAAAAGGAAGTGGCGGATATGCTTGGAATCTCGCAGTCATACATATCAAGATTAGAAAAGAAAATTATGAAGAGATTAAAAAAAGAAATGATAAAAATGGGTTAGTATAAAAAAGTCATTGCATGAGAGAATAAATTTTTCTTTTATGCAATGATTTTTTTTATTGGAAATCAAAAATACAATAAATCTTAATTTTTATCAAAAAAATACTTTTATACATTTGATTTTTATGATATACTATAAAATCAGACTTTATTTTTTAAAGAGGAGGACGGAAGATGAAGTTAATCTCATGGAATGTAAATGGATTAAGAGCCTGTGTAAAAAAGGGATTTATGGATTTTTTTGAGGAGATAGATGCGGATATTTTTTGTGTGCAAGAGACAAAATTACAGGAGGGGCAGATTAAGCTTGATATGCCACAATATTTTCAATATTGGAATTATGCGCAAAAAAAAGGATATTCTGGAACTGCTATTTTTACAAAATATGAGCCGATTCGTGTCATGTATGGTCTTGGGATAGAAGAGCATGATAAAGAGGGAAGAGTAATTACACTTGAGTATGATGAGTATTATGTCGTGACATGCTATACTCCAAATTCTAAGAGGGGGTTAGAGAGACTTCCTTATAGAGGAGAGTGGGATGATGCTTTTCGTCACTATTTAATTTCGTTGCATGAGAAAAAACCCGTTATCTTTTGTGGAGATTTGAATGTAGCACATAAAGAGATTGACTTAAAAAATGCAAAGGCAAATCGGGGAAATTCGGGATTTACGGATGAAGAGAGAGGAAAATTTAGTGAGCTATTAGATGCTGGATTTATTGATACGTTTCGATATTGTTATCCTGATGTAGAGGGAGCCTATAGTTGGTGGTCGTATCGTTTTTCTGCGAGAGAAAAAAATGCGGGATGGCGTATTGACTATTTTGGCGTGTCAAAAGATTTGGCGCAAGATATTATAGATGCTGGAATTCATGCAGATATAATGGGGTCAGACCACTGTCCGATAGAGCTTTGTATTAGATAGAATAGGAGGAATGTTAAGCAATTAAAATAATTGAAAAACAGGATAAAATATATCATAATATACTCACAGAGGTGTATTATGAACATATCAAATGGAATAAATGATAAACCAAAATATTTTGCAAAATGAATCGGTGTTTCTGTAAAAACATTGCAACGATGGGATAGAGAAGGAATTTGAAAAGCCAATCGAACTCCAACCGATAGATGGTATTATACCTATGAGCAGTATTTTCCATTTAAAGGAGTCGATGAGAAGAGGGATACAAGACAAATCGTGATTTATGCACGAGTCTGTACTAGAAATCAAAAAGAAGACTTGCAAAATCAAATTTCTTTTTTGAGACAGTTTTGTAATGCAGGAGGAATTGGTGGAAGATATCATAGCCATTTTGCACG
>JBJEOA010000063.1:0-4962 GCA_051880475.1 Lachnospiraceae bacterium | reverse complement strand
ATTGTACATATATTAGATACTAATAGGGGAGAGATGGCATTATCCGAGCAGATGCTCGACTTAAAGCCAGATTTAAACGATTTTATCAGGGGACATATTTATAAGATTCTCTCTTCGGATGACGCAAAGAAATGCAGATTCGAGGAGGATGCCTCACCTGTTTTTAGTATGCTTGAGGAACTAGAGGAGGGTGAGGATTCATCATTTATTGATGTGAGCAAGAAGCTTGCAGAGCATTTATTTGATATTATGACGCAGGGAATGGATATACCAGCGGCGGATTTGGTAGTGGCGAGCTTTCAAGTTGAGAGTACCGTGCATCTAGCCCTACTTAAGATGAATTATAAGGAAAGTTATATTCATAATCAGTCTGATGATAGCGATAATCAGATTGTAAAGCAGAGAATTATTTTGCCTTCCAGTGGTTCAAGGCTTCCTGAGGCGGCAGTGATTAATTTGGATAATTATGAGATTTGGCTGTTTGAGAAGAAGTATGAGATAAACGGAGAGAAGGTAAATTATTTATCAGAAAATTTCTTAGTTTGCCACACACAGCTTCCAGTCAAGAAAAAATTAAATATTTTGACTAAAGTTATTAATGACGTAAATAATAAATATAATCATGTGGATGTTGATACGAAGTTAAAATCTAAGAGTATCTTACAAAATGAGTTTGTGGAAAATAATGCATTTGATGTACACGATATCGGTGAGAAAGTATTTGAAGGGCATCACGAGATGCAGCAGGAATTTGAAGAGAAGATGGAAAAATACGATATGCAGTATGATAATTTTACTGTTGTAAATGACAGTACAGTAAAGAAGCTTGAAAAGCAGGTTATGGTGACAGATACTGGTATTGAGATTACAATTCCGATGGAAGAATATAGGACGAAAAGTAATATTGAGGTTGTGACAGATATTGATGGAACGACTACAATTACGATTAAGAATATTGATAATCTTGTCTTAAAATAGTGAAAATTAAAAACAGCACATAGAAATATAGATTTATGTGCTGTTTTAATTTAAATATTTTAAATAATATTTGAGTAATAACTTTTAATTTAATTAAGGATAAAATTTGATTCGTTCGTTATTTATTGCTTCTTCTCCAAATCTTCATAGCGTCAGCGTCCTTGATAAGCTGATCTCTAAAGTCAGGATGAGCAACAGAGATAATTTTCTCTGCTTTTTGCCATGTAGAACATCCCTTTAAGTCCACGATACCATATTCTGTTACGAGATAGTGGATATTAGCACGTGTATCTGTAACGATGGAGCCGTTTGCTAAAGTTGGGACGAGACGAGATTTTACTTCGCCAGATTTTGTCTTAAATGTAGAAGAACAGCAGATAAAGCTCTTACCACCTTTAGATGCGTATGCACCCATAACGAAGTCAAGCTGTCCGCCAGCACCACTGATATGTTTTATGCCGCTGCTCTCTGAGCTTACCTGTCCAAATAGGTCAACTTCGATAGCATTATTAATGGACATAAAATTATCAAGAGCGGAGATGGATGGAATACTATTTGTGTAATCTACAGGAGCAGACATACATTGTGGGTTGTCATCTAAGAAATCATATAATTTCTGAGTTCCAGCTGCGAATGCGTATGTCTGGCGGTAAGGGTCGATATTTTTACGAGCACCTGTAATTTTACCGGCATTTGTAATATCAACAAATGCGTCAACGTACATCTCTGTATGTACACCGAGATCTTTTAAGTCAGATTTTGCAATTAAAGATCCAACTGCGTTAGGCATACCACCGATACCGAGCTGGAGACATGCACCGTTAGGAATCTCATTTACAATTAATTTTGCAACTGCCTCATCAATTTCGCTAGTAGCGCCAGATGGAAGCTCGCCAATATTAGGGTTGTCACCCTCTACAATATAAGTAACATCTGAAATATGAATGCCTTCTTGGAAGCCACCGAGACAGCGAGGCATCTTTTCGTTTACTTCAACGATAATAACTTCTGCTTTGTCACACATTGCTTTCATATGGGAAGCGTTTGGTCCAAAGTTGAAATATCCGTGTTTATCCATAGGTGCAACTTGGAACATAGCAACATCGATATGGTCGATATTTTCACGATAATATCTTGGAAGTTCAGAATAACGAATTGGAGAATAAAAAGCAAATCCTTGTTGTGCCCATTTTCTCTCAATTCCTGATGAATGCCAAGAATTCCATGTGAAGTGATCGCCAGGGTTTTCGATTTTTCCAATCTCTGGTACCCAAAGAGCGATACCGCCGCGGATATTAATGTTTTCAAGTTCTGGCATGCGTTTTGCTAAAGCAACATCGAGCGCTACTGGATGTCCTGTACACCAACCATAGTCAAGCCAGTCACCAGATTTTACCACTTTGACAGCTTCGTCTGCTGTCACGAGCTTTGCATCATAGTCTTTAATGTAACTCATTAAAATCCCTCCTTAATTTAATAGTAATAAGAACTATGTTAGAAATTTAACTATCTATATCATAGCATTTTTGGGTGGTATGGTCAAGGAAAATACATTATAGAAATGGCATAAACTAAGATGACAGGGGGAGGGAGTGATTTTTGTGGATTATTATTTTTTAGTGTGCTAAAATAAAGACGTGATGAGGATAAATTTTTGAGGATAGGCTTCCCTAGACTCTATGCGTCTGTCTCCACTATTTTATAATGTATAATTATTGCTGTTATTATTAAGTTTGAGTGCTAGATTCGGTCTGAGCAGCAGGAATGAGGGAACTGCGATATTGAATTTTTTGCATAATACGGTCGAACTCTGTACCTTGAGCAGGTGTAGGTTTATAATCATTGTAGCTAGATGTCGAGGAAATAGAGCAAGGGATAATATTTGTTACATTATCGGCTGCCACTCCCTCGGAGCTAACCGTAAAAGTCTGCTGGAAAATCATCGTATCTTTATCTCTTGGATTCGAGTTTCCGCCAAAGCAGAAGTTTCCAAGACTGTAGACAATATTTTTTCCGTTATATTGTTCAATGCCCTGAACGACATGTGGGTGATGTCCACAGACGAGATCAGCCCCCTCATCAATGGCGAGATGTCCAAGTGTTCTTTGAATCTCGGTTGGGGCTGCATCTAGTTCATTACCCCAGTGGAAGATAACAATAATTAAGTCAGCACCCTCGGATTTAACTTTTGCGATATTGGTTTTTAGTTGTTCCGAGCATTCCAAATGGTCGCGAAGCTCATAAATACCTACTAATCCTACTTTAACACCTTTTATATCTATAACTGCAGTTTTCTCATATCCAAAGCTAATGATATTTTGTTCATCTAGAGCAGCTATTGTATCAGTATAGCTATTATCTCCATAATCGTGACTGTGATTATTGGCAGTGGTTACAGCCTCCACAGAGCCTGATGTCAAAATTTGAGCAAATTCAGGAGGTGCCTTAAAGGCAAACTGTTTGGAAGCTCGGGTCTCAGCGTTAGTTAAGGTGCCCTCGAAGTTAGCGATAGTCAGGTCATCGGCGGAAAAAATATCTTTTACATTTTCCAGAAAATAGTCTTTTCCGTATTGGTAATAAAAAGCATTTAGACTGGTGTTATAGTTGAAATTTTGGTCAGTGCCAAGAGTACAGTCTCCAACTACACTGACAGTGAGCGTGACTGGTGCCATAGTTGCTTCTGTAGTTGCTTCTGAGGTTGTCTTTGGGATGGCAGAGGCAGTCTGAAAATGCTTAACTAATTTGTGTATGCCAAAACTGGCGAGAAAAATAGGTAAAAGAAGAAAAAGAAGAACAAAACCTCTAGTGATATAGAAGATAATAATTCTTTTCAGGCGTTGTCGTTTTCTTTGTCTTATTTGTTCTCTGGGCAATTTCTTTTTTGGGGAGTTTTTTCTCTGTGTTGTGATATGAGTATTAGAAGTACGTTTGGTTGATTGAGTTGTTTTGTTGGATGAAGAATTTGTCATAATCATTACACCCCCTTGTTATCATTGATTATGGAAAAAATTATTTGTATGTCGTAATTTGTAATTAAAAGTATAGAGATATTTAGGGGTGATGTCAATTGATTTTAGCTATATAAATGGTGAAAATAATTAGCGAAAAATAAGTGGAATAGGGTAAAATTAAGGATGAAATATTCATTAGAAAAAAATGATATTTCTTACTCTTTTTAGGAATTGCAAGATTAGTTTTCATATGATTTTTGTCAAGAAAGGAGAAGGACACGTGTTTCATTGTTTAAAAGGAGCGGAAGTTCGTGTCGAATAAATTTTTATGAAATTTTCAGTAGGTGATGTAATTAAATTAAAGAAACAGCATCCTTGTGGGACAAATCAGTGGGAAATTTTAAGAATTGGAATGGATTTTAGACTAAAATGTCAGGGATGTGATAGACAAGTTATGTTAGAGAGAAAAATTGTGGAAAAAAATTTTAAAGGATTTATTGAAAAAATCGAGGAAAATACTTGATTTTAGGGAGAAATTATGCTAACATATCTAATTGTGACATAGAAAATGTGACATGGAAAAAAGAAGAATAAATCCTTGCTCTCTCATAGAAGGCGAGAGGGCCAAAAAGACCAGAAGGAGGTGCAGACAACAATGAATAAGTATGAATTAGCATTGGTTGTTAATGCAAAAATCGAAGAAGACGATAGAGTAGCAACCGTAGAAAAAGTAAAAGCTTTAATCGAGAGATTCGGTGGTACAATTACTAACGTTGATGAATGGGGTAAGAAGAGATTAGCTTACGAGATTCAGAAGATGAAAGAAGGATATTACTATTTCATCCAATTCGATGCATCAAGCGACTGTCCAGCTGAAATCGAGCAGAGAGTTCGTATTATCGAGACAGTTCTTAGATATTTATGCGTTAGAGTCGATGCATAGCGAATAGGAGGAATTCCGTATGAATAAAGTAGTTTTGATGGGTCGTCTGACTAGAAATCCAGAAATTCGTTACTCTCAGGGAGAGCGTGC
>JBJEOA010000062.1:0-26165 GCA_051880475.1 Lachnospiraceae bacterium | reverse complement strand
ACGATGAGACATACAATTGGATTTATTGGTGGAGGAAATATGGGAGGAGCTATTGTCGGAGGATTGGTTCGCTCGAAGTTATATGCTCCAGAGGAAGTCATGGTGTATGATGTATATCAGCCAGCGGTTGATACGTTAAAAGAAAAGTTTAGTGTGATAGCGGTAAGTGATGTAAAGGCTATGATTCAGGAGGCTGAGACGATAGTATTATGTGTAAAGCCTCAGGTATTGCCTGCTGTACTAAAAGAGGTGAGAGAGGAGATTACAGCGGATAAGTTAGTTATATCTATTGCAGCGGGAATTACAATTGCTCGATTAGAAGAAATGTTGAGTAAGGATAATAAAATTGTGCGTGTTATGCCAAATACTCCTGCATTAGTTGGAGCTGGAATGGCTGGAGTTTGTGTCAATGCAAATGTATCGGAAGAAGAAAAACAGGTGGCTTTGAAAATTTTTAGAAGTTTTGGAGAGGCGGAGTTTATTCCAGAAAAATTGATTGACGCAGTCGTTGGTGTGAGTGGTTCTTCTCCTGCCTATGTTTATATGTTTATTGAAGCTTTGGCGGACGGTGCTGTTATGGAGGGAATGCCACGCAGTCAGGCATATACTTTTGCGGCGCAGGCGGTGCTTGGCTCTGCGAAGATGGTATTAGATACGAAGAGACATCCTGGCGATTTAAAAGATATGGTTTGCTCACCTGGGGGAACAACGATTGATGCGGTAAAGGCATTGGAGGATAATGGATTTCGTGCAACGGTTATGGAAGCTGTACATGTGGCAGCAGAGAAAAATAGAAATATGTAAGTATATTAGTTAAAAAAGTAAAGGAGAGGGTAAGAAAATGCAAAAGTATATAGATTATATATTAGAACAGGCAAAAGCGATATTGGCTATCGATAGTCCGTCGGGGTTTACGAAAAATGTAGCGGATTATGTGATGGGAGAATATGAAAAATTTGGTTATGGGGTGAAAAAGACGAATAAGGGCGGTGTGCTTGCCCATATTCCAGGAAAGGATATAAAAGACGGTCTTATGCTAACGGCACATATTGATACATTAGGAGGGATGGTTGCCGAGATTAAGAGCGATGGACGACTTCGCATTACTCCAATTGGGGGATTAAATGCCAATAATGTGGAAGGAGAAAATTGTAAAATTTATACAGTTACTGGTGAAGTCTATGAGGGAACTTGTCAGCTTGTCGATGCCTCGATTCATGTAAATGGAAAGTATGATGAGGTAAAAAGGACATTTGACACTATTGAGGTTGTATTAGATGAAAAAGTATTTTCTAAGGATGAGACGAAAAAGTTGGGAATTGAGAATGGAGATTATGTCTGTGTCGACCCAAGAACAGTCATTACGAAGAGTGGCTATATTAAGAGCAGATTTTTAGATGATAAATTGAGTGCGGCAATTTTGCTTGGTCAGGCGAAATATTTAAAGGAATGTGGAAATATGCCAGAGAGAGATTTATATCACTATTTTACAGTTTTTGAGGAGGTGGGACATGGAGCTAGTGCTTCTACACCTGCAAATGTGACAGAAATAATATCTGTAGATATGGGATGTGTGGGAGAAGGTTTAGAGTGTACAGAACATCAAGTTTCTATTTGTTCTAAGGATTCGAGGAGTCCGTATCACTATGACGTAGTGAAAAAGCTGATTTTGGCTGCGAGAGAGAATAAGATTGACTATGCAGTAGATGTTTATCCATATTATGGCTCGGATGCAGATGTGGCTTTGGTTGGAGGAGCAGATTGCAAACATGGCTTAATTGGTCCTGGAATTTATGCTTCTCATGGCTACGAGAGAAGTCATATAGATGGGGTGGAAAATACATTTCGCCTTTTAGAGGCATATGTAAAATAAAATTTTATTTATATCTTTTATTTAATTTTGTTTGTAAATTCCCGTGAAAATGGGCGAATTAGTTTAGCGTGACTTGCATTAAAAAGAGAGGTTTCAGATAGCTTTTGGATAGAGCATAGTTTTAAAGAAAAGTATAGGAAATTAACAAAAAATATCCCTCAATTATTATATAATTCGTAAATTTGCCAAAAAATTATAGCAATGTTCCATTGAAAAGTAGTGGATTTAGGAATTATAATTAATAGTAGAATAATAGAATTGGAGGGCTTATACATAATGTTAACCAAAATGATTGAAACATTAAAGAAGTATCCTCGCACTGTTGTTTATACGGAGGGACCAGATCCAAGAATTTTGGATTCTGCCAGTAAATTGACGGCAGAGGGAATCTTGGACGTTGTTCTTCTTGGCAATGAAGAGGAAGTGAAGGCTGCGGCAGCAGCGAATGGTTACGACATTTCCAAATGTACGATTATAGATCCACTTACTTATGAGAAGGAGAAGATGGATGCTATGGTTGCCGAGATGGTGAAACTTCGTAAAGGCAAGATGAGCGAGGAGCAGGTTCGCACTACTTTACAAAAGAGCAATTACTTTGGAACAATGTTGGTTAAGATGGGTGGAGCAGATTGTCTTCTCGGTGGAGCTACTTATTCAACGGCTGACACAGTTCGTCCTGCATTGCAGCTTATTAAGACAAAACCAGGTAATAATATCGTAAGTTCTTGTTTCATTCTTGTTCGTGGTGATGAGAAGATTGCTATGGGCGACTGTGCAATCAATATCGATCCTTCTGATGATGACTTAGTAGAGATCGCAATCGAGTCCGCTAATACAGCTCGTATTTTTGGAATTGATCCAAAGGTGGCTATGTTATCCTACTCTACACTCGGCTCTGGTAAGGGACCATCTGTAAGCAAGGTGGCAAGTGCAGCAAAGAAGATTAAGGAGAAAGCACCAGATTTAGCAGTTGAGGGTGAAATTCAGTTTGACGCAGCTGTTTCTCAGGTAGTAGCTAGCGTAAAATGTCCAGATTCACCGGTAGCTGGACAAGCGAATACCTTTATCTTCCCAAATATTGACGCTAGTAATATCGGCTATAAGATTGCCTCTCGTCTTGGTGGATATACAGCAGTAGGTCCTGTTCTTCAGGGACTTAACGCTCCTATCAATGATTTAAGTCGTGGATGTACAGCGGAGGAAGTTTATAGCATGTCCATCGTTACAGCGGCACTTAGCTGTCCGATTGACGAGGAGAAAGAGGAAAAGGCTCCTGTTGCTAAGGGGAGCATAGAGATTAATAGTATGGAAGAGTTGGAGAAGTTAGTTACGGCTATTGTTAAGTCCATACTGAAATTAAAAGAATAATTTTTCATGCCATAATTTTTTATGGGAGGGATATCGTAATTTTTCGGTATCCCTTCTATTTTTTTTGAGGAAGATATTGACAAGGTACAAGAATATATATATAATTTATATATATAAAAATTTTATATATAAATTTTTTACACATTGAAAGGGGAGATGTTATGTATTATCCAGTATCAGCTTTATTGATAGAATTTTTGATTCTCTCGATAGTAGAAAAGCAAGATTCCTACGGATATGAAATTAGCCAGACAATAAAATTAGTGGCAATGATTAAAGAATCTACACTTTATCCGATATTAAAGAAGTTGGAAAAAAGTGGATATTTAACGACATACTCACAGGAATTTCAGGGTAGAAAGAGAAAATATTATTCTATCACGGAGGAAGGAAAGAAAGAGTTAGTTGTCTTAAGACAAGAATGGCAATCTTACAAAGATACAATAGATGGTATTATAGAGGGGAGGCTTCGACGATGAATAAGGAGCAGTATTTGAAAGAGTTAAAAAGATATTTAAGACGTTTACCAAATGAAGAATATGAAGATGCAATAGATTATTTTACAGAATGCTTTGATGAGGCAGGAGTTGATGGGGAGCAGGAACTTATTGCAGAGCTTGGAACTCCAAAAGAAGCGGCGATGGAGATATTTAGCACGCTTTTAGATAAACAGACGGGAAAAAGAGAGATTGCCGTTTACGAAGGAAAAAAAAGTGATCCGTTAAAGGGAGTTTTGATTGCAATCTTAGCTATCTGTGCGGCACCGATTGGAATTCCGCTATTAATTGTAATTTTAGCCCTAATATTTGCAGGAATCTGTGTTGCGGCATCTCTGATTTTATGTGTTGTTTGTATTGCAATTGCAGGATTTTTGGCAGGAATTAAATTGTTTATAAGAGGAATTTTGGCGATACCATTTTCCATACCGGGAGCTTTCTTGGTCATCGGAACGGGAATAACGATTATTGGAATTGGAATTCTCTCCGTGGTACTTAGCATTTTCATTTGTAAATGTGCAGCAAAGGGGTTTGTATGGTTGACGAATCATTTTTTAAAAAAAGGGGGAGAGAGAAATGAGAGGAAAAAATAAGAATAAAATTGCATTATTAATCGGTATTGCTTGTTGTATCATAGGAGTTATATTGATGGGAATCGGTGTTTTATTTGGCGGAGTAAACTACGTAAAAGAGGCCGATTTAAATCGCTTAAGCGGAAATGCGAAAAGGAGAGAGTATCGAGTTGCTAAAATAGAGAAAAAAGATTTGCCAGATATTAAGTCTTTAAAAATCGAGACGAGTGTTTCTGATATTTGTATTAAAACTTCCGAAGATGAGAAGTTTCATATTTCTTATCCAATTTGGCAAAATGAAGACGGAAAATCCGATGATTATGATATTTCCTGTAGGGCAGAGAGTGGAGTCTTAGAATTTAAGGAAACTGTGAAGGGAGCAAAATCTGGAGATTATGGAATAACGATAGGAGTAGATTTTTGGGATTTCATAGAAGATATGAATGAACTGTCAAAACTTGGAAAAAAGGGCTTTAACCGCACTGATAAAGATGAAACACAATATACCGTTTTTTTGTATATTCCAAAGGGGGCAAAGATGGATTTTGTCTCACTTGCATTGACAGTAGGAGATCTAAAAATTGATATATTGGAATCCGAGAAGATGAATTTATCCTCAGATTGTGGAAATATAACGCTCTCAAATCTTGTCGTTCAAAAGGCAGAATGGAAGCAATCATACGGAGATGCGAAGATTACAGATAGTGTATTGAAAAATACTGAATTTGAGTCTGATGCGGGCGATTTATATGTAAATAATACAATATGGAATGAGGGAAATATCTCGGTGGAGTACGGGGATGTGAAAATCAATAATTCTAAGTTGGAAAAGATAGATTTTGCCAGTGAATCAGGGGCAGTTACTCTTCAAGATGTCGTCTGGAGAGAGGGAAGTATAAAAGCAGAGTATGGTGATATCAAAATGAAACATTTCGAGCCGATAGGAGAGGTGGAAATAAAAAATAGTTCGGGAGATATTTCTATTGATATGGAAGAATCTATTATCAAGAGAATTAACTATGATTTTAGAGCAGATTGTGGCGATATTAATATAAGTAATAAAATGGATGGTAATTTAAAATCTAAAGATGATGGAGAGAGATTTATCAAGAATGAGAGCGAAAAAAAAGATAAGCTTATTGTGGAAAGTGAGTACGGAAATATCTTGATAAAATAAGATTTTTCTTGAAATTTTAGAATCTCTTGGAAGATTAAAAGAAGTATTGGAAAAATTTAGAGATATCTGGATATATGATCGAGGTTTTATATAATTAAAAATCCCAGAGCTATTATATTGCCCAGCAAAGAGAACTATGTTATAATTTTAAGTTATTGATATGTCATATTTCAAGGAAGATGACAAGTAAGAAAATCAAATGAAAAAGGTATTGGGGAGAGAAAGATGGAGATAAGAGATAATATTTATTTATGTGTAGTGAAGCAGATGGAAAGGCAAGAGACAGCGACGTTAGTTACGATTTTGAGTGATAAAATAGAAAAACATATGTATGACGTTGAGAAAATTCCAGAGGAATTAAAGTTTTTTGTGCAGGAATCGTGCGAGGAAAAGAAGGTAGTTTTTGTACAGGGTGAAGAAAAGAGTGTTCTTGTTGAGCCATTTTGCAGACAGGAGAGGCTTATTATATTAGGATGTGGTCATGTGTCTTTGGCTTTAGCAGAATTTGCGGCAAAGACAGGATTTTTAGTTACCGTTGTGGATGATCGACCATCCTTTGCAAATACAGTGAGATTTCCTTTTGCGAAGCAAGTTATCTGTGATAGTTTTGAGCATGCAATTGAAAATCTTAATATTACTTCGTCCGATTATGTTGCCATTTTGACGAGGGGACATCGATATGATGCTGTCTGCCTTAGAAAGTTAGATGAGGGAGAACATCCGTTTTATCTTGGCATGATAGGTTCAAGAAGAAGAGTGGGAGAGTTAAAAAGACAACTAATAGAGGAGGATGGAGCGAGGAAGGAATGGCTTGAGAGGATGCATTCTCCAATCGGATTAGATATCGGTGCTATTACACCAGAAGAGATTGCCATCTCAATTTTGGCAGAGTTAATTAAGACAAAGAGAAAATCTTCGAATGATAGAAAGGTGATGCAGTCAGATATTGACATGGATGTGATTGAGAAATTGGCTTTTGTGCCAGAAAACAGAGTTCAAGTTCAAAAAGCAATCATTACTATTTTGGAGACGAAAGGTTCTGCACCGAGAAAAGCAGGAGCGAAGATGATTGTCTATGAGGATGGAATGATTGAGGGGACAATCGGAGGTGGCTGTGCAGAGGCTTCTATCATGCAGGAGGCGAGAGAGATTATCCGAGATGGAGGATATAAGATTTGTGATATTGATATGACAGGAGATATTGCTGAGAATGAGGGAATGGTCTGCGGAGGAACGATGAAAGTTTTGATTGAAAAATTTTAAAAAAAGGAATGTTGCAAAATAAATTTTTCGTATTTTGCAACATTCCTTTTTTAGTTTTAGTGCTATTCTTTAATAGCGTCCTTGATAGCAGCCATCAATTCATCGTAAGTTTCAAATGCAGGTAATTCTGGATTATCAGCCTTAATCTGCTCTGTACTCTTAAATAAGAATCCAGCCTTGCTAGCTTTAATCATGCCAAGGTCATTATAGCTGTCACCGCTTGCAATTGTCTCATATCCGATGGACTGTAGGGCACGAACAGTAGAAAGCTTGGAATTTTCAATTCTCATCTTAAATCCAGTAATCTCACCGTTTTCTGCCACTTCAAGAGAGTTACAGAAAATAGTTGGCCAGTCTAATTTTTTCATGAGAGGAGTCGCAAACTGTGTAAATGTATCACTGATAATGATAACTTGACAGATAGAGCGAAGCTCATCTAAAAATTCTTTTGCACCTGGAATTGGATCAATTGTAGCGATTGTATCTTGAATTTCTTTCAAGCCTAATCCATGTTCTTTTAAAATATTAATGCGATATTTCATTAATTTGTCGTAATCTGGCTCATCTCTTGTTGTTTTTTTGAGCTCTGGAATTCCAGTTGCCTCTGCAAATGCAATCCAAATTTCTGGTACTAATACGCCTTCTAAATCTAAACAAGTAATATACATTGTGGGTTTCCTCCTAATTATGTAAAGTTTTTTGCAGTGCGAAATAAAAAATAATTCAAAAATAATTTGTCACACTGCTTAGCTAAAATGTGTTTTGTAGATTATAGCATAGTTTCTTCATGTATACAACTATAGTTTTTAAAGAGAAAAGATTGAAAAACAAGAAAACTAGTGTTGATATGCTGTTTGCCTTGTGATAGAATTTAGCAAGAAACAATCGTGTTGCAGAGTGTGTTGGCCTCATTCTAAAGGAATGGGGATGATGTTTGTGAAAAAACATTTTGATTTTAACAAAAGAAAAAAAGTTGAATTGTGTGCGAAGAAATATAGTAAACGAAAAGAATTATATGAAAAATATAGGAATAAGAAGGACAATTTATGGAAAAATATTATCTTGGTTTTGATGCGGGAACGCAGAGCGTAAAGGCGGCAGTTTATAATATTGAGATGGAATGTGTGGCGCAGATGAGCCATCCGACAACCTTAGTTTATCCTCATCCAGGATGGGTAGAGATGGATGTAGATAATTATTTAGATGCGGCGATAAAAAGTATAAAATCTTGTGTAGAGCAGATGAAAGAAAAAGGATTAGATGTAAATAAAATCCGAGCTGTCTTTGGAGATGGTGTTATACTTGGAATTGTAGGTGTAGATGAAGACTTTAATGCTATCACACCATATATCAATTATTTAGATTCAAGGACAAAAGAAGATGCGGCCCGTTTTGAGGCGATGAATTTAGATATCTGGGCGAGAGAGACCGGAAATCCAGTTCCAAACTGTATGTTCCCAGCGTTATTTGCCCGCTGGCTGATGGCAAACTCCGAAGAATTTAGAAAAAGAGGAAAGAAATTTATTCACAATGCCCCATATATTTTGGCACATTTGGCAGGGTTAAAGGCGAAGGACGCTTTTATTGACTGGGGAACACTCTCTGGCTGGGGGCTTGGATATGATGTGAAGAAAAAAGTCTGGAGTGAGGAGCAGTTAGATATTTTGGAAATTCCAAAGGAATATCTTCCTAAAATTGTAAAGCCTTGGGATATTATCGGAAATATGACAAAAGAATATGCAGATTTAACAGGTCTTCCAGAGGGAATTCCAATTTGTGCGGGAACAGGAGATACGATGCAGAGTATGATTGGATGTGGAGTCACTGATGTCAATAAAGCGGCAGATGTGGCAGGAACTTGTGCTATGTTTTGTATTGCCGTAGATGATATTATTCCAGAGCTTTCCAGTCCGGGAACAGATTTAGTGTTTAATAGTGGGACTTTAGAAAATACCTATTTTTATTGGGGGTTCATCCGTACAGGTGGATTGGCTCTTCGCTGGTTTCGAGATAATATTTGCGATAAGGTTGGAGATGGAGCATATTTTGATGAACTCACTAAAAAGGCTAAAGAAATTCCAGTTGGATCAAACGGTGTGTTATTTTTGCCATATTTGACAGGCGGTGTGGGAGATATCTCTTTGGCGAGTGGCTGTTTTTTAAATATGACAATGGATACTGACCAAGCCGTTTTATGGCGTTCGGTTCTTGAAGCGATTGGATATGATTATATTGGGGTAACTGATATTTATAAAAAAGCGGGAGTTGACTTAAATATAATTACTGTGACAGAGGGAGGAAGCAAGTCTGACCTTTGGAATCAGATTAAGGCGGATATGATGGAGAGCAAGATTGTCACTCTAAAGACGGCGCAGGGAGCAGTTATGACAAATGCAGCTGCGGCTGCCTATGCAGTGGGAGATATCGATGATTTAAAAGCAGTGTTTGAGAAAAACTTAGTTGTGAAAGATACATTTGAGCCGATTGAGGAAAATACAAAATATTATCGAAAAGTATACGAACTTCGAAATCAGCTTGTACATCAGGATATGAAGAATGTATTTCGTACACTGCAAGAGATTTCTGATACAAAATAGAAAAATAAAAATTATTTTTTATATCACGGCAAGTCAAGGTTTAAGAAAATCGTGAGTCTGCCGTGGTTTTTTCTGCTAAAGTAGTTGCTTAATTTTTCTTAAAAGTCTATAATGAATAATAAGATGAAACGTTCGTTTATAGTGAAAATATTTTGTGAAGAAATGAAATAGAACTTAAAAAATAGTAAGAAAACTTAAATTAAGGAAGTTTGAGGGAAATGGAAACAGATAGCATTATTATGTTAGGTGCTCAGCTAAAAAAATTAATCGGAAAAAAATTAGAACCACTTATTACAGAGTATGACTTAAGATTAGTGGAATTGGATATTTTAGTTTTTTTGAGCAAAGAAAAAGGAAGGAATACAGCTAGGGAGATTATTCATAAAAAACATTTATCGAAGGCTCATATATCAAAATCAATTGATAATATGCGAGTGCGTGGCTTTATTGAAATTTCCGAGGATAAGGAAGACCACAGAATTTTACATATTATTCCTACTAAGAAATCCGAAGAAGTTATAAAAAAAGCGGAAAAAATATATGAAGATTGCAAGGAAATCATCCGCATAGATATCACGGATGAAGAGATGAAGGTGGTGAGTTCGGTCATTCAAAAAATAAATAATAATATCGATAATGAGTTAGAAAAAATGAATAGTAACTGAAGGTAAAGAATATGGAAGACAGGAATGAATTTAAAACAAAGTGGTTAGAATTGTGTTTGAGTAAATAATATACTCTGCACATTATTTGCTCGGTTATTTGATTGCCGAGCACTTTATAGTTTGGGAGGTAGCTATATGGTTGATATATTAATTATTGGAAGTGGTCCTGCTGGATTATCGGCAGCAGTATATGGAAAGAGGGCAAATTTATCTGTAAAAGTAGCAGAAAAGGTATTTTATGGAACAGGTCAGGTTGCAGAAAGTCACAGAGTAGATAATTATTTGGGCCTTTTTGGAATTAATGGGTACGATTTGGGAGAAAAATTTCGCGAACATGCACAGAGTTTAGAGGTAGAATTTGTTGAGGAAGAGGCGGTTTCTTATAGCTTTGATGAGGAAGCTAAAATATGGAATATCACTTATAAGAGTGGAAACATGGAGAAAGCTAAGACTGTTATCTATGCAGGTGGAGCGGTTCACCGTCATCTTGACATACCTGGGGAGAATGAATTTGGCGGAAGAGGAGTATCTTATTGTGCTACCTGTGATGGAGCATTTTTCAGAGGAAAAGAGACGGTTGTAATCGGAGGTGGAGATACAGCCCTTGACGATGCACTTTATTTGTCAGAAGTAGCAGATAAAGTATATCTTGTGCATCGCAGAGAGGGATTTCGTGGAAGTTCAAAGACAGTAGCGAAACTTCGAGAGAAAGAAAACGTAGAATTTGTATTAAATGCAAAGCCCGTAGAGATTATAGGTGAGAATACTGTATCTGGGTTAAAAATTTATAATACAAAAACAGAGACAGAGAGTATTTTACCTGTAAACGGTGTCTTTATTGCGGTCGGTATGGTTCCTATGACACAGAATGTAGGCAATATTGTTGAGTTAGATAAACAAGGATATATTATTGCGGGAGAAAACGGTGTTACGTCAGCACCAGGATTTTTTGTCGCAGGAGATGTTCGCACGAAGGCACTTCGACAGGTAGTGACAGCGGTATCTGACGGAGCAAATGCGGCGACAAGTGCGGAGCAGTATATAAGATGTGAGTAATTTGTCCTAAAACTATATTTTATAAAATTTTATGGTTGAAAACCCACTACATTTATGTGGTGGGTAGTTTATTATATAATTCACTTAAAAGGAGGTTTTTTATGAAATTTTTACAGCAAGAAGGTTCTGTTGTGAATGGACTCAATCGTCTTATCGATTTAATTTTACTTAATGTTTTATGGTTTATCTGTAGTATTCCTATTTTTACTCTCGGGGCTACAACCTGTGCAGTATATGATATTACTATGAAATATGCTTTGCATCAGGAACCAAGCATTGTTTCCACATTTTTTAGTGCATTTAAGAAAAATTTTAAGAAGGGAACAGCATTATTTTTTATTTTTTTGGCAATGGGTCTTTTTATTGGTTTTGATTTATTTTGTGCTTTTCAGTGGGATATTTCTATTAAATTTGTAATAATTGTTGTGATTTTAGCGGTAGGCTATTTTTATTTGGCGGTGATAAGCCATGTCTTTGCTGTACTTGCTTATTTTGATACGGGAGTGAAAGAGACAATTAAAAAATCATTTTTCCTATCTATGAGTAATGGTATTTACACCGTTTTTATTATGGTGTTAAATATATTGCCAGTTTTGGCGATTATCGCATTTCCAAGTTTTTTTGGACAGATTATATTTTTTTGGTTTATTATCGGATTTTCTGTGATTGCCTTTTTAAATTCAATGCATCTTATAAGACTGTTTGACCCCGAGCGCGTGGAGGAGGCCGAGCGTGTGGAAGAACAGCAAAAAAGACTGAGGGAGGAAGAGAAGAGATATCAGGAAGATAAGAAGTAGAACAATTTTTTATATTCCGTATGTGCAAGATAAAACAGAATGGAAATATATTTAAATTTAGAAAGATTTGATAAAAATTTTAAGAAAATGAAAATCAAGAGCAATGAATTATAGTAAATATATACAAATAATACATATAAAATTATACATATTTCATATTTATAATATTTTTATGAAAAAAATGTGAAAAAATAGTTGACATAATGATGAGATGGTGTTAGTATAAAATCACAACATGGAACCGATTCCACAAACAAATAAAGCCACAGGATTTTTCCTGTGGTAAAAAAACCCACAAACATGGAACCGATTCCATAAAGTGAAAAAAATATTTTTAAGGAGGAAGAAACTATGAAACTCAAAAAAATTGCTAGCCTATTTTTAGCATCAGCTATGGTATTACCATTAGCAGCTTGTGGTGGTGGATCATCTACCGGTTCAAAAGGTGATTCGGGGTCAGCTGACGCAGGTACAGTAAACTTAACAATCTGGAGTCCAACAGATAAAGAGGCGATTGAAAATTGGTGGACAGAGAAGCTTGCTGAATGGAATAAGGAGCATCCAGAAATTCAGGTAAGTCGTGAGGCAATTGACCGTTCTGATTCTTATGCATATGAGAATAAGATTACAACTGCTGTTACATCCAATGACTTACCAGATATTTTCTTCGTAGATGGACCTACTGTATCTTATTATGCAGCAAATAATATTATCGTGCCTATTTCTAAATATTTCACAGATGAAGATTTAAAAGATTTTGTACCTTCTACCGTTGCACAGTGTACATATAATGATGAATTATATGCTATCTCTGCTACAGAGTCTTCTGTTGCATTATATTATAATAAAGATTATTTAAAAGAGTGTGGCGTTGATGTAGAAGATATTGATTCTCGTACAGTAGAGAATCCTCTTACATGGTCTGAATTAGCAGAAATTGCAGAGAAATGTACAACAGATAAATATGTTGGAACACATATTATTATGGACCACGGCGAAGGTCTTCCATATGCACTTGAGCCAATGTTTATTTCTAATGGAAAAGATTTTGTAAGTGATGACGGATCTACAGCAGAGGGATATGTTAATAGCAAAGAATGTGTTGAGACAGCAAATTATCTTGCAGATTTAATTGCAAAGGGATATGCCAATATTGACCCTATCCAAGATGAGTTCTTAAACGGTGCTTGTGCTACAATGTTCGGAGGATCTTGGGATGTAGCTTTATTAGAGCAGAGTGCAAAGTTTGATTGGGGTGTAACATATTATCCAGTATCTGATAATACAAAGAAAGCAGTTTCTCCATGTGGTGACTGGTCAGCAGCAGTAAGTAAAAACTGTGAGAATGTTGACGCAGCAGGAGAGTTTTTACAGTGGTTAATGAATACAGAAAACGTAGCAACATACGCAGCTGATATTGCAAAACCTGCAACTCGTATTTCTTCTTATGATAATGAAGCTATGGCAGCATACAAAGAAGCTCCACGTTCCTTATTTAAAGAACAGCTTGAAAACACAGCAGTTCCTCGTCCAAGAACTCCATCCTATTCTGTATTCTCTTCCTCTTATGCAGAAGCTATGACAAATATCTTCTCTGAGGCGGCTTCTAATAAAAAAGTTGATGCAGCATATACACAGAGTCAGTTAGATGAAGTAGCTGTAAAATTCCAGGAAGATTACGACGCTTATTATAAGAATTAATAAAACTTAGTAAATATTAATTTTATTATTCTTTTAGAGTCCGTTTACTAAGGGAAAAAGAGGCTTGGGTAAGCAGCTCTTTGGAGTAAAACTTCTTTGGAGTAAAACTTCTTTGGAAAAGACCGCACCAACTGCGGTGCGGTCTTTTTTGTACCTAAATTTAGAAAATTTAAAGAGAGAGAGGGCTGAAAAATGGCAAATACAGCAAAAGCAAAACTGTCCGGTAGAAAGAAAAACGAGAGAGTTGCAGCATATATTTTCTCTGTGCCAGCAATGTTTCTTTTAGTAGCATTCTTAGTAGTGCCAATTCTTTATACGGTTCGTTACTCCTTATTCCAATATCAGATTGTTAGACCGGATAATATTATATTTATTGGATTACAAAATTATGCGAAATTGTTTCACGATGCGAATTTCTGGCTTGCATTAAAAAATACAGTATATTTTACTGTATTAGTAGTGCCTTTCCAATGTGTTTTAGCTTTGGCATTGGCAATGTTAGTTTCATCAAAATTCCGCGGAGTATCTATTTTCCGTACTATGTATTTTAGCCCACAGTTGACATCTATGGTAGTTATTTCTATTTTGTGGACAGTACTTTATAACTCGAATCCAAATACAGGTCTTATTAACTCTCTGCTTACAAGTTTTGGAATGGAGCCTATCAACTTTTTGAGTAATGCAAAAACAGCGATGAATGCGATTATTTTCATGTCAGGATGGCAGGGAGCTGGTTATCAGATGATGATTTTCTTGGCAGGACTTCAGGGAATTCCAAGAGACCAGTATGAGGCAGCATCTGTGGATGGTGCAACAAAAATTCAGCAATTTCTATATATCACATTGCCAGGATTAAAAGGAACCATTAAGTATGTTGTTATGATTACAATGATTCAGGCGATGAAACTCTTCACTCAGCCATACGTAATGACACAGGGTGGACCAAAAAATAGCACAAAAACACTTGTTTATTATATTTATACACAAGGTTTCCAGCAAGGTAACTTTGGATATGCCTGTGCAATTGCAGCGGTATTTTTTGTAATCGTAGTAATTATGTCATTATCTATGAAGAAGTTAATTGCAGAGACAGACTAGAAGAAAGGAGATAGAAAAATGGGAAAATCAATGCAAGCACAAAAGACTTTAACAAAAGTACTATTTTACGGTGGAAATATTATTATTGGTATTATTTTCGTATCTCCACTTCTATGGATGATTTCAGCATCTTTAAAACCAGAGGCTGAGATTTTTGCAAACATGAATTCTATTACAACATTTATTCCAGTTCATGCGTCTTTAGATAACTTCAAGGAAGTATTTTCTCGTCTGAATATGGTACAGGTATTTAAAAATACCTTTGTGTATATCGCATTAATTTTAGTTCTTGACTTATTCTTTAACTCGATTTGTGGATATGCACTTGCAAAATTTGACTTTAAGGGAAAAGGCTTAATGTTAAATCTTGTAATTGCGCTTATGGTTATGCCTATGGAAGCAATTATGTTGCCACTTTATATTGAAATGTCACAATTAGGATGGGTAAATACACTTGCAGCCTTAGTTGTTCCATTTATTGCGAAATGCTTCTCCATCTATATGTTTAGACAGTTCTTCTGCGACATTCCAGATGACCTCCTAGAAGCAGCCGCTCTTGATGGATGTAGCCCAATCGGAACATTTTTTAAAGTGGTAATGCCAATTTCCAAAACAGTATATGCAACAGTATTTATCTTAGACTTTGTATCTCACTGGAATGACTTTATGTGGCCGTTTTTAGTCATGACAGGAGAAAATAAGCGTACGATTCAGTTGGCAATTCAGGTATTCTTTGGAACACAGCCTATTCATTATAGTGCCATTATGGCTGCCTTAGTTGTATCTGCAATTCCAATGTTAATTATGTTTATTTTCATGCAGAAATACTATATCGAGGGTATTGCTTCCTCTGGTATTAAAGGATAAGAAAACTTTTATCTATAAAATTTTGTACTATTTTTTGCAAATATTTAAGATAATATGAGGTAGGAATTGACAAATTGTTAAAAAATAGCTAAACTTAAATCAGTATGTGCGAGACTATGTGATAAAGCGATTTTTCTCATATTGTAGGTAGCATACAAGAAAAATATGAATTGTTTTCCGTAAGGATAATGGTAGGTGAAGCATGGCTAATATTCAAGATGTTGCAAGACATGCAAATGTCGGAGTAGGAACAGTATCTCGTGTGTTGAGTGGAAAGGGATATGTAAAAGAAGAAACGAGAAAAAAGGTTGAGGCATCCATTGCAGCCCTAGATTATATTCCAAATGAGATGGCGAGAAATCTATTCTTTCGAAAAAGCGGAATTGTAGCAGTAATTGTACCAGAAGTGGCACATCCTTTCTTTTCTGAATTTGTAAATGCGGCAGAAGTTGCTCTTAGTAAAAGAGACTATCAGATGATGGTTTGTAATACCTTTTATGAGAGTAATTATGAATTGAAATATTTAGAAATGTTAAAGCAGCAGAGGGTAGACGGAATTATCTTTGGAGCTCATACTTCTTTGGATGTTTCTCAGTATGAGAAAATTAATCGTCCGATTGTAGCTTTAGATAGAGATTTGGGGAATAAGATACCATGTGTGATGGCAAATCATCGAGAGGGTGGAAGATTGGCGGCAGAGGAGATAATTCGCTCAGGCTGTAAAAATGTCGTTCAATTTGGAACTCTCAAGGGAGAGGATAAGGTATCGACTCCTTCTCGTATACGACATTCGGTCTTTGATGAGATAATGAGAGAACATGGAATTATATGTCATCCTATTTCTATCAAATGGCATATGACAGATTATAGGTATTATTTAAAGACAGCAGAGAAAATGTTCGATGAATACCCAGAAGTTGACGGTGTGTTTGCCGCAGATAATATTGCGATGGCGGTTTTACATGTCGCGCTTCTTAGAGGGAAGAAAGTTCCAGAGGAATTTTGTCTTGTAGGATACGATGGAACGAATAGTATCGGGTTTATGTATCCTAAAATTACTACTATTGTGCAGCCAATTAGTGATTTGGCAGAAGAGACTGTAAGACTAATCGTAGACATTATTAATGGAAAGCCAGTTAAAGCAAAGAGAGAGGAATTGCCAGTTACGCTATGTGTCGGTGACACTACAATAAGGGCGTAGATAAAAAGCGGTACTTCGTATATAAATTGAGATATATCATAATTGTGCGAAGTATTGCTTTTTTTAATATATGGAAGCGATTCCATTTGATGTAAAATATATTGTAGGAAAAATAATGAGAAAGAAAAATGAGGTGAAGATATGAATAGTCAGTTATTATTAGAAGCGAGACAGTATGAAAAAACAGCTGGAGAAAAGATCCCGGCGATACAAAGACCAATCTTTCACATTACTCCATGGGTAGGCTGGTTAAATGATCCAAATGGATTTTCTATTTATAAGGGAGAGTATCATTTATTCTATCAGTATTATCCATATGATATAAGCTGGGGACCAATGCACTGGGGACATGTGAAAAGTAAGGACTTTATTAAGTGGGATAGACTTCCAGCGGCAATCGGTCCAGATATGGAATACGATGTAAGTGGGTGTTTTTCTGGAAGTGCGGTAGAACTTACAGATGGTCGTCAATTACTTATGTATACTGGAGTAAAGGGAGTAGACAATACAGAAAGTTATAGACAGACACAGTGTCTTGCATATGGAGATGGAGTTGATTATGAAAAATATGAAGGGAATCCAGTTCTCACAGTAAAGAATCTTCCAGAGGGAAATAGTGCACGCGATTTTAGAGACCCTAAGATTTGGTATGACAAAAAAGACGAGTGTTATTATGCTGTTGTCGGAAACCGTACTGCAGATGACAGTGGAGCTATTTTAATGTTTAAGAGCAAGGATTCTATGAATTGGGAGTATGTGACAACATTAGACTCCTGTAAAAATGAATATGGAAAAATGTGGGAGTGCCCAGATTTTTTTGAGATAGATGGAAAGGCTTTTATTTTAACTTCTCCACAGGAGATGCGAGCAAAGGGATTAGAATTCCACAATGGAAATGATGTAATTTGCCTTGTGGGGGATTATGAGAGAGAAACTCATAAATTCACAAGAGAAAAAGTGATTCCTGTTGATTTAGGCTTAGATTTTTACGCACCACAGACGTTAGAGACAGAAGATGGAAGAAGAATTATGATTGGCTGGATGCAGTCTTGGGAGACAACTCGATTCCATCCAACAAAATTTCAGTGGACTTGTCAGATGACACTTCCTCGTGAGTTAAGTGTAAGAGACGGAAAGCTTATACAAAATCCAGTCCGTGAACTTTCTTATTATCATGCAAATGGTGTTTCATACGAGGGATTGAAGATTGAGGAGAAAAAAGAGGTTGCTGGTGTATCGGGCAGAGTGCTTGATATGACGGTAGAAGTTCGACCTTCTCTCATAGAGAGTTTATATGACACGTTTCGAATTAATATTGCAGAAAATGAGGAATACTCGACTTATATTGAGTACAATCCACATAAAAATATAGTAGAGTTTAACCGTGTTAATTCTGGTTATCGTGCGAATGTTGTACATACAAGAAAAGCTTTTGTCAAAGATCAAAACGGAGTAATTAAATTTAGAATTATTTTAGACCGCTTTTCTGTAGAGATTTTTATCAATGACGGAGAACAGGTTATGTCAGCAGGTCTTTATACACCTTTAGAGTCAGATGGCATTTCATTTGAGGCAAAGGGAGAGGCTTGGATTGATATTGAGAAGTATGATATTGTTGTAGAATAGGATATTGTTATCAGGGATATTGAAAAAAATGAGGTTATAAGAAGATAAAATCTTCCATAGCCTCATTCTTTTTTTCGGTACGAGCTAGCAATGTTCTTTTTTATTTTTTTACTTTTTTGTTGTATTCTTGAATCCATTCTAATTGCTCCGTATCTGATAAATCATAATTTGATGATTTTTTAGAAATGATTATAAAATATAGTATTATTCCCGCGAGAATAAAAAAGATTATAATAGTAAAGAAAAATAGTACAATAATTTTTGTGATACCTCCTTTTTTTATAGTATATATTTTCATCATATTTTTTTAAATTATTCAATATGATGGCTTCTTTGGGAGGTTTTTCAAAAATGCTTGACAAAAATAAGAAGCAATATTATAATATCAAAATGCAAATCAGTTGCATTTTTGTTAAAATGTGAAAATAATATTTGAAAAAAATGATACAGATATAAAAAAGAAAAAATAGAGGATAAATGAGAAGGCAAGGGTATGAAAAAAGAGTATAAAACAAAGGCTAAAGATTTAATTTTAGAGTATGCGAAATCACATAAAGAACAGAGATTTTCTGCGATAGATATTTTTGAATATATGAATGGGAAGGGAATTACTATTAATATAACGACAATTTATCGAAATTTAGATAAGATGACAGATAGCCAAAATTTATTAAAATATAAGACAGCAAAAGATGAGAGGGCTATGTATCAGTATATAGAGCCAGATACACATTGTCATCATCATCTGCATATGCACTGCAAAAATTGTGGAAAGATACTCCATTTTGAGTGTACATTTATGGAAGAAGTTAGGAAACATTGTCTAGAGCATCATGGATTTTCGTTGGAATGTGATGGTTCTATATTGAATGGAATTTGTAGGGAATGTGCTGAGAAAATAAAAGAGAAATAAAGTAAATGATTCAATTATATTATAACTATATTTAGCTATAAAAATACCGACCTCCAATCGTTAGAATTTTGGCCTGACTTTTGGAGGTCGGTATAAAATTTTAGTTTCAACATCCCCTTTTGGGAATATTAAAAATTATGAGATAAGTAGTCCTTATCTTTGAACTCTAGCTCCAGCACCACCCATGATTGCCTCTACTTCTTTTTTATTTGCCATAGTAGTATCTCCAGGTGTTGTCATAGCGAGAGCTCCATGAGCAGCCCCATAATTTACAGCAAGTTCTGCATTGCCAGTTGTCATTAATCCGTAGATTAATCCAGAGGCGAAAGAGTCTCCGCCACCTACGCGGTCCATAATTTCAAGTCCCTTATAGTCTTTTGCTTTGTAAATTTCGCCGTCAGCCCAGCAAAGAGCACTCCAGTCATTAACTGTCGCTGTCTTTACTTCACGGAGTGTTGTTGCCACAGCTTTAAAATTAGGATATGTTTTTGCAGCTTCATTAATCATTTTCTTATAGCCTTCTAAGTTGAGTTCTTTTAAATCTGCGTCATTTCCCTCAATCTCAAAACCAAGACAAGCTGTGAAATCTTCCTCATTACCGATCATAACATCTACGTACTGAGCGATTTCTTTATTTACTTCCTGAGCTTTTGCCTGTCCACCAATAGCACTCCACATAGATGGGCGGTAGTTTAGGTCGTAAGATACAATTGTTCCGTATTTCTTAGCTGTCTTGATGGCTGCGATAACAGTCTCGCAAGCTTGCTCAGATAAAGCAGCATAGATTCCGCCAGTATGTAGCCAGCGAACGCCCAACTCACCGAAAATATACTCGAAATCGAAATCATCTGGTGTAGCTTTAGAGATGGCTGTATTAGCACGGTCTGAGCAACCAACTGCTCCACGGATACCAAAGCCTCGCTCTGTAAAGTTAATACCATTTCTGCAAATACGTCCGATTCCATCTGTTTTCATCCATTTGATGAGAGAAGTGTCAACTCCTCCTTGCATGATGAAATCTTCCATAAGCATACCAACTTCATTATCTGCGAATGCTGTGATAACAGCTGTGTTCATCTTAAAACATTTTCTAAGTCCACGGATTACATTGTATTCTCCGCCACCTTCCCAAGCACGAAAAGATCTCGCTGTGCGAATTCTTCCCTCGCCTGGGTCGAGGCGAAGCATAACTTCACCTAGAGATACGGCATCATATTTACATTCACTTGCTGGTCTTAAATTTAAATTCATAATATTATCCTTTCTAGCTGTCTTGGAAAATTTATTTAGGCAGCGTTTTTTTATTTTATATTAGGTCTTTGTCTTTTTTCAAAAACGATATGATATATTTTTAAGGTATATACTCACAATCGTTATGATGATGAAGCGTAAGTTTGAGATTTTATGGGGGAAATATGTTTATTTGCGAATTTTAGCTGCGAGTTCAACCGCTTCTTTTGTCATCTCACGGATTTTGTCAAATTCACCAGCTTGAATCATCTCGCCTTTTACCATCCAGCTGCCGCCACAGCAGATGATTTTATCGCATTCAAGATAATTTTTTAAATTCTTTGTGTTAATTCCGCCAGTTGGCATAAATTTTAAGCTTGTATAAGGAGCTGCCATCGCCTTAATCATAGCGATACCGCCAGCTTGCTCAGCAGGAAAGAATTTTACAACTTCCATTCCTCTTTTTACAGCTTTTGCTACCTCAGAAGGAGTGATACATCCTGGAAATACGGGAATTTCTTTTTCTAAGCAATAGTCTACAATTTGCTCATCAAATCCTGGACTTACAATGAACTTTGCCCCTGCTGCCACTGCACGGTCCACCTGCTCTATTGTAAGAACAGTTCCAGCACCTACTAACATTTCTGGGTATTCTTTTGTCATAATTTTAATGGATTCTTCAGCTGCATCTGTACGAAATGTAACTTCAGCACACGCAAGTCCGCCTTCACAAAGTGCCTTTGCTAAAGGAGCAGCATCTTTTGCGTCATTTAATACTACTACTGGTACAACCCCAAAATCATTAAATTGTTCTGCTATTGTTTTCATGTTTTTATTTTTCCTTTCTTATAATATTTTTATTAGAGATTGATGTATTCTTGCGCGCAATATAGAAGTTAGACGAGTTCGGTGAGGGTATTTCTCTTTTCTTTCTTCTATTGATTCTCATGATACATCAATTTTTTAAAATGTCAACCATAATATGAAATTAAGTTTTATAATATGAAACTAAAAGAAGAAACTTAAATACTGGTCAGAATAGGTATCTCTATTTTATAAGGATGTCTAATTTTTCCTATAAAATGCAAGTTAGTTGCAAAAATACTTGACAAAAATAAGAAGCAATATTATAATATCAAAATGCAAATCAGTTGCATTTTTAAGGAAAGGAAGGGAAACTCTTTTCTTGCGGCGAGAGTGGCAAGTGACGGAGTAGATAGTTTATGAAAAAAAGAGTAGGGATGGCAGTTTGTATTCTTCTCACCGTAATTTTGGCATTGCAAGGTGTGACAGTTTATGCAACGCAGGTGAGAGAAGAGATGATGGATAAAAAAAGGAAAGATGGAAAGATAAAAATTGTCTGTATGATTTTTCCTCAGTATGACTGGTTAAGAGAAGTTATTGGAGAAAAAATGGAAAATTATGACATAAAAGTATTACTAGATAATGGCTCAGAACTTCACAGTTATCAGCCGACAGTGGAGGATATGGCAGAAATTTCAAGCAGTGATTTTTTCTTTTATGTCGGTGGAGAGTCAGATGCTTGGGTGGAAGATGCCCTAAAGTCTGCTAAGAATCCAAATTTAAAAGCAGTCAGTCTTTTGGAGATGTTGGAGGATTATGCTAAAGTAGAAGAGGAGATTGAGGGTGCGATGGAGCATGAACATGCCCATGAGCATGGAGAGGAACATGAGCATGAGGAAGAACATGAGCATGGCAAAGAGTATGATGAACATATGTGGCTTTCTCTTAAAAATGCGAGAGTGGCAGTACAAAGAGTAAGACAGATTCTTATAGAGATAGACAAAAAAAATGCCTCCATCTATAAAAAGAATAGTGAGAGATATGATAAAAAGTTGAAGAACTTAGATATGCAGTATGAAAATGCAATAAATCATGCAAAAAGAAAAACGATTTTATTTGGAGACCGCTTCCCATTTCGCTATTTAGCAGATGATTATGGACTTAAGTACTATGCGGCATTTGAGGGATGTAGTGCGGAGACTGGAGTTAGTTTTGAGACGATTATTTTCCTTTCTGGAAAAATAGATGAGGAAAAATTGCCGGCCGTCTTTACCTTAGAAAATGCTAATGAGCAGTTAGCAAAGGTAATTATAGAAAATACGAAGGAAAAAAATCAACATATTTTAACGTTGCACTCGATGCAATCTGTGACAAAAAGACAGATGAAACAAGATGGATTTTCTTATCTAGGACTGATGAAAGAAAATTTGAATGTATTAGAACAGGCGTTAAATTAGATGAGAGATAGAAAATAAGAGATGGATATAAAAAGGTAGGAAAAGGAGGACTAGAGGTGGCCTATATTAAATGCGAGGATTTGGCAGTTGGATACGAGGGAAAGGCTGTCGCAGAACATATTCGTTTTGAAGTAAATCCTGGTGATTATTTATGCATTGTCGGAGAAAACGGGGCGGGAAAAAGCACGTTGATGAAGACGTTGCTCCATTTAATTAAACCAGTGAGCGGAGAGATTATATATGGAGACGGATTAAGTACCCACGAAATTGGATATTTGCCACAGCAGACTGTCGTGCAAAGAGATTTTCCGGCCTCTGTCATGGAAATTGTAATGTCGGGGAATGTTGCAAGGACAGGTTTTCGTCCTTTTTTTGGGAGAGAGGAAAAAGAAAGAGCTCGAAAAAATATGGAGCGAATGAATATATGGAATTTAAGAAAAAAATGCTATCGCAATCTCTCGGGGGGACAGCAGCAAAGAGTTTTGCTTGCGAGAGCTTTATGTGCGACGACGAATCTTCTTTTGCTTGATGAGCCAGTATCAGGACTTGACCCAAAAGTGACAGCGGAATTTTATAGTTTGATTGATGGATTAAATAAAGAGAAAACAACCATTATTATGGTTTCTCATGACATGCAGGCGGCGACGGATTATGCCAGTCATATTTTGCATGTGGGACAAAAAGATAAATTTTTTGGAACAAAGGAAGAATATTTAGAGAGTAAGATTTGGAAGAAGCTAGAACAAAAAATTGAGGATATAGTGGCAGTTGAGGGTAAAATAATTTAGAAAAGGCGAGGAAAAAAGATGTTAACAATAATAGAAAAATTACAATTTTATATGGAATATCCGTTTGTAAAATACGCCTTTATTGTCGGAGTGTTAATAGCCTTATCTTCTTCCTTGCTCGGAGTGACATTGGTTTTAAAGAGATTTTCTTATATTGGAGATGGACTTTCTCATGTGGCATTTGGAGCGATGGCGATAGCTACAGTGCTTGGAATTGGAAATGATTTGGTTTTTGTCATGCCAGTGACGATTTTAGTGGCGATTTTACTTTTAATGGGAGGACAAAATACATTGATTAAGGGAGATGCGGCGATTGCCATGTTGTCAGTCGGCTCTCTCGCAGTCGGATATTTTATGTTAAATGTATTTTCAGTCTCTTCTAATTTAGCAGGTGATGTATGTACGACGCTTTTTGGCTCAACATCAATTTTGACTTTGACTAAAAATGATGTCGAGCTTTGTATTATTATGTCAATTATCGTCGTTTTTTTATTTTGTTTTTTTTATCACAAAATTTTTGCCGTGACATTTGATGAGAATTTTTCAAAGGCAACTGGAGTGAGAACAAATGCGTATAATTTATTAATTGCTGTAGTTACAGCCATTATTATTGTATTGGCGATGAAATTAGTTGGTTCGCTGTTGATTTCTGCTCTTGTTATTTTTCCATCATTGTCGGCGATGCGAGTGATTCAAAATTTCCGAGGAGTTGTAATTGGAGCGGCAATTATTGCCATTGTATGTGCTTTGTTTGGAATGATTATCTCAATTTTATTTTCCACTCCTGTGGGTGCGACGATTGTAGTGGCGAATATTTTTGTATTTTTTATTAGTTATATTATTGGAAGTTTTATGAAAAACGGATAGTTCTAGAAAATAGCTGTAGAATAGTAGAAAGAAAAGAATACAGATTTTGTAAAACATTGACACCATTATATGAGTCTGCTATATTATAAATCATATAAAGATACTATGAAAGGACAAAATGATGATTGGACTTTCAGCTACAACTAAGAGTAAATCAGAGGTACTGGATCGATGTGAAAGTTTCAGTGAGATGGATACTTGAGGTTTGTGGCAGGTATGAGGTAATTGAGAGAGACTGTTGAGGTGGAAAGTGATGGAGAGAAAAATAGAAAGAGAGATAAATGGATTAGTAGGAGAAATTTTAGGAGATTATAAGAAGGCGAGATCCATTGATAATATCAATATATTTGATCAGGCAGACAAAGAAATTGTAATTGATATTTTAAATAAACTGCGCCAGATTATTTTTCCTGGATATTTTAAAAATAAAGCGTATCGAATTTACACAGCAAAGAATAATTTGACGATGCTGCTTGAAGATGTTTTTTATCATTTGAATAAACAGATTATGATAGTGCTGCGTTATGATAAGAAATGGGCAAATGCGACGGTGGAGGAATTGTCAATTCAGTCTTATGAGATTTGTATGCAATTTTTTAGGACGATTCCTAAAATCCGAGAGTATATTGAGACGGATGTGCAGGCAGCCTATGACGGAGACCCGGCAGCGTATAATAAAGATGAGATTATTTTTTCCTATCCTGGTTTGTATGCGATTGTAGTGAATCGAATTGCACATGAGTTATATAATTTATCAGTTCCATTAATTCCTAGAATGATGACAGAACATGCTCATAGTGTGACGGGAATTGATATTCATCCGGGAGCGACAATTGGAAAATATTTTTTCATGGACCACGGTACAGGAATCGTAATTGGTGAGACGACAGTAATCGGTGAACATGTAAAGGTTTATCAGGGCGTAACACTTGGTGCACTTTCCACAAAGGGAGGTCAGAAGTTAAAGAGTAAGAAGAGACATCCGACTATCAAAGATAATGTGACAATTTATTCTGGAGCTTCCATCTTAGGAGGAGAGACAGTTATTGAGAAAAATGTTGTTATCGGAGGTAATGCTTTTATTACAAAATCAATTCCAGCGGGAACGACAGTTTCTGTAAAAAATCAAGAGTCAAGTTATAACTATATTACGAATTCTTTTCAGCAGACAGAGCTAGAGCAAGACGAGAGTTGGTTTTATGTAATATAGAGAAATATTATGATGCTTTACGAAAAACGGCAGTATTGTATATCCTAGTTAGGAATAGAATACTGCTGATTTTATGATGAAGGGAGAGCAAAAGTATGATAAAAATAGATTTAATTACGGGGTTTTTAGGTTCAGGAAAGACAAGTTTTATAAAAAAATATGCAAAGTACTGGATGGAGAAAGGACAAAATATCGGCATTCTTGAAAATGATTTTGGTGCTGTCAATATAGATGCCCTGCTTCTTCAAGATATTCTTGGCAAAAACTGTGGGTTAGAGATGGTGGCTGGTGCTTGTGACTTAGATTGCCATAAGAGACGGTTTAAGACGAAGCTTATTGCGATGGGAATGTCAGGATATAGCCGAGTTTTGGTAGAGCCATCGGGAATTTATGATGTGGATGAATTTTTTGATACCTTGCATGAAGACCCATTAGATCGATGGTATGAGATTGGAAATGTCATTGCGATTGTAGATGCCTCATTAGATACAAAAATGTCGGAGGAATCAGAGTATTTGCTTGCCTGTCAGATTGCAAA
>JBJEOA010000061.1:0-89673 GCA_051880475.1 Lachnospiraceae bacterium | reverse complement strand
AACTTACTTGGAAAACGTGTTGACTATTCTGGACGTTCTGTTATCGTAGTAGGACCAGAGTTAAAGATTTATCAATGTGGTCTTCCAAAAGAGATGGCAATTGAGTTATTTAAGCCTTTTGTAATGAAAGAGCTTGTTGCCAGAGAGTTAGCCCATAATATTAAATCTGCAAAGAAGATGGTAGAAAAGCTTCAAAGAGAGGTTTGGGATGTGCTTGAGGAGGTTATTAAAGAGCATCCAGTTATGCTTAACCGTGCTCCTACACTTCACAGACTTGGAATTCAGGCTTTTGAGCCAATTTTAGTAGAAGGTAAAGCAATTAAGCTTCATCCACTTGTATGTACTGCTTATAATGCCGACTTTGACGGTGACCAGATGGCTGTCCATCTACCACTTTCTGAGGAAGCGCAAGCTGAGTGTAGATTCTTATTGCTCTCTCCTAATAACTTACTAAAACCATCTGACGGTGCGCCAGTTGCCGTTCCTTCTCAGGATATGGTACTTGGTATTTATTATCTTACTCTTGAAAAACCGGGAGATAAGGGTGAAGGTAAGTTCTTTAAATCTAAAAATGAAGCTTTCTTGGCTTATGAAAATAAAGTTATTACATTGCATGCGAGAATTAAAGTGCGTGTGACAAAAGAGAAGCCAGACGGAACAAAAGTGACAGGTATTATTGATTGTACAATGGGACGTCTTCTCTTTAATGAAATTATTATGCAGGATTTAGGATTTGTAGACCGTTCTAAAGAAGAAAATTTCTTAAAATTAGAGGTTGACTTCCTTGTTAAGAAAAAACAGTTAAAGCAAATCTTGGATAAATGTATTAATATTTATGGAGCAACAAAAACAGCAGAGGTACTTGATGATATCAAGTCACTTGGATATAAATTCTCCACAAGAGGAGCTCTTACTGTATCTATCTCAGATATGACAGTGCCTCAGGAGAAAAAGCAGATTTTGGCAGATGCAGAAAAGCAAGTAAACCTCATCACAAGACAGTATCGCCGTGGTCTTATGACAGACGAGGAGCGTTATAAAGCAGTTGTTAGCACATGGTTCCAGGCCGATGATGTATTGACAAAGAAACTTCTTGACGGTTTGGATAGTTATAATAATATCTTTATGATGGCTGACTCTGGAGCCCGTGGTTCTAATCAGCAGATTAAACAGCTTGCCGGTATGCGTGGTCTGATGGCCGATACATCAGGTCGTACAATCGAGTTGCCAATCAAGTCAAACTTCCGTGAAGGTCTTGACGTTTTGGAATACTTTATTTCTGCTCACGGTGCTAGAAAAGGTCTTTCTGATACTGCTCTTCGTACAGCTGACTCTGGATACTTAACAAGACGTCTTGTTGATGTATCTCAGGATTTGATTATCCGCGAGACAGATTGTTGTGAGGCAACTGGAGAAGTTCCAGGAATGTATGTAGAAGCATTCATGGATGGAAAAGAAGTTATTGAGAGCTTGCAAGAGCGTATTACAGGACGTTTTGCGGCAGAAGACTTAGTAAATAAAGAGACAGGAGAGGTTATTGTTCCTTGCAATAGTCTTATTACTCCACTCCTTGCTGCTAAAGTTATAGATGCTGGCTATACAAAAGTTAAGATTCGTACAATGCTTACATGTAAATCTATGGTAGGTGCATGTGCAAAATGTTACGGTGCAAACCTTGCGACAGGTCAGGCAGTGCAGGTTGGTGAGGCAGTTGGTATTATCGCTGCTCAGTCTATCGGTGAGCCTGGTACACAGCTTACAATGCGTACTTTCCACGCTGGTGGTGTAGCTGGTGATGATATTACACAGGGTCTTCCTCGTGTCGAGGAGTTATTTGAGGCAAGAAAACCTAAGGGACTTGCTATTATCTCCGAGATTCCAGGTAGAGTTCAGATTAAAGATACAAAGAAAAAACGAGAAGTTGTCGTTGTAAATGATACAGAAGCTAAGACTTATTTGATTCCTTACGGCTCTCGTATTAAAGTTTTGGAGGGTCAGGAGCTTGAAGCTGGTGATGAACTTACAGAAGGTTCCGTAAATCCACATGATATCTTGAAGATTAAGGGTGTAAGAGCCGTTCAAGATTATATGATTCGAGAGGTACAAAGAGTTTATCGTCTCCAAGGTGTAGATATCAATGATAAGCATGTCGAGGTTATTGTGCGTCAGATGCTTAAGAAGATTCGCATTGAGGAAAATGGAGATAGTAATTATCTGCCAGGAACATTAGTTGATATCTTAGAGCTTAATAAGACAAATGAGGAATTAATCGCAGAGGGCAAAGAGCCAGCTGTTGGAAAACAAGTAATGCTTGGTATTACGAAAGCTTCTCTTGCAACAAACTCCTTCTTGTCAGCCGCTTCTTTCCAGGAGACAACAAAGGTACTTACCGATGCTGCCATCAAGGGAAAGACAGACCCATTAAACGGATTGAAGGAAAATGTTCTTATCGGTAAATTAATTCCAGCTGGAACTGGAATGAAGACTTACAGAAATGTTAAGTTGAATACAGATAAGGAAGAAAAGATAGAAGAGGTTACTCAAGAGGAAGAACTTAACTTTGATGAGGGAGAGTTCGAGGACGTTTTAGACGAGTTAGAAGAGATTGACGAAGATGAGGACATCGAATTCGAAGAAGATTTAGATGAAGAGGATATCTTTGAAGAGGATGACTTCGAGGAGGAATTTGACGACTAATTCTGTCGGAAACTTTCGCTTATTATAAGTAAGTTTATAATTAAGTTTATAGAGTATTTGAAAAAGAGGATTCCTTTTTTGGAATCTTCTTTTTCTTTTGAATTTTTTCAAGTGTGTAGTAAAAAGATGCAGAAAAAAAGATATTTTTTCTTGCTTTGTACTAGAAGGTAGCAGAGTATGGAGCAATTGAGCCTTTTATTTATGGCTGTTTTTGAGAGTGTACTATTTTTCTATAGATGTGAATAGAAAGTGATTTTTAGGGCAAAACTGTTGATAGTATTGTTAAAAAGAAGAAAAAAACAAGTAAAACTCACGAAATTAAGAAGAAAAGGGAATAAAATCCTTGACAATAAAATAGAAAACAGATATAATTCATGAATGTGTGGACGTAAAACGATCACTACAGAAATAGGTTGAATTATAAATCGGCAACCACGGTAAAAAATATGCATGGAGGTGAAACAGGATGCCAACTTTTAACCAATTAGTTAGAAAAGGAAGACAATCAATTAAGAAAAAAAGTACAGCACCAGCTCTTCAAAAAGGATTTAACTCTTTAAAGAAGAAAGCAACTGATGCAAGCGCTCCTCAAAAAAGAGGTGTATGTACTGCTGTTAAGACAGCTACTCCTAAGAAACCTAACTCAGCTCTTCGTAAGATCGCCAGAGTTCGTTTATCCAACGGTATCGAAGTAACAAGCTATATCCCAGGTGAGGGACATAACTTACAGGAACATAGTGTTGTTTTGATTCGTGGAGGAAGAGTAAAAGACTTACCAGGTACTCGTTACCATATCGTAAGAGGTACACTTGATACAGCAGGTGTAGCAAACAGACGTCAGGCTCGTTCCAAATATGGAGCAAAACGTCCTAAAAAATAAGACGACGTAGAGCAATATAAAATATATTGCAGACAAACTAAGAAATTTAAAATTCTAGAGTTAGTGCCGGAATAGCAATATTTTTTCTGTTGGTTGCAGGATAAATAGAGATCGCAGTCCGAGCATGAACGCCATGAATCGTAACTGATTCAAGGAGAGTACCGTAGAATTAATTTTATAATTAAGGAGGGAAGAACCGTGCCACGTAAAGGACATATTGCAAAGAGAGATGTATTGGCAGATCCAATTTACAATAATAAAGTTGTTACAAAGCTTATCAACAATATCATGTTAGATGGTAAGAAAGGTGTAGCACAAAGAATCGTATACGGAGCATTCGAGCGTATCGCAGCACAGACTGGAAGAGACGCAGTAGAAGTATTTAACGATGCTATGAATAACGTAATGCCTGTATTAGAGGTAAAAGCAAGACGTATCGGTGGAGCAACATATCAGGTACCTATCGATGTACGTCCAGATAGAAGACAAGCGTTAGCGCTTCGTTGGATTACAACATTCTCCCGTAAAAGAGGAGAGAGAACAATGGAAGAGAGATTAGCAAATGAGCTTTTAGACGCTTCCAATAATACTGGAGCATCTGTAAAGAAAAAAGAAGAGATGCACAGAATGGCAGAGGCAAACAAAGCATTTGCTCATTACAGATTCTAATCGAATATTGTTCGAAATTTTTTATAGAGACAATGAGATGCCTGTTTTTTCAGGCGTAATATATAACTGAAAGTAAGCATTTTAAGGAGGAAGTTCCATTGGCTGGAAGAGAATATCCATTAGAGAGAACCAGAAATATTGGAATCATGGCTCATATCGATGCTGGTAAAACAACATTGACAGAGCGTATCCTTTATTATACTGGTGTAAATTACAAAATTGGTGATACTCATGAAGGTACTGCTACCATGGACTGGATGGAACAGGAGCAAGAAAGAGGTATTACCATTACTTCTGCGGCTACAACTTGTCACTGGACAATGAGAGAGCAGAATCAGTTAAAACCAGGCGCATTAGAACACCGTATCAATATCATTGATACTCCAGGACACGTAGACTTCACAGTAGAGGTTGAGCGTTCCCTTCGTGTATTAGACGGAGCAGTTGGTGTATTTTGTGCAAAAGGTGGAGTAGAACCTCAGTCTGAAAACGTATGGCGTCAGGCTGACACATACAATGTACCTAGAATGGCATTCATCAATAAGATGGATATCTTGGGTGCTGATTTCTACGGTGCAGTAGAGCAGATTAAGGACAGATTAGGTAAAAATGCAATTCCTGTACAATTACCTATCGGAAAAGAAGATGATTTCAAAGGAATCATTGACTTATTTGAGATGAAAGCTTATATCTACAACGACGATAAGGGTGATGATGTTTCTATCGTTGATATCCCTGAGGATATGCAAGAAGATGCAGAGCTTTATCATACAGACTTAGTTGAGAAAATCTGTGAATTAGATGATGACTTAATGATGCAGTACTTAGAGGGAGAAGAGCCTTCTATCGAAGAGTTAAAAGCTGCATTGAGAAAAGGAACTTGTGAGTGTGCAGCAATTCCTGTTTGCTGTGGTTCTGCTTACAGAAATAAAGGTGTTCAAAAACTTTTGGACGCTATCTTAGAGTATATGCCAGCTCCTACAGATATCCCAGCTATCAAAGGTGTGGATTTAGATGGAAACGAAGTTGAGAGACATTCTTCTGACGAAGAGCCATTCTCCGCTTTGGCATTTAAGATTATGACTGACCCATTCGTAGGTAAGTTAGCATACTTTAGAGTTTACTCAGGTGTTATGAACTCTGGTTCTTACATCTTAAACGCTACAAAAGGTAAGAAGGAGCGTGTAGGACGTATTCTTCAGATGCATGCAAATAAGAGAGAGGAACTTGCAAAAGTTTACTCTGGAGATATTGCAGCAGCAATTGGTTTCAAAGTAACAACAACTGGTGATACAATCTGTGATGAGCAGCACCCAGTTATTTTGGAATCTATGGAATTCCCAGAGCCAGTTATTGAGCTCGCTATCGAGCCTAAGACAAAAGCTGGTCAAGGAAAATTAGGTGAAGCTCTTGCTAAGTTAGCAGAGGAAGACCCTACTTTTAGAGCTCATACAGATACAGAGACTGGACAGACAATCATTGCTGGTATGGGTGAGTTGCACTTAGAGATTATCGTTGACCGTCTACTTCGTGAATTCAAGGTAGAGGCTAATGTTGGTGCTCCTCAGGTTGCTTATAAAGAGACATTTACAAAAGCTGTTGATGTTGAGAGCAAGTATGCTAAGCAGTCCGGTGGACGTGGACAGTATGGTCACTGTAAAGTTAAATTTGAGCCTATGGATGCAAACGCAGAGGAAGTATTTAAGTTTGAATCAACTGTAGTAGGTGGTGCTATTCCGAAAGAATACATCCCAGCAGTTGGAGCAGGTATTGAGGAAGCTGCAAAAGCAGGTATCCTTGGTGGATTCCCAGTGCTTGGTGTTAAGGCTACTGTATACGATGGTTCTTACCATGAGGTTGACTCCAGTGAGATGGCATTTAAGATTGCTGGTTCTATGGCATTCAAAGATGCTATGCATAAGGCAGGAGCTGTATTGCTTGAGCCTATCATGAGAGTCGAGGTAACAATGCCAGAAGAGTATATGGGTGATGTTATCGGTGACGTAAACTCCCGTCGTGGACGTATCGAGGGTATGGAAGATATCGGTGGTGGAAAATTAGTTAGAGCTTATGTTCCATTATCAGAGATGTTTGGTTATTCCACAGACTTACGTTCTAGAACACAGGGACGTGGTAACTATTCTATGTTCTTCGATAAATATGAGCCAGTACCAAAGTCCGTTCAGGAAAAAGTACTTTCTGACAAAAAATAAATAAAAATAGTTGATATTTTATGAAAATATCACTTGAAAATAATGCGAAAATGAAATATAATCTAATCTAGGCTGTGGCTATTGCTATATCCTAGTTTAGGTATATTCATAGTCCAAATAAAAAGAAATCTATTGTCCGTGAGAGGACGTATATATTAAGGAGGAAAATAAAATGGCTAAAGCTAAGTTTGAGAGAAACAAACCACATTGTAATATTGGTACAATCGGACACGTTGACCATGGTAAAACAACTTTAACAGCTGCTATCACAAAAACTCTTCATGAGAGATATGGTACAGGTGAGGCAGTTGCTTTCGATAACATCGATAAAGCTCCAGAAGAGAGAGAGCGTGGTATCACAATTTCTACAGCACACGTTGAGTATGAGACACCTAACCGTCACTACGCACACGTTGACTGTCCAGGACATGCTGACTACGTTAAGAACATGATCACAGGTGCTGCTCAGATGGATGGTGCTATCCTTGTAGTAGCTGCTACAGACGGTGTTATGGCTCAGACAAAAGAGCATATCTTACTTTCCCGTCAGGTAGGTGTTCCTTATATCGTTGTATTCATGAACAAATGTGATATGGTAGACGACGAGGAGTTATTAGAGTTAGTAGAGATGGAGATCACAGAAGTACTTGAAGAGTATGAGTTTACAGATTGCCCAATCGTTCAGGGTTCTGCTCTTATGGCTCTTGAAGATCCAAGTGGAGAGTGGGGAGACAAAATCATCGAGCTTATGGAAGCAGTAGATGACTATATTCCAGATCCACAGCGTGCTACAGATCAGCCATTCTTAATGCCTGTAGAGGACGTATTCTCTATCACAGGTCGTGGTACTGTTGCAACAGGTAGAGTAGAGCGTGGTGTTCTTCATGTATCTGACGAAGTAGAAATCGTTGGTATCAAAGAGAAATCCCGTAAAGTAGTAGTAACAGGTGTTGAGATGTTCCGTAAACTTCTTGACGAGGCTCAGGCTGGTGACAACATCGGTGCATTACTTCGTGGTGTTCAGAGAACAGAGATCGAAAGAGGTCAGGTTCTTGCTAAACCAGGTTCAGTAACATGCCATACAAAATTCACAGCTCAGGTTTACGTTTTAACAAAAGATGAAGGTGGACGTCATACTCCTTTCTTCAACAACTACAGACCACAGTTCTACTTCAGAACAACAGACGTAACAGGTGTTTGTAACTTACCAGAAGGTGTAGAGATGTGTATGCCTGGTGACAACGTAGAGATGACAATTGAGTTAATTCACCCAATCGCTATGGAGCAAGGTTTAACATTCGCTATCCGTGAAGGTGGACGTACAGTTGGTTCAGGCCGTGTTGCTACAATCATTGAGTAATTTGCACGAAAGCTTTGAGCTAAGCGCATAAAACACGAAATAAACAGCCACTTACATGCTTGCATGTAAGTGGCTGTTTTTGCGTGTTTGCGGGCATTTAGCGAATGCCCGTGACCGAGGAAATGCGAAGCATTTTCGAGGGGCGCTTATCGGTCTTTCGAGAGTTTTCTCGGAAGCCTTTTCTTTTTCTGAGGCGGACGAGGGACGGTTCTCTGTCCGCCATACAAGTCTTCCGAGGAGTTCCCTCGGGAGTTTTTTTCGTCTTAAGGAGTTTGTAAAAGAGATTCAGATGCTCGTTGGCTCCAAGAAATTAGGTTGGTATATTTTAAATATGAAAAACATTTTAAGTTTTTATATTTAGGAGATTTAGAATTACTATTTTGTAATTTTTTTTATGTCAGCAGTTCGATCATGCTTTTTCTTGATAGAAAGCTACATTCTAATAAATCAATCTCTAATAAATTAATCTACGTCATGTCTGTCTTCATCTGTTACCTGATAATAGTTTGTCAGATGTTCATCATTTATGAAATGTCATTAACTTAATAGTAGTAAGAAAAATATTATAAAGATATAGAAAACAAAGTGCATATATGTTATGCTTGTAGTGAGAAATAGAACTGTGAGGTATGGTATGTTTGTAAAAATCTTAACAAAAGAATATAAAGGATGAAAAAATGAAGATAGATAAGAATCAATGGAAGTGGACAAGAAAACCACAAAGTTTTTTAATTTTAGACGACAAAATTGAAATAATTACTGTGCCATATACTGATATGTGGCAGGGAATTTATTGTTACTTTAAAAATGATATGGTTATGGCATACTTTCGGGCTCTAGGAAAATTATCGAACTCTATTATTATTACAATACGTAGAAATATTGTTTGGTTTATTATGGGAGTTATTGTTCTTAATTGCTTCTTTCAATTAAATGGAGCTATTTTGATGTAGCTTATTGTGGAGGCGGTGTTTATGGTAATCTGTATCATAATGTATATCTGTAATCAGACTAAAAAAGTATTGAAGGTTTATGGTGTATAGAGATGGAAAACGGAATGGAATTTTCTTGTAGAACAAAGATGGTTTTGGCCGAATCAATTAAAGAGTTAATGAGAACAATACCCCTTGATAAAATAACGGTAAAGGAGATTGTAGAAAATTGTGGCACGACAAGGCAGACCTTTTATCGGAATTTTAAGGATAAGTATGATTTAGTAAATTGGTATTTTGACAGGATTATCCAAAAGACTATTAAGCAAATGGGTGTAAGTTTAACTTTAGAAGAAGGACTGATTAAAAAATTTGAATATATGCTAGAGGATAAATATTTTTTCATAAGTTCTTTGAGATCTGAAGACTATAATAATTTGATGAAGTACGATTATAAATGCCTTGTAGATTTTTATAAGTCCATTGCAGAATCAAGTGGTGAAGTGAACGATGAGATTAACTTTTTGATTGAGTTTTATTGTCATGGTTCAATGGATATGACTGCACAATGGGTTATGAAGGGAATGAAAACCAGTCCTCGAAGTATGGCAACTCTTCTTATTGAAGCCATGCCAGTAAAACTAGATTCATATTTAAAAAATTTATATAGTAGAGTTTAGAAGTTACATTTTTGAAGTTTTGTAACTATATGTTACACATCAAATTTTGTGTGAATTGTGATTAGTTCCAAAGATAAGTATAATATATTTTATCAAATTACATAATTGGGAGGTTACAAAATGAGCAATATTCCAGAGAAAGCAAGAATTACTGTATTAACAGGACCAAAGAAAATTGAGATTATGGAATTACCTATTCCTGAAATCAATGACGATGAGATCCTTGTAAAGGTTGAGCAAACCGGAATCTGTGGAACTGATGTACATGAATATAAAGGAGATCCATTTGGATATATTCCTGTTGAGCTTGGACATGAGGGAACAGGAACTATCGTTAAACTTGGAAAAAACATATCAACAGACTATTATGGAAAACCACTTGCTGTTGGTGACAAAATTGTTACTGGATTAAAGCCATGTGGAGTCTGTGACATATGTAAGAATGATCCAGAACATATTCACCTCTGTGAAGGCGGTGAAATATTTGGACTTATGCCAGGAGAAGAAGCTTACAAGAATTTTAACGGATGGTTTGCAGAGTATATCAAGGTAAATGCTGGTGGGGTGGTATTTAATGTAAGTGATATGGATGTTGATCTTCGTACATTAATTGAGCCATGTGCTGTAGTAGTGCACGCTGTAGAAAAGGCAAAAGAAATCTTTAACTTTAAACAGAATTCTTATGTTCTTATTCAGGGTTGTGGACCAATTGGACTTTTATTATTAACAACTGTTAGAACAATGGGAGTAAGAAATATTATTGCCGTTGATGGTGATGAGAATCGACTTGAGATGGCTAAGAAGTTGGGAGCAGCTTTCGCAGTAAACTTTATGAAAGAAGATGCTATTGTTAAAATAAAGGAGATTACTGGAACTGGTGCTGAGATGGCGTTTCAGTGTACAGGTTCTCCAAAGGCTGCAAGTACAATATGGAAATATGTACGCCGTGGTGGTTCTATGTGTGAACTTGGATTCTTTGTTGATAATGGAGATACTACATACAATCCTCATCAGGACATTTGTAATAAAGAAATTAAGGTGATAGGTTCATGGACATATCAAGCTAAGGATTGGATTCAGGCCTGTGAAGTACTTAAAGAGGCACAGAAGGACGGTCTTCCAGTGGAACAGCTTTTGAGCCACAAATATCCACTTGCTGAGATAAATGAAGCCATGGAGATGAATATCAGTATGCAAGGTCTCAAGATTGTTGTAATGGGAGAGTAATAATACCCATCACTTTTTTGAATAGAAGATGGAGATTCCGTGAAGGTGGATGTACAGTTGGTTCAGGCTGTGTTGCTACAATCATTGAGTAATTTGCACGAAAGCTTTGAGCTAAGCGTATAAAACACGAAATAAACAGCCACTTACATGTTTGCATGTAAGTGGCTGTTTTTGCGTGTTTGCGGGCATTTAGCGAATGCCCGTGACCGAGGAAATGCGAAGCATTTTCGAGGGGCACTTATCGGGCTTTCGAGAGTTTTCTCGGAAGCCTTTTCTTTTTCCTGGCGGGGCGGACGGGGGACGGTTCTCTGTCCTGCTCCTTTATCTGCAATGAAATTGGAATAAAGAAGTTGGAACAGAGCAGGACAGAGAACCGTCCCCCGTCCGCCCCGCCACCCTCGCCTCGCCTTATATTCTTATAGTAAAAGTGATGGAAGCACCATCATTACTATCTACTTTTATATAACCACCGTGATTATGTGCAATAGATTGTGCAATGGACAATCCGATGCCATAGCTATTTTTTCTATTTCGAGATTGGTCAGCACGGTAAAATCTGTCAAATACCCGCTCTAAATCAGGGATATTGTCCGCAAGGCAGGTATTATATACGATGATTTCTATTTGCTTTCGTTTTTTATGAACATCTAAACGTATTTTCCCATTTTCATTAGAATATTTTAGGGCGTTATCTAAGAGGATGGATATCATTTGCTGAATAGCATTTTTATCACCACATAGTATAAGGTCTTCTTCTATATGTTGAATATATTCCTTTCCGTTTGTGGTCGCCAAAGTTGCAAATGGTTCAGATATTTCCCAAACAGCTTCTGTCAATACAAATTCGGTTATGTCAGGGAATGGCCGTTCTTCATCAAGACGAGAGAGCGTTATCAATTCTGCTATCAGTTTTGACATTTTATTGGATTGGTGTTGTATATTTTGTATCCATTCATTGTTTTCGTATTCCATGGAGAGGACATCCGCACTGGTAGTAATGGCAGTTAATGGTGTCTTGAGTTCATGCCCTGCATCGGTTATGAAGCGTTTTTGTGTTTCGATATTTCGTACATAGGGTGCAATAGCTTTTTTTGAAAAAATAACAATAAGTGTAAAAACGGCCAATAGACAGCAAGCTGCAATTCCCGTAGTTGAGAGAAAAAGGGACTTCATAAGCTGTAATTCTCGTTCGGAATTGAGGAAAAGGATAATATTTCCAGTTGAAGTTTTAGTGATTGTATAACGGTAATTATTATAGTATCCACTTGTAGATTTTCGTCGTAATACATATTCAGCATAGTTTATGGCATCATCTTTTGATACAGATGCGATATAGTCTTGATTAATTTTTACTATTTCATTTTTGTCATTTGTATATACTGCAAAAAAACGAAGCATATATTGAAACTCAGGAGAAAAATCTCTATGAAATTCTGGTGGCGGAGAAGTGCCTGCGGGAAAAGGAATTGGTTTTTCTGTTTTCATTTTTGTAAGCATTTGCAGGGTTTCATTTAGTTGCTTTGTGATACTATAATATGTTGAAATATTAACGATTAATAATAACGAAATAATTACAGTAGAAAATGCAGCCATTGCCACGGTAATAAAACGCCAGCGCAACTTTTTTAACATATTTTTTCCTCCAGTAAATATCCAGCACCTCGAATGGTTTTTATCTCAATATCTGAATCGATTAATCTTAATTTTTTTCGCAGAAAACCGATATAAGTCCAAACTACATCCAGTTCGGAAACACTGTCTTGTTCCCAGACATTATCCATAAGGCGTTCTGTAGAAAATACTTGGTGAGGATGTCTCAAAAATAACTCCATGAGTTGGAATTCTTTGTTATTAAGTCTGGTGCTATTTTGTTTGGCGGTTAAAGTATATTGGTTACAATCAAGAGTGGTATTTCCTAAAGTAATCTTATTGGAGCTATAAGCTTCGTATCTGCGAGTGAGAGCTCTTACTCTAGCTAGAAATTCTTTAGATGCAAAGGGTTTTGCCAGATAATCATCGGCACCTGCATCAAGTCCGATTACTCTGTCATTGATATCGCTCTTGGCGGTTAAAAAGAGGGCAGGTGTGCGAATCCCTTTTTGACGGGCCTTTTTCAATACAGTAAGACCATCCATTTCTGGCATCATGATATCAAGGATTAATGCATCATAAGAAAACTGTGTTATATAATCTAAGGCATCTTTGCCATTATATACAACATCTACAATATATTTGTTTTTTGTAAGCATAACTTTTAGTGCATTTGCAATTGATACTTCGTCTTCTGCGATTAATAGTTTCATATATTAAATACCTCCATTGTAATTGTATTATAATTGTATTATAAATTCGCAAGTTGAAATTAAGTTAAAAAATATTGATTAAATTCATTATAATATAGGAGTGTGTCGAAACTGAGAAAAACGATATGTAAAAATTCACATTTTGGACACAGATTTTTTCAGGTATATTTTAGGATTACAGTTTAAACTAAGGGAAATCAAAGCAGAAAGGAGTATAGGATAGTTGAAACAACAAGGTATTTATAGACATGAATTGAAGTATCAGATAAATTTTGCTGAATATCTGGCAATACGTCAAAGAATACGACCGTTAATGAAACTAGATGAGCATGCCTCCAAAGAGGGGTATTATTTGATTCGAAGCATTTATTTTGACAATGCAGATGATAAGGCATTGCGTGAAAAATTAGATGGTGTGCAAAAAAGAGAAAAATTTAGAATCCGTTATTATAATGATGATTTTTCCTTTATCACGCTGGAGAAGAAAATGAAACATAATAGTCTATGCCTTAAAATGAATGTTGCTATTACAGAAGAAGAATGCAGAGCCCTTTTGAGCGGAAAGACAAGCTGGATGCTTAGGCATGAGAATGAGATAATTCATGAATTGTATTGTAAGATGAACAGTCAACAGCTTCGTCCAAGAGTAGTGGTTTCATATATACGGGAGCCATATGTTTATCAAGCGGGAAATGTGCGAGTTACTTTTGATTCTCATATTAGAACAAGTCTGTTTCACAGAGAATTTCTTGAGAAAAAAAGCTATGATATTAGTGCGTTGAATAATCCCGGGGATATCATTCTTGAAGTAAAATATGATGAGTTCATACCGCAAGTGATTGTTGACCTTTTACAAACAGAGGGGATACGTCAACAGGCATTTTCAAAATACGGCGCGTGTCGTCGATTTGGTTAAAAAATATTGGAGGAAATTAATATGAATTTTAGTGATGTTTTTAAATCCAGTTTTTTGGATAGTGTAACGGAGTTTTCAGTTTTAGACACAATATTGGGTCTAGTAGTTGCTTTACTGATAGGTTTGTTTATTTTTGTGGTATATAAAAAGACTTTAACAGGAGTAATGTATTCGAGTGGTTTTGCATTAACACTTATTGGGCTTTCACTAGTGACTACATTAGTTATTATGGCAGTAACATCTAATGTGGTTCTTTCTTTGGGTATGGTCGGTGCACTTTCTATTGTTCGATTCCGTACCGCAATCAAGGAACCTGTGGAAATAGTTTTCCTGTTTTGGGCACTTGCTGTAGGAATTGTTGTTGGTGCAGGTATGATACCGTTGGCAATTATTGGCTCTGTCATTATCGGTATCATTTTATTAGTATTTGCAAACCGTAAAATTCGAAATAATCCATATATTTTGGTTCTTAATTGCCAAAATGAAAAGTCAGAGGAAGCAGTTCTTGAAGTGTTGGATAAAAGTGTGGAACACTATATTATTAAATCCAAAACGATTAATGCTTCTGGAATTGAGATGACATGTGAACTTAGGACAAAGGATGCGACTACATCTTTTGTAAACAGAATTCATGATATACAGGGTATTGAGAGTGCGACGCTTGTGAGTTATAACGGTGAGTATATGGCGTAAGAATGGAGGTACACATGATTGCAAATAAACACATTTCTAAAATAGTTGCTGTAATCATGGCAATTGCTGCATGTTTATGTCTATGTGCAATGGTTTATTCAGAAAAAATAGAAAGTGTCTTGGGTGATTCTAGCATGGAAATGGAATATGAATCTAAGCTCTTTAATACAGAGGAAATTCTCAATATAAATATTATTATGGATGAAGCTGAATGGAATGATATGCTTTCAAATGCGATAGCAGAACAATATTATCCATGTGATGTTGAGATAAATGGAGAAACTTTTTATAATATTGGTATTCGTCCAAAGGGAAATACAAGTTTAAGTTCAATTGCTAGCGACCCAGATAATAATAGGTATAGTTTGAAACTTGAATTTGACCAGTATGTAGACGGAGGAAATTGCTATGGACTAGATAAACTCATTTTAAATAATAATTTTGCAGATGCTACCAATATGAAAGAAGCATTAATTTATGATATGTTTCAGTATATGGGCGTAGATGCCTCTCTATATAATTATGCAGAAATATCTGTGAACGGACAATATTGGGGAGTTTATCTCGCACTTGAAGCGGTCGAAGAAAGCTTTATGCTTCGTAATTATGGTGCGAACTATGGTGAGCTTTATAAACCAGACAGTATGAATTTTGGAAATATGGGGGGAAATTTCAGTAATAGAGATTCTGAGAAAAAAGATTTTGGGAATATGAAGCCACCGACTGCTGATAAGGAAAAACCTAGTAATATGCCACAGTTTGACTCAGAACTTCCAGAAGATTTTAATAAAGATGCAATGCCAGATATGGAAAACTTCGATTCTTCCAAAAAAGGTGGTTTTAATTTTATGATGGGTGGAAGTGGTGCCGATTTGAATTATACGGATGAGAATTTGGACAGTTATTCGACCATATGGAATTGTGAAGTTACAGATACAACAAAGAAAGACCATAAGCGGGTTGTAACTGCTTTACGCAATATTTCTCAAGGGACAAATTTGGATACTTATATGGATGTGGATAATCTTTTAAAGTATGCAGCAGTTCATGTATTTTCTGTAAACTCAGATAGTCTTTCTGGAATGATGGCTCATAACTATTATCTTTATGAATCAAATGGAATGCTCAATCTTCTTCCCTGGGATTATAATCTTTCGCTTGGAGGAATGGGCGGATTTGGTAAAGATGGTTTAAGTGATGCTACATCTACTGTCAATGATGCGATAGATAATGCTTTTTCGGGAACAAAATTTTTTGATACGCTTCTTGAAGAGGAAGAATATCACGAACAGTATTATAAATATTTGCAGCAACTTGTAGATGAGTATATACTTGGCGGTAGATTTGAGCAGTTTTATAATCGCACTCGTACACAGATTGATGAACTTGTAAAAAAAGATCCTAATGCACTTTATACTTATACAGAGTATGAAAAGGCGTTAGATGTACTTTGTGAAGTGGTTAATCTGCGAGGACAGTCTATTGACGGACAGATTAATGGAACTATTCCATCTACTGCAAAGGAACAGACAGGAGCTGATACGCTAATTGATGCTTCTCATATTGATTTGTCTGTCATGGGAACTATGAATATGGGAGAAGGAGTTAATTTCAGTGATAGAACTAGTGAAAAAGAAGGTTCATCTCAATTTACGAAAATTGATGAAAAAGGGAATAAGCCTAATATGAATTTTGGTGGAAATACATCCAACAATGCAATACAAAATTTGATACTATATGGTATATGTTTTTTTGTGCTGATTGGTGGATTGCTATTTGCTGTATTGTTTAGACACAAAAAATATAGAAGATAGAAATCTGTATATTTAATTTTAGTTTTGTATAGTGGTATAAATAAAAAAGTGTAAATCCTTAATCTGGATTTACACTTTTTGGCTATTTGTTATGTATTTTTTCATTCAATTATATTTTAACATATAAGGGGATGCTTTTTCTATTAACTTACAAAAAAGTTACGCTATCTCCTCCTCCCATAGGGATTGCATTTTTGGTGTCTTGTTGTATAATAAGCAAGAAAGTGTGTAAGATAATACGCAAGTACATGGAGATGTTTCTTTCAAAATGGAAACGGATATTTGAATATATTCCGAATTGAGAGTCAGATTGAGAAGTTTCAGGACGAATACTATAATGCGATTGCTAAGTGTCATATGGATGGAGCATCTACAATTTTGATTTTGAATTATCAGAATACCAAGGAGTAAATTTGAGTCATCTTTAGATGATGGATAATTTATACAGCTATTGTAAGATAGTAATATGATTATTAAAAATGGAGGATAAGAGTGAAATGTTAATATCTATGACAAAAGGGAATCCGTTAAAACTTATGCTGCAGTTTGCGCTTCCCCTTTTAGTTGGAAATCTGTTACAGCAGACTTATAATATTATTGACGCAGCCATTGTAGGACAAATTTTGGGGGCTAAGGCTTTAGCTAGCGTGGGAGCTAGCAGCAGTGTGCAGTTTCTGGTTCTTGGGTTTTGTATAGGATGCTGTGCTGGATTTGGAGTTCCAGTGGCTAAGTATTTTGGGGCTGAAAAGCTGACTATTATGCGGGACTATATTTTTAATGGAGCAGTGCTTGTAGCTGGAATTGCAGTTGTAGTAACAACGCTATGTACTATCTTATGTCCACAGATTTTATATATTCTTTCTGTGCCAGAAGATATCTACCAAGATGCCTATTCCTATCTATTAATAATTTTTTTAGGAATTCCATTTACTTTGCTTTATAATTATCTCTCTAGTGTTTTACGGTCAGTGGGGGATAGCAAGACAGCCTTTATTTTTTTAGCCTTTTCAGCGATTTTAAATATTTTTCTAGATTTATTTTGTATTATAGTGCTGAAATGGGGTTGTAAGGGTGCCGCAATTGCTACGATTTCATCTCAGGCTGTTAGTGGGATTTTATGTCTATACTTTATCATTCGTCGAATGAAAAATTTACGGCTGACGAAAGAAAACAGAAAAGTAAAGGCAGAAGCGGTAAAAGAATTAATGATAATGGGAATCCCGACTGGAATGCAATATTCCATTACAGCCATTGGAAGTATGGTGATGCAGTCTGCTAACAATGGACTAGGGAGTGTCTGCGTATCTGGATTTACAGCAGGTATGAGAATCAAACAATTTGCCTTATGTCCGTTTGATGCGATTGCAACGGCGGCATCTGTATTTTGCAGTCAAAATTTGGGTGCTAAACAGTTAGAGCGCATTAAGAAGGGATTGTGGCAGAGTATTGCCCTTGCGGTGACATATGGAATACTGATTGGATTGGTATTAATTTTTGCAGGACGAAATCTTTCTATGATGTTTGTAAGTAAATCCGCAGTAGATGTCTTAGATGCCTCTGCCAAATATTTAAGATGTCTTGGATTCTTTTTCTGGAGTCTTGGATTTTTAAATGTCTGCCGTATGGTGACACAGGGACTTGGATATTCTGGAAGAGCCGTATTTTCAGGCGTGACAGAGATGCTGGCGAGAACTATTGTAAGTCTTGGATTTGTAGGAACTTTTGGATATACAGCAATCTGCTTTGCAGATCAGATTGCATGGGTTACCGCTTCTATTTATATTGTTCCTACCTGCCTTTATTGTATTAAGAAATTTGAGAAAATGTTTGAATGACACTTGATGGTATTTTAGATTGAAAGAAGTATATAATAGTCCATTTTTCAGTCAATACGCTGATAGGTAGTTGATATAGAATCAATATATAATATATTTGAGTGAGGTTTGCTATATGGATAATATTAAAGTCTATTCAGATTACGTAAATAATAATGTAGAACTTATTGCTGAAGAGGTTAATAGACAATTCGAGATTTCTAAAGATTGGATAAAAGCAAAGATAATTAGAAAAATTAGAGAGTATTTGACTCCTATACCTGCCCATTACGAATGGGAAGAAGATGATTGTCCTTATGACCATTCTGGGCGAATTGTAAAAAATGGATTTGTTTCCTTAAATCAAACAATAGATGAATTTCTCGAAAACGAATACAGTGGTAATACAGAAGCTACTTATATTAGCGGAATGGGATTGCAATATAATACTTTTGGTAATGAATTAAGTTATTATACTATTGAAATTGCAGGAGAAATTATGTATTCATCTATAGGTAGGCATATAGAAAAACATTTTAATATTAGTCTTTCCGATGATGAATTGGAAGCAGTAAGAGATAAATGCGGAGATTTCGATAGAATATATGATATTTGTCTGGCAACAGATTTTTTTTGTTATGAAGCAGCGATTGAGTTTACTAAAATAGGGAATAGAAAACTATATCAAGTAGTGAAAAAAAGAAATAAAGTAAATGAAATGAATTAGAATGAGCAATTGAGAAAACAAATCAATATATAGAAAAAATGCCTAGGAAGGAGTCGGCAATATGTTTTATGATAAGCAACCTTTTTCTAATCGAGAAGAATACAAAAAAATGTTGAAAATAATGGGACAATTATCAAAGTTATTTTCAGAAAGTGATTGTCCGTATTTGGCATACAGGGCACACGAAAACATTTTCTGTAGATATTTAGAGGCAGATAATTTGGCACGTTTAGATTGTTCTGCTGATGCAAAGAAAGATGGAATAGGAATTGGTCTCAAAACGTGGATGGGGAATGATGATCAAAAGGTAGCTGAGTTTGGAAAGCTAAAGAAAAGTTATGCTAATTTAACTGGTATGGAGCTGGTAAAAAGAATTGCTGAATATAGAAACGAAAGAATCAGAGTAACAAAAAGACTATATGGTATTCAGCAAATGATTTATCATGTTGTTAAAAGAGTTCCAAGTGAGATGCAGATATTGGAGGGTACATTTGATTATATTGATATCGACGCAATAAAACTAATTGAGAATAGAGGGAATGATAATAACACTTATTTTACAGATGGGAGGCATACTTATCATTTCAGTATATCTAAAAATACTCTATATATGATATTTGATAAGTTGAAAGTATTAGATCGTTTTGAAGTAGATATTATAGATGATCCCTATCTTTTTTTGTTATCACTAACAAAGCAGAATTCTATGGAGGTACAATCAAAGAATTACTTAAGTGAGCAGGGAAATATGCTAGAAAATTATTATACAAAACTGGTAGAAAAACCAGTTATCAAGCCAACGCTGTGCTTACCGTTATATTCAAGAAGAGGTGCCGATAAAGAGAAATTTGTTCCCCAAAAGAGTGGATTAAACCAGTGGAATGCCGCAGGACGAGTGCGAGATGCAAATGAACTATATATTCCATATCAGGCAGTAGATAGACAGAGAGATATGTCATTTTTTCCACCTAGAGACACACAATTTACGCTACATCTACCAAATGGGACAAAGATACAAGCAAAAGTATGTCAAGAAGCAGATAAAAATAACCCACAGATAGGAAAAGCAATAATGAGTAATCCTAACAAAGTTCTTGGTAAATGGTTACTTAGAGAGGTATTTGAAGTTGAAGAGAGGACAATTATAACTTATGAAATGTTAGAATTGTTCGGAGTAGATAGCGTTATTTTTACAAAAAATGGAGAACTTGATTATTCCATAGATTTTGCAACAATTGGTACATATGAAAAATATTATGAAGAAAAAGACTAGCGGATACTAGTCTTTTTTTGTATATAGAGATTGCCACGTGCCGCAATTTTTGGTAGAATAGCAATAGTTTTTTCAAGGAGGAATATATATGTTGAAATGTGCGTCATTTTTTGCAGGAGTAGGTGGAATTGATATAGGATTTGAGAAAGTAAAATTATTTGATGTGGTATATGCAAATGAAATTGATCCATATCCAGTGAAGACATATGAGTTGAATAGTAAAATTAAAGTTGATTGCAGAGATATACATGAGGTACAATGTAACGAGATACCAGATTTTGATGTTCTGTTAGCAGGATTTCCGTGTCAGGCATTTAGTGTAGCAGGATATAGAAAAGGTTTTGATGATGAAAAGGGAAGAGGAACATTATTCTTTGAATTAGTACGTATTATAAAGGCTAAGCATCCTCAAATAGTGTTTTTAGAAAATGTAAAGAATTTAGTAGGTCATGATAATGGGAATACTTTTTCTGTTATCATTGACGAGTTAAAGAAAGAAGATTATCATGTAAAATATGCAGTCTTAAATGCGATGGAATATGGAAATATCCCTCAGAATAGAGAACGTATCTATATTGTTGCATTTAAGGATATTGAAAAGTATAAAAATTTTGAATTCCCACTGCCAGTTCCGCTTAAAAAGAAACTGGCAGATATAATTGACTTTAGGAATTTAGTTGATGAAAAATACTATTATACGGAGGGGAAATATAAAGGAAATATTTATGAAAAACTGGTGGAAGCAATGGATGATGGAAACGCTATTTATCAGTGGAGGAGAACGTATGTAAGAAAGAATAAAAGTGGAGTAGTACCTACTCTTACCGCAAATCAAGGGGAGGGAGGTCATAATGTATGTCTTATTAAAACAAAATATGGTATTAGAAAGATGACACCACATGAATGCTTCAATGCACAAGGTTTTCCAAAGAACTTTAAGTTGCCTAAGGATATGAGTGATTCAAGGTTGTACAAGCAAGCTGGTAATTCGGTATGTGTATCAGTGATAGAGAGAATCGCACAAAAGGTGGCAGAAGCTTATTTGAGTAATGAATATAAAAAAATTACTAATTATTAAGTCTTATTAAGTCCTATTTGTTTTGTTCTTATAAAATTTTTCTTTCAAAACAAATGACTAGATTATTTGTAGTTCTGGCAAGAACTATTGTAAGTCTTGGATTTGTAGGAACTTTTGGATATACAGCAATCTGCTTTGCAGATCAGATTGCATGGGTTACCGCTTCTATTTATATTGTTCCTACCTGCCTTTATTGTATTAAGAAATTTGAGAAAATGTTTGAGCGTTGCTAATATTATAGATAAAAATATGGAAAAAACGATTCAATTAGAAAGGTATAGATAAAAAATGAAAAATGATACTTTATTGCAGAGATTAATGACGCTTGTGCTTCCAATTGCGTTTCAGCAATTTATGTTGGCATTAGTGAACGCAAGTGATGCTATTATGCTTGGAAAATTAAATCAAGATTCTTTATCAGCAGTTTCTCTGGGAGGACAAATTTTCTTTGTCTTAAATTTATTTGTCAGTGCCATTACAATAGGAGAAAATATGTATGTGGCTCAGTATTGGGGGAAAGGGGATATAAAAACAGTTCGAGAGATTGTAGCTTTTTTAGCGCGAGTTACTTTTCTTATCTCTGCCTTCTTTTGTATCTCCGCTACGTTTTGTCCAAGAATATTAATGAGAATTTTCACAACAGACGAAACCCTTATTATATTAGGAATAAAATATTTGAGAATTGTGGGAGTTTCTTACTTATTTTCTAGTATATCCCAAATTTTTCTTGGATTTTTAAAAAATTGCGGAAAAGCAATAAAAAGTACAATTATTAGCACTACCACCGTTGTATTGAATATTGTTTTAAATGCAGTGTTTATCTTTGGATTGTTTGGAATGCCTTCTCTTGGGATTCAGGGGGCGGCACTTGCCACTCTTATTTCTACGGGAATTGGATTTTTATGGTCAATTTTATATTGTATGAAAAATGAAGTGACGAAAATGCCGTTATCTATTTTAAAACAACGAAATATAGAATTAGAAAAAAGAGTTTGGCGTCGGATTCTTCCAGTCATTGCCAATATACTTATCTGGGGGCTTGGATTTACGACTTACTCTGTTATCATGGGGCATCTTGGAACGGATGCCGTGGCGGCTAACTCCATCGCAAATATTTCTAAAAATTTAGTTGTCTGTTTTTGTCTCGGACTTGGAAATGGAGGAAGTATTATTGTCGGAAATGAATTGGGAGCTGGAAACTTAGAGCTTGCGAAACAGCATGGCAAAGTCCTCGCTAAGATGTCAATTATAAGTGGCATTGTAAGCGGATTATTTTTGCTTGCAATCACGCCTATTATTTTACATTTTACAGTATTAAGTCCACAGGCATATAATTATCTGAAATGGATGTTAGTGATGTGTTCTTATTACTTAGTAGGAAAATCCATTAATAGTATGGTTATCGCTGGAATTTTTGCTGCCGGAGGAGATTCTAAATTTGGTATGACTTGCGATGCTATCACGCTTTGGTGTGTTACAGTTCCTCTTGGAGCAATAGCGGCTTTTATCTTAAAATGGCCAGTTATAGCGGTATATTTTGTTCTAAATTTGGACGAGATTGTAAAACTTCCAGCTGTATACATTCATTTTAAGAAATATAAATGGGTGAAAGATTTGACAGTAAAAGAATAAATATAAACTTATTCTATTTTCTGGTTTTTATTGCTTTTGATATTTTTAAATGATAAAATTAAAATAAATTTTAGAGAAGGCGGGAAAATGAAAAAAAGATAATATTAGCAAAATATATTCTTGAGAGAAGCAGTAGAAAAAGAAAAATAATGTCAGATTGTGGGGATGTGTATGAATCAAACGACGAGATGGTATGAACATAAATTATATCATTGGATTGAGGAAAATGAATTATCTTCAATGAATTTATGTTTGAAAAGGAATTGTACAAAAAAGATAGTAGAATCTATTTTAAAAAAATTTGAACATATTGAATTAGAAAATATAGAGTTTTATCCATCTGGGACTTATGAAGAAGAAGGAAAAACTCGTCTTGATAATATTTCTGACTTTTATTTAATTCGCATGAAACAGCGTGTGTCAAAAAATCACACAGGTACAATGCGTATTTATCTTCCAATAAATTGGAATCATCGTTTTATGGGAATTGCCGGTGCTGGAACGAATAATGAAGTAGATTGGTTTACTGCGATTACTTTTAATGTTATCACTTGGCCAATGGCTTTAAAAAATGGTTATGCCTGTGCGGTGTCGGATAATGATACAGGAATACATTTAGATTGTAATTGGGGATTTGATGAAAATGGTAATCTAGAGTGGGATCATATCGAGGCATGGGCACATAAAACACTGCACGAAATGACAGTTTGTGCCAAAACGGTGATTACAGCTTTATACGAAGAAGAACCAGTGGCAAATTATATGCACGGAACTAGTGGCGGTGGAAGACAGGTCATAACAGAAGCACTGATGTACCCAGAAGATTACGATGGTCTTTGGGCAGATGGTCCTGCTATTCATCACTATAGTTTAAATTTTGCCTGTCTTTGGGCGGCCGTTGTAGAGGCGAATGAAAAACATATCGTACCCCTCTCAAAATATAAAGTGGCTTTTGAGCGGGCAACTTCTGATTCATCAAAAAGAAATATCCCCTTTTATAGCCGTGATATAATATGGATGGATTTTCTTCAATCGTTGCTTGGCTTGCCTACCCCAGACGGTCCTATTACGAGAAGAGACCTTCAAGTGATGACTAAAACTTGGAATGGTCCATTTACAAAAGATAGAAAGCGAATGGCATATGGTTTTGGCCCGACGATTCAGCAGTGGCCGTTAGAATGGGAAAAACAAATGTATGGATATTTTAATAGGAGAGAAGACGGAAAACTTAATCTTATGCCGATAGCACAGCAGATGTTACGCTGGTTTTCTCGTAATCCAAATCTTGATATACATAGTTGTTCCTATGAGCAATTTGAGACCATATATAGAAATAGTAAAAAAGATTTTTGCGATATTGATTTTAGTGAAGCAGATTTTTCTGCCTACGCCAATAGAGGTGGAAAGCTTATTATTACCCAGGGAACAGGTGACTGTGTAGTGCCTTATCAATCTACGATTGATTATTATAATAATATGCTAGAATATTTTCCATCTGAAAAAATTATGAATGATTCTCTGAGAATGTTTATGCCGTATATGGCAGGACATTCCATCTTAGATTGGAGCGGAGCAGCGGTATCTTGTTCGACTGGAATGAGGGCTCTCACGGATTGGGTGGAGAATGGGCAAGCACCAGATAAATTAGAAACTGTTAGATACAATTTCCATCAGGATAGGTCAATTTTTGAGGATACTGTGGAAATGTTTAATCAGTGGAAGTATAAGAGAATGATTCAGCATAGTTAATGTAAAAATTTTTTAGAATTGAAAATAAAATCGAAAAAATATGATATGGAAATTAATAAGAATTTAGAGGATGAATAAAAGAGGGGATATCGGAAAATATAAAATTTTACTCAAATATAGTATCAAGTTTTTTTAAAACCATCTATATTTAGTGAGAAAAATTTATTTCCCGATAATCCCTCTTTATCTGTATTTTTCTAAGTTTTATGAAAAATAGTATATTGACGAGTACGCAACAAGGCTTGCAAATAAAACAAAAACTTGATATGATGAAAGACAAATGGCAAAATAATAAAAGTCATCATAAAATGAAATAGAAAGGGGAGTAGCCCTCTTTTTATGGCTAAAATAAAGTCAAAAGTACTTGGGCTAATCATTATGGAAAAGAAAATACATAAATTTTCAAAACGATGGATTGGAGTGTTTATAGTTTTGTTTTTTTGTTCTATGCTAATGCCAAGTCATGTACTAACCGCAGAAGCTGCAAAGAAAAGTGAGGTAAAGATAGCCAAAACGACAAAAGCAGTTAAGACAACGACAATAAAGAAAGCAAAGTCAAGTACCAAAAAAACAAAAGCGAAAAAAGCAACGATACAACAATCAAAGACAAAACCAAAATCTACTTTGAAGAAATTATTAAAGACTGCTCTAAAGCCTGTTGGAAGTACAATGTATGTATGGGGCGGAGGATGGAATAAATCAGATACGGCTGCAGGAAAGACAGCACGAACGATTGGCGTAAGTCCAAGATGGAGAGCATTTTTTAAAAAGCAAAATAGTTCTTATAATTATAAGAACACGAAATATCAGATAAAAAATGGTTTAGATTGTTCTGGCTATATAGGGTGGAGCATTTATAATATTCTTAATAAGGAGAATGGCAATAAGGGATATGTGATGAAAGCTGAAACTATGGCAAAAAATTTTGCTTCTAGAGGCTTTGGAACTTATACATATAAGACTGGGGTAAAAGATTATCGCGCTGGTGATATTATGAGTATGCCAGGACATGTATGGATGGTTCTTGGACAGTGTAAAGATGGCAGTGTCGTACTATTGCATTCAAGTCCTCCGGGAGTTCAGATTTCAGGAACAGCCACCAAAAGTGGAAATCGAAATAGTCAGGCAGTTGCCTTGGCAAAGAAATATATGAAAAAATATTATCCAGAGTGGTACAAGAAGTATCCAGATTGTTCAAGGAGCAGCAGTTATCTGACACAGTCTTCTAGAATGAGATGGGATTTGTCGGGAAAATCTATTATGTCTGATCCAGATGGATACAGAAATAAGTCAGCAGAGCAAATATTGAGAGATTTGTTCTAGCTATTTCACCTTTTCAATTGTGAAAAAATGGTGTATAATACTATAGAACAAGATAAAAAAATAAAGTTTATTTTAAAAATTTATTTATAAATCAAGATAGGAGAGTTCTTGATTTATGAAAGGATGGAGGAGAAAGGATGGAACTAAAAAGATTATGGGCGTTAGCAATTTCTTTTTGTATGGTGCTGTGTATGGTACCAGTAGGAAGTTTTGCTGCTGAAGAGAACAAAGATGAATGTATTTGCCTTATTGCTTGTAGTGAGAAACAAGTAAATAAAAATTGTGATATTTGTTCAAAAGATTACAAAAAATGTGAGAAGGCAAAGCAAAGCACACAAGAAGAGAAGATAGGTGCAACGACGACAACAAAGAAGGAAGAAGTAACAACAAAGGCAGCAACGACAACAAAGAAAGAAGAAGTAACAACAAAGGTAACGACAAAGAAAGAAGAAGTAACAACAAAGGCAACGACAAAGAAAGAAGAAGTAACAACAAAGGCAACGACAAAGAAAGAAGAAGTGACAACAAAGGCAACGACAGAGAAAGAAGAAGCAACAACAAAGGCAACGACAGAAAAAGAAGAAGCAACAACAAAGGCAACGACAGAGAAAGAAGAAGCAACAGCGAAGGTAATGACAGCAAAAGCAGTAGACATAATACAAGATAATGGGGAGACAGGTATTAACGTCAATGAGGAGATTTTTCCAGATGAGACTTTTAGAAAGTGGATTAAGGAAAATATTTCTGGAGCAGACAATGAAATATTGACAGATGAAGAAATAGAGGCAGTGAAAGAGATTAATGTTTCAGGAAAGGGAATCAAGAATTTAAAGGGAATTGAAAAATTTACGTCTCTTCAAAAGCTAAACTGTTCTGATAATAATTTAACAACATTGGATTTATCAGGATTAGGAACATTACAAGAGTTAAACTGTTCTAATAATAATTTAAAAACATTGAATTTATCAGGATTAGAAACATTAAATAAAGTGACTGTAGGAAAACAAGACGGTGGAAAAGCAACAGTTACTAAGGAGGAAGATGGCTGGAAATTAAACCTTAAAGATATTGTTGGAGAAGCAAATATGGATAAGGTTGATATTGCAGATGAGGAGCTTCCAACTAACGCCGAGTATAAAAATGGAGTTGTGACGTTTTCAGAAGAGTCCATTCCAGCCGAGATGACATATAAGTATACGGTTAAAACAGATGTGGTTATGGAGGTTACTTTAAAATTAGAGAAGGAATCTTCTTCAGATCCAGAACCAGAGCCAGAACCAACTTATACGATAAAAATAGATAAAAAATCATTTGATTTTGGAGAGAAATGTATAGGTATTCAGCCAGGTGAACAAAGCTTTGATATTAAAAATGGCTCTGATAAAGATGTTAAGTTTGAAGTGATAAAAACAAAAGAAAACTCTGATTATAGCATAACATTAGATGGCTTAAAAGAAGAAAAACTGGAATCTCAATCGAAAGTAACAATTAAGATAAATCCTAAAAAGGGACTTGACGTAGGAGAGTATAAAGAGAATTTTAAAATTAAAGTAAATGATGTGGAAGCCACTCTTGTTCTCAAAGACAGTGGAGAAAAACTAGAATCATTTAGTGCAAGTTTTAAAGTTGTTGAGCATGATGAGAAGGAGGCATGGTCTTCTGATAACGATAGTCACTGGCATGCCTGTGAAAATTGCGAGACAAAGCTAGAAGAGAGTAAGCATGAAGGTGGAACTGCAAACTGTGTTGAAAAGAAAGTCTGTGATATTTGTAAAGGTTCATATGGAGAAGTAGATGCAAGCAATCATAAAAATATAAAGAAAACAGATGCAAAAGCGGCAACGCATATAGCAACGGGAAATATTGCATACTGGTACTGTGAATCTTGCAAGAAGTATTTTGCAGATGATAATGGAAAAGTAGGAAAAGAGATTACTTCCGCTTCTATCGTGACAGCTAAGACAACGACACATGTATCCGACGGAAAAGGTTGGAGAAGCGATGCCAATGTACATTGGCAAGTATGCATTTGTGGAGAAAAAATGAATCAAGCTTCACATACCTTTGGTGAGGTGAAGGTAGAGCAGCAGGCCACTGCTGAAAAGAATGGAACTGGATATAAGAGCTGTAGTGTCTGTGGCTATAAAAAAACTGTCATTATTCCTGCAACAGGAACTACCGCTACAACGGCTAAGAGTTTGCTTACAAAAATCATCCCAACAACTGGAGATGATAGCCATATTGCTTTATGGCTTAGCGTATTAGTAATTAGTGGCGTAACTATTTTGAGTATGTTAGGAAGACATCTTAGCAAAAGAAAATAGAGAATAAAATTAGAGAATAAGATTGATTATTCTTAATTAAGAGATAATAAGAGAAACTATGTCGACAGAAAGGAGGTTAGCTCTCCTCTTATGATGAAAAATATAAGTGTTTGAGCTAATGAGTTATGAAATTAACAACGGTAAAAGAAATTTATAGAGAAAGAGAGAAATTTTTAGATAAAGAAGTTACAATAGGTGGTTGGGTCCGCAGTGTTCGTGGTTCTAAAAACTTTGGATTTATTGTGCTTCACGATGGCTCTTTCTTTGAGACATTGCAGGTCGTATATCATGACACAATGGATAATTTTACAGAAATCAGTAAGATGAATGTTGGAACTGCAATTATTGTAAAGGGTACGCTAGTGGCCACTCCACAGGCAAAACAGCCATTTGAGATTCAGGCTACAGAGGTTACAGTAGAGGGGGCTTCTGCTCCAGATTATCCACTTCAGAAAAAACGTCATGGAATGGAATTTTTAAGAACAATGACTCATCTTCGTCCAAGAACTAATATGTTTCAGGCAGTATTTAGAGTGCGCTCTCTTTGTGCATATGCGATTCATCAGTTCTTCCAAGAGAGAGGTTTTGTGTATGTGCATACACCACTTATTACAGGAAGTGACTGTGAGGGTGCAGGAGAGATGTTCCAAGTTACAACATTGGACATGAAAAATCCTCCTTTGACAGAGGACGGAGCAATTGATTATAGCCAAGATTTCTTTGGAAAAGAGACAAATCTTACAGTAAGTGGTCAGTTAAACGGCGAGACTTATGCACAGGCATTTCGTAATATTTATACATTTGGTCCAACCTTCCGTGCGGAAAATTCTAATACAACTCGCCATGCGGCAGAGTTTTGGATGATTGAGCCAGAATGTGCATTTGCAGACCTTCAAGATAATATGGATTTAGCTGAGGCTATGTTAAAATATATTATCCGCTATGTGCTAGAAAATGCGCCAGAGGAGATGAAGTTCTTTAATTCTTTTGTGGATAAGGGACTTTTAGAGAGACTAGATAATGTTGTAAATTCTGATTTTGCCCATGTGACATATACAGAGGCGATTGAGATTTTAGAGAAAAATAATAAGAAATTTGACTATAAAGTATCTTGGGGTGTTGACCTTCAGACCGAGCATGAGCGTTATTTAACAGAGCAAGTATTTAAGAAACCTGTATTTGTCACAGATTATCCAAAGGAGATTAAGGCTTTCTATATGAAGATGAACGAGGATAATAAGACGGTGGCAGCTATGGATTGTCTTGTTCCAGGAATTGGGGAGATTATCGGAGGAAGTCAGAGAGAGGATGACTATGATAAACTTCTTAGCCGTATGAACGAGTTGGGATTAAAGGCAGAAGATTATGATTTCTATCTTGACCTTAGAAAATATGGCTCTACTCGTCACTCTGGATTTGGCTTAGGATTTGAGCGTTGTGTTATGTATTTGACAGGTGTTGGAAATATTCGTGACGTTATTCCATTCCCAAGAACAGTAAAAAACTGTGATTTATAATGGATGATAAAATTAATGATATATTCGGTTAATTAACTGTATCATTAGATAATTAGGTGAGGCTGTTGCAAAATGAAAAATTTATTTTGTGGCAGCTTCATTATGATTATACAAAGCAAATATTATTATGAGTAAGAAGAAACATGGAGGTTTGAGTATGAGTGTAATTGAGAGCAAGAAGAAATTAGGTTTTGGTTTAATGAGATTGCCATTATTAGATTCTAATGATGCTGCCAGCATTGATATAGAACAGACAAAGAAAATGGTAGATATCTTTATTGAGAGAGGATTCACATATTTTGATACAGCGTGGATGTATTGTGGATTTAACAGTGAAAATGCGACAAAAGAGGTACTCGTAGATAGATACCCAAGAGATAGCTATACATTGGCGACAAAACTTCATGCAGGATTTATTAAGACAAAAGAAGATAGAGATAAGATTTTTGAAGAGCAGCGAGCAAAGACAGGTGTAGAGTATTTTGATTATTATTTATTGCATGATATAGGACATGATCACTATGAAATTTATAAAAATTTAGATTGTTTTGAGTGGATTGTGGAGAAGAAAAAGAAAGGATTAGTAAAACATATCGGATTTTCTTTCCACGATAACGCAGACCTGCTCGATAAAGTATTAACTGAGCATCCAGAGATGGAATTTGTACAGCTTCAGATTAATTATCTTGATTGGGATAGTGAGGCGATTCAGTCTAGAAAATGCTATGAGGTGGCAACAAAGCATGGTAAACCAGTTATCGTTATGGAGCCGGTAAAGGGTGGAACGCTTGCAAATGTCCCAGAGGATGTAGAGAAAATGTTTAAAAATTATGATGCCAGCATGTCCATTCCTTCTTGGGCAATTCGTTTTGTGGCAAGTTTAGATAATGTTAAGATGGTCTTAAGTGGTATGAGCAATATCGAGCAGTTAGTTGATAATACTGACTATATGGAGAATTTTAAACCTTTGACAGAGCAAGAGATTAGTATGGTACATACTGCTGCTGATATGATTAATGGAAGTATTGCAATTGCGTGTACGGGATGTTCTTATTGCACAGATGGATGTCCACAAAATATCGCAATACCAAAGTATTTCTCTCTTTATAATGCAGATAAACAAGAACTTGAGGGAAAAGATTGGACACCTCAGGGAGAGTATTATGACCGCTTGACATTGAATTTTGGAAAGGCGAGTGATTGTATCGCTTGTGGTCAGTGCGAGGCAGCCTGTCCACAACATTTGCCAATTATTGAAAATCTAAAAGAAGTGGCAGAACATTTTGAAAAATAAAAAAAGTCAGAACATTTCGAAAAATAAAAAACTCTTGATTTTCACCTAAAAATAATGTAATATAAGAGCGATGTGAAAGTTAAAATTAAATATCCAAAACATTACGTGGATTTTTTTAGAGTAGTCTACTTTTCGCCACGCAATTGCGGCTCGTAATAATAGTTACGGTGTGCAATTGTGTGGCGTTTTTTATGGGAAAAAGTGAAGCATACTTTTCCTGTCTGTCATGGGGATATAATTTCATATAATATAAAAATTATTTTTAGGAGGGTTTTATGGAACAAATATTTATGAAAGAGAAAAAAATATTACCACTTGTACTTTCCATGTCGCTGCCAATGGTGCTTTCTATGGCAGTGAATTCTTTGTATAATATCGTTGATAGCTATTTTGTGGCAAAAATCAGTGAGAATGCTATGACAGCGCTCTCCTTAGTTTTTCCAATTCAAAATTTAATTAATTCAGTTGCAGTTGGATTTGCTATCGGAATTAATGCAATGATAGCATTTTATTTGGGGGCACAAAAGAGAGAAAAAGCGGATGATGCTGCTACACAGGGAATGGTGCTTAGCATTTTACATGGAATTTTATTGACAGTCGGTTCTATTGCAATTATTCCTCATTTTTTACAAATGTTTACATCAGATGGTGAATTGATTAAAATGGGGCTTGAGTATTCCAAAATTGTTTTTTCTTTTTCGATGGCGGTAGTAGTTGGAGTATGGTTTGAAAAAGTTTTTCAGGCTGTGGGAATGATGTATGTCTCGATGATTAGTATGGCGGCAGGATGTATTATTAATATTCTTTTAGACCCTATTTTAATCTTTGGACTTGGTCCTATTCCGAAAATGGGAATTAGAGGCGCGGCAATAGCGACGGGAATCGGACAGACAATACCAATATTTATTTATTTGTTCTTTTATATAAAACTATCTTTGCCAGTTAAAATTGATATACACCGAATAAAATTAGAAAAGGGACTAGTAAAAAAATTATATTCTATTGGAATTCCAGCTGCATTGAATATGGGACTTCCGTCTGTCTTGATTTCTGCTTTAAATGGAATTTTAGCTATGTATTCGCAGGCGTATGTCTTAGTACTCGGTGTATATTATAAATTACAGACTTTTTTGTATTTGCCGACAAATGGAATTATTCAGGGAATTCGACCTTTAGTTGGATATAATTATGGGGCGGGGGAATATGGCAGAGTACAAAAAATATATTGCACAGCTTTAACGATTGCCTGTCTTATTATGGTTTGTGGAACTGCTCTTTGTTGGACAATTCCTGAAAGATTGATTGGTTTATTTACAACAAATATAGATACAATAAATTTTGGAGTGACAGCACTTCATATTATTAGCATTGGTTTTATTATATCAACAATTTCGGTTGTCTCTTCGGGGGCACTAGAGGGGCTTGGAAAAGGAATGCCTTCTTTTATTATTTCACTTTTTCGATACATCGTTATCATTATTCCAGTGGCATTTGGAATGAGCCGAGTGTTTGGCGCAGTTGGAGTATGGTGGGCATTTGGAATTTCGGAGGTAGTGACAGCTATCTTTGCGTATAATATTTATCGCAGAAATACGAAAAGTATGGGAGAATGAAATTTGAGAGGATTATAGAAAAATGATTTTTAAGAACTCAAAATTCCATACGTTATGATATATTTTTTCATAGACCATTTTTTTTCGCTATGCTATATTAATTCTGTGAGAAGAAACACCCCTATCGTTGATTACAAAAAGAAAACTAAACATACGGATTTGCAATGCGAATTCCATACAATATATAAGTTCAATCTTTATGAATTTATATATTAAATTATTGCCAAGTAATTCAAGGCTTCTTCTCACAAAATCAAACAAATATCAGTCATTATTATGTTAGTTTAGGAAAGGAAATATGATGAGAGAATATTTAAAACGTTTAACTCCAAAGAAAGTTTTCTGGGTTGTATTTGGTGTATTTTTAATCTCCTTTTCCATCTCTTTTATGAGACTTTCTAATTGTGGGACAGACCCATTTACTTGCATGAATTTAGGTGTGAGCGGATTTTTTGGATTTCCGTTTGGAACGTATCAACTTTGTATAAATATCATCCTCCTTATTCCAATGCTTATTTTCTATCGCCGTGGACTTGGCCTTGGAACAATTGTCAATATGGCAGGAGTTGGATATATTTGTGATTTTTGTATGCTTGTGTGGAAAAAGTTGGGATTTACGCCTGAAAGTTTTGTTGGTAACTGGCCAATCAGAATTGTCCTAATACTAATTGGTTTAATTTTACTCTGCATTGGTGTCGCTTTCTATATGGAATGTGACCTTGGTATTGCTCCTTATGATGCAGCTGCACCTATGATTGAGATGGGTATAAAAGGAAAACTCAAGTTTTCTGTTTTACGAGTTATTACAGATATTATCTGTGTTATCATCGGATTTTTGACAGGCAGTGTTGTCGGTATCTCTACTGTTATCACTGCTTTTGGAACTGGACCATTCGTAACTTTCTTTAGAGAGCATTTAGCGAAGAAAGTTATCAATGGATAGAACGATTTAGATTTTTCATTCATATCTCGAATATTCTATCCAAAAACGTACATAATTCTAAATTGAGTAATATTTGTCAAGATTTTAGACAAATAAAAAAGAGGCTATCGTATTAAATGATAGTCTCTTTTTTGTCTCTAATTTTTTCTTCTAGCTATTAATTATATTTCCGACTTATTTAATTTTCATTCATGAAACAAACCTAAACTACTACCATCTCCCAAGAGAAATGGAGTTCCGTCTATGAAAAACGAAAGGATTTTATTTATAAATTGGTGGATTCATTTTGTTCCCACACAGCATAAAGTGTTATAACTTTTCCATTCACAGTTGAGAGGTTTTTCACCTTCACTTGATCCTTATATTTTACCGCTCCATCCTTTGTTGTGGACCAGCCTGTAAATGTATAGCCGTTTCTCTCAAATGCATTTGCCTTCAATGCATAACTCTTATCATACTGACAAGAAGTGGTATCTGACATTTCTCCACCTGTAGCTCCATTTCCGTCATAATGAATCGTATATTTATTTACAATCCATTTGGCGTACAATGTCTTATTTCCTGTGCTTCCTTTGGCTATTTTCGTAATCTTTGTCTTATAAGTAGAGCTTGTATACCAGCCAGCGAAGGTATAACCTTTTCTCGTTGGATTTTTCAGAGTAATGGTGGATGTCCCTATATTATAAGAAGTTGGATTGGATTTGCTGTTTTCACCGCCATTTAGCTGATAAGTAATCGTATACTTGATTGGCTGCCACTGAGCGTAAAATCTTATCGTTTTTCCATTAATAGAAGATAAATTCTTTATAGTAGTTTTATTATTATAAGTATATTTGCTCGTTCCGTCTGCTTTTGTATTCCAGCCTTTGAAAGTATATCCCGTTCTCTTAAAAGCATTTGCCTTTAATGTATAACTCTTATTGTAAGAGCAATACATAGTTGACATGCTTCCAGTACCGCCATTTTTATCAAAAATAATTTTGTATGTATTTGCAATCCATTTGGCGTACAATGCCTTATTTCCTGTGCTTCCTTTGGAAATTTTTGTAACCTTTGTCTTATAAGTAGAGCTTGTATACCAGCCAGCGAAGGTATAACCTTTTCTCGTTGGATTTTTCAGAGTAATGGTGGATGTCCCTATATTATAAGAAGTTGGATTGGATTTGCTGTTTTCACCGCCATTTAGCTGATAAGTAATCGTATACTTGATTGGCTGCCACTGAGCGTAAAATCTTATCGTTTTTCCATTAATAGAAGATAAATTCTTTATAGTAGTTTTATTATTATAAGTATATTTGCTCGTTCCGTCTGCTTTTGTATTCCAGCCTTTGAAAGTATATCCCGTCTTCTTAAAAGCATTTGCCTTTAATGTATAACTCTTATTATAAGAACAAGACATAGTTGACATACTTCCAGTACCACCGTTTTTATCAAAAATAATTTTATATGTATTTGCCTTCCATACAGCGTATAGGGTAATATTTTTGTTCTCTTTAAAAGATGCTCCCGCGGCATAAGTTACTTTTGTGCTAGTTTTACTTGTTGCCCAGCCAAGGAAAGTATAACCTGTTTTTGTTGGTTTTGTTTTACTTAAAGTAAGAGCTATATTTTTTTTCTTAGTTTGAGCAGCTGGAGCATTTTTACCGCCGTTAGCATCATAAGTAATGGTATATGTATTGGATTGTGCATCTAACGCTTTAAAAGGAATCTTATATTTTTTAGCATATGCCTCGACAATGGAATTGCTATAGCCATAGATGGTAGTTGAAGTATTATCAATTATTTCGCCGTTAATCTTACAGTTTTTATTTAAAATCGTTATTTTACTTAAACTGTTGCAACCTGAAAATGCATACTCTCCTATGGTTGTCACAGAATTTGGAATAGTTATCTCTCTTAAACTGTTACAACCTGAAAATGCAGATTCTCCTATGGTTGTCACAGAATTTGGAATGGTTATCTCTCTTAAATTGTTGCAACCTGAAAATGCAGATTCTCCTATGGTTGTCACAGAATTTGGAATGGTTATTTTACTTAAACTAGTACAATATTCAAATGCAGATTCTCCTATGGTTGTCACAGAATTTGGAATAGATATTTTATTTACATAGCAGTAAGATGTAAATGCATAATCGCCTATAGTTGTTATTCCATCGTTTAAATAAATTTCTTTAATATTTCTTTGATATTCCCACCACGGTGCAAAGTTACTATCTTCAAAGTTATGATTATAATTAGGCATTGCCCCTGTACCATTAACATATAATTTCCTAGTATTTGTTAGATACCAACTTAAGTTTTCACCACAAGTTCCCTCTGCAATCTTTTCTTCAGAATTTGATGGTATACCTAACGATTTAAAAGCCAGATTGTATTCCTTGGCATAGGATTGCGCAGTAGAATTGTCATATCCATAGATGGTAGCTGTATTACTAATCGTTTGTCCAGAGTCGGGGTTAGATTCAATTGTACAATTCTGATTTAAAATAGTTATTTTATTTAAATTACTGCAATCATCAAATGCACAAGCTTCCATAACGGTCACACTTTCTGGAAGAGTTATCTCACTTAGACTATTGCAACCCCCAAATGCTCCGTATAATATATATCTTACATGTTTTGGAATAGTTATATTACTTAAACTCTTACACCTTCTGAATGTACCTTCTGATATACTTGTTATAGATTCTGGAATATTTATCTTACTTAAACTAGTACAATCTGAAAATGCGCCAACTTCTATAACGGTTACACTTTCCGGAAGAAGTACTTCACTTAAACTAGTACAGTTTGCAAATGCATATTCGCCTATCCTTGTTACAGAATTTGGAATAGTTATCTTGCTTAAATTACTGCAATTTGCAAATAAATTACTTTCTATACTTTTTACCCCTTCTGGAATAGTTATTTCTCTTAAATTAGTACAGGTTCCAAATGCATACTCGCCTATACTTGTCACAGAATCCGGAATGGTCATTTTACTTAAACTAGTACAATTTGCAAATGCCTCTCCTCCTATAGTTGTTACAGAATCTGGAATGGTTATCTCACTTAACCTATTGAAACTCTCAAATGCACATTCGCCTATCCTTGTTATTCCATCACTTAGATAAACTTCTTTAATATAATTTTGATAGTCTGACCACGGTACAAGGTTATTATCTTCCCAGTAAGGACTATTATAATCATGCATTGCCCCTGTACCATTAATATATAATTTTCCAGTATCTGTTAAATACCAAGTTAAGTTTTCTCCACAAGTTCCCTCCGCAACTTTTTCAGGATTTGATGGTATATCAGGATTTGATGGTGTACCTAATGATTTAAAAGTCAGATAATATTCCTCGGCGAATGATTGTGCAGTAGAATTGCTATATCCATAGATAGTAGGTCTATAACTATACTCATCATCAATATCGATTATTGCTCCAATGCTACAATTTTTGTTTAAAATAGTTATTTCTCTTAAATTGCTGCAATGTGCAAATGCATATTCGCCTATAGTTATTACAGAATTTGGAATAATTATCTTGTTTAAACCGTAGCAACTTGCAAATGCATATCTTTTTATACTTTTTACAGAATTTGGAATAGTTATTTCATTTAAACTTTCGCAACCATAAAATGTATAATCGTCTATCCTTGTTATAGAATCTGGAATGGTTATCTGTTTTAAACTTTCGCACTCATAAAATGCCTTATCGCCTATACTTGTTACAGAATCTGGAATGGTTATCTCACTTAAACTGTAGCAATCATAAAATGCCTTATCGCCTATCCTTGTTACAGAATTTGGAATGGTTATCTCGCTTAAACTAGTGCAATTTTCAAATGCAGATTTGCCTATACTTGTTATTCCATCACTTAGATAAATTTCTTCAATAGCATGTTTATACTCTGACAACCACGGCGAGGTTTCTTCCCAACCATAATCATACATTGCCCCTGTACCATTAATATATAATTTTCCAGTATCTGTTAAATAGCAAGTTAGTTTTTCACCACAAGTTCCCTCTGCAATCTTTTTTTCGGAGCTGGTTTCTTGAATTGCATCGAGTTCTTCTGTTGCTTCTTCTATCGTTTCCTCTGCTTTAGTAGTCTCAGTAGTTTGTATTTCTGTGGATGTATCGAGTTCCTCAGTCGTTTCTTCCGTTTCAACTAGTTCATTCTCAGCTGTCAGGATTTCTTGTGTTGCTTCCTCCGTTTCAACTGGTTTAGCCTCAGCTATCTCAGCTTCAGTTGTCTGGAGTTCTTGTGTCGCTTCCTCCATTTCAACTGGTTCAGCCTCAGTTGTCTCAGCAGCCTGCATTTCTGTGGATGCCTCAATTTCAATCTGTGAGTTTTCTGTCATAGCAGCCTGTGCAATTGGTGTTGCCGTCATACTTACACTAAGTACAGCGGTAAACATAATAGCCAATGCTTTTGATAATTTTTTCCTCATCTTTTTTTCTCCTTTCTTTCTAGTAATTACTTGTTACTCAATATAGATGATATAACGACTATCACCGAAATTGATATAGATGATATAATGACTATCGCCAAAATTATTATAGATGATTTAACGACTACTGCTAAAATTATTATAGATGATATAATGACTACAGTCAAGATTATTATCTATTTTTTATAAAATGAAGCGCAAAACCCACTACCTCTAGGTGATGGAGAATTCACAATAATTAGGTATAGAAAAGAGAAACCTATGAATACAAGAAAAATATCGTAAAATATCCGTACGAAAAAGGCATAAATATACAAAAAAAGAGACATCGCTTCAACGATTAAAAATCGTTAAAGCGATGCCCCTTTCTTTGCTCTAATCTTTTATTCTAACTGCTAATTGCATTTCCAGTATAGAGCTGATAATACTTACCTTTTTGTGCAATCAACTCATCGTGATTTCCTCGCTCAATAATTCTTCCCTGCTCTAATACCATAATACAATCTGCATTTTTAATTGTGGAAAGGCGATGTGCAATGACAAAGGTTGTTCTTCCCTTCATCAGCTTATCCATACCGTCTTGTACAATTCGCTCTGTACGAGTATCGATGGAGCTTGTCGCCTCATCCAAAATCAATACTGGAGGGTCTGCAATCGCTGCTCTCGCAATAGAGAGAAGCTGTCTTTGACCTTGGCTTAAGCTTGCACCGTCTCCTGTGAGAACGGTATCATATCCATCTGATAAATGACGAATAAAGGAATCTGCATTTGCCAATTTTGCTGCTGCAATAACTTCTTCGTCAGTCGCATCTAGTTTACCAAAACGAATATTTTCTCGGACTGTTCCAGTAAATAAATGTGTATCTTGCAGAACAATTCCAAGAGAACGGCGAAGGTCTGCCTTTTTAATCTTATTGACATTAATTCCATCATATCGAATTTTACCATCTTGAATATCGTAAAAACGATTAATCAAGTTTGTAATTGTCGTCTTTCCAGCTCCCGTAGAACCGACAAAGGCGATTTTCTGTCCCGGTGTTGCATATAATTTTACATCATGAAGAACAATCTTCTTATCATCATATCCAAAATCTACACCGTCAAATACAACATCACCTTTTAATTCCACATAATCTACAGATTTATCTGCCTGATGCACATGTTTCCAAGCCCAGCGTCCAGTTCTCTCTTTTGTCTCTGTCAACTTACCGTTTTCTTCTTTTGCGTTTACTAAAGTAACATATCCGTTATCCACCTCAGGCTCCTCGTCCATTAGCTTGAAGATACGCTCTGCACCTGCAAGCGCCATAACAACAGCGTTTAACTGCTGGCTCACCTGATTGATTGGCATATTAAAGCTTTTATTAAATGTCAAGAAGCTCGCAAGTGTACCGATAGTTAAATTGCCAAAGCCGAGCGCCAACACGCCTCCCACAATGGCACAAACTACATAGCTAATATTTCCCATCTGGGCATTTACAGGTCCAAGCAAGTTTGCAAATGTATTCGCTTTATCTGCGCTCTGATAAAGATTCTCATTTAGCTCATTAAACTTTTCTATATTTTCCTCTTCGTGACAGAAAACTTTAACAACTTTTTGTCCCTTCATCATTTCCTCGATAAAACCATTTACAGCACCTAAGTTTTTTTGCTGCTCTAAAAAGTATTTTCCACTCTGCCCAGCTACATTTTTTGTCGTAAACATCATTAAGGCAACCATAACTAATGTCACTAAAGTTAGTGGGATACTAAGAGAAATCATACTAATTAATACACTAATAATCGTAATAGCACTATTAAATACTTGAGGTAAACTCTGGCTTACCATCTGTCTAAGAGTATCAACGTCATTTGTATAAATAGACATAATATCGCCATGTTTATGTGTATCAAAATATTTAATTGGCAATGTCTCCATATGGGAGAATAAATCTACACGTATTTGATGAAGCATTCCCTGCGTGACTGTTACCATAATTCGATTATATGCATAAGTTGAAATAACACCGATAGCATAAAATCCAGCAACTCTCGCAATTGCTCTAGCTAAAGGAGAAAAATCAGTTCCCCCATTTTTTAATAAAGGTGTAATATAATCGTCAATCAATGTTTTTTGGAATAAAGTTCCCTGCACATTGGCGAGCACACTGACTAAAATAAGTACCATAACTAAAATTAAATGTATGGCATAATTTTTCATGATATATTTCATCAATCTCTTGAAAGTCTGACCAGGATTCGCCGCCACTTTCATTTTTCCCCCTGGAGGCATTCCCTTTCCATGTCCTTTTGGTGCCATTATGCCTCACCTCCATTTTCATCAAAATCTCCGCCGCCACTTGTTTGAGACTCATAAACTTCTCTATAAATTTTATTTGTCTCTAAAAGCTGCTTGTGAGTTCCAATTCCGTCTATTCTTCCGTCATCCATAACGATAATTCGGTCTGCATTTTGTACACTTGAGATACGCTGTGCAATAATAATCTTTGTCGTGTCTGGAATCTCTTGGGCAAATGCTCTTCTAATCTTTGCGTCTGTCGCTGTATCAACGGCACTTGTACTATCATCAAGAATCAAAATTTTTGGTTTTTTCAATAAGGCTCTTGCAATACAAAGACGCTGTTTTTGTCCTCCAGAAACATTATTACCGCCCTGCTCGATATAAGTATGATACCTATCAGGCATTCTTTCAATAAATTCATCGGCACATGCTAGTTTACAGACACGAGCACATTCTTCCTCGCTCGCATTTTTATCTCCCCATCTTAAATTATCTAAAATAGTTCCAGAAAAGAGAATATTATTTTGTAATACGACAGATACTTGATTACGAAGAGAATCCATATCATATTCTTTTACATTATGTCCACCGACAGAAACTGCACCGTCATTTACATCATAAAGACGGCTAATCAGATTAACTAAACTTGTCTTAGCACTACCTGTTCCACCGAGAATACCAATTGTCTCTCCTGATTTGATATCAAGATTAATATTTTTTAATACTGGCTCTTCGTTATTTTTATAATAAGCAAAATTTACATTTTCAAATTGAATTCTTCCATCTGGCACTTCGTAAATCGGATTTTGTGGATTTTGTAAATCACTCTTCTCATTTAAAACTTCTGTAATACGTCTCGCACTTGCAATACTCATCGTAACCATAACAAAAACCATAGCTACCATCATAAGACTCATTAAAATATTCATGCAATATGCCAAGAGACTCATAAGTTCTCCTGTTGTGAGATCTCCGACAACAATCATCTTTGCACCAATCCAGCTAATCAAAAGAATACAAGTATAAACTGTAAACTGCATAATTGGCATATTAACGATAACATTCTTCTCAGCTCTTGTGAATAATTTTAAAATATTTTCACTTGCCGAAATGAACTTAGAGGTTTCCTCATCCTCTCTTACGTACGCTTTTACTACTCGAATAGCAGATACGTTTTCCTGTACGGATGCATTTAATTCATCGTATTTTGGAAATACCATCTGGAAATATTTTGTCGCTTTTCGAATAATAAAAAATAAAATAAAACTTAAAATGATAAGGGCAACTAAATATATACTTGCGATTTTTGCATTAATCGAAAATGCCATAATCATCGCACATACCATACTAGAAGGTGCTCTAAAACACATACGCAAAATCATCTGGTATGAGTTTTGAATATTTGTTACGTCTGTTGTAAGACGAGTTACAAGTCCCGCCGTGCTAAATTTATCTAAATTGGAAAAAGAAAATTTTTGAATATTTTCAAACATGGCATTTCTCAAATTCTTGGCAAAACCTGTGGATGCTTTTGCACCGAAACGCCCCCCAGCTATACCAGCAGCCAAACCAAGAACGGCCATAACAACCATTAATATTCCCACAACATAGATATGGCGAAGATTACCCTTCTCAACTCCATCATCGATAATAGAAGCCATCAAGAGCGGAATTAATGTCTCAAATAATACTTCTAAAATCATAAAAATCGGAGTTAAAATAGAATCTTTTTTGAACTCCTTAATATGAGCTCCTAATGTTTTTAGCATTACATCTATTCCTCCTTTTGCTCTAAATTTTTTCTTATTTTTTCGATTAGATGAAAGAAAACATCTAATTCTTCTTCTGATATTCCAAGTACAATCTGCTTTTCTATCGCCTGGATTGTTTCATGACTTTTTTCTCTCGCTAAAATTCCCTTCTCTGTAAGTACAAGTTTCTTTAATCTGGCATCTCTTGGCACAGGTTCTCGCCTGATTAATTCTTTTTTTTCCATAAGTTTTACAATATTCGTCACAGTAGAGCGATTAATTCCAAACTGAGTTTCTATATCTTTTTGATAGATTTCTTTTTCTTTGTTTTCATCAATATACGCTAAAATCCAACCATGCATTACTGTAACTTCATCTAAATTCATGGAGCGAGCCTTGGCCATCGTATTACGCATCAAGAGATTATCTAGTTTGCGCAAATGATATCCGACATGCCTGCAATTATCACACATTTCATTTTCTCTCTCCTTTGCTAAATTTTTCACAATTAGTTCGCTCACTAACTGTTTGCTATTAAACATTATAGGGCTGACAAATTATATTGTCAACCCTATAAAATAAAATCATTTATATAAAATTAGTTCGTTTTTTTAGGATAACAGGAGCATCCAATTCCAAATCCATTTGGTCCTATGTGACAACAAAGACCAAGGGAAAGGTCATCATACATTACATCCATACCTGGAAATTCTTCTTTGATTTCTTCTACCCAAGCAGCGGCGTCTTCCTTTGATGCACTAGAAGCAGCGAGAAGATGTACTTCTCCTTTGTCATAGTATTGTTTAAAGATTGTCTCTAAATCATGTTTCATCGCTTCAATTGCAATTTTTTTCGCTTTTTTTACTCCGCGTGATTTCTTTATGACATCAAGCTTTCCTGTTTTTAGACATAAAACTGGTTTAATATTAAGAAGAGTTCCAATAGACGCAGATGCAGCGGTAATTCTTCCACCTCTTTTTAAATATTCCAATGTATCTACCATAATATAAATACTCATAGTATCTTTTGTTTTTTCTAAAATCTCTTTGATTTCTTTCGCAGAAAGTCCATCCTCTACCATCTCTAGAGCGTCTAGGACGGAGCGGTGCATTGGAGTGGCGACACGACCGTTATCTACGACATATACTCTGCCGCTAAATTCGTCGTCTAAAGCGAGAGCAGTTGCCGTTGCACAGGAGCTGCTTAAACCACTACTTATAGGAAAATATAAAATTTCTTCATATTCTTTTAATGCCTCTTTCCAAATCTGCATAACATCTGCCGGGGAAGGCTGCGAGGTCGTCACGGTCTGATTCGTATTAATTTTGCTAAAAAAATCATCTCTTGTTAAATTAATTCCTTCATAATAACATTCATCCCCGAAATAAAAAGGCATGGGAAGGACATAAATACCTAGTTCTTTGGCGAGTTCTTGGGAGATACCGCTATGGCTATCAGTTACAATTCCTACTTTTTTCATTTTTGACTCCTATTCTTTTATTTAATGTGGTGTCTGTGAAGGCAGACATTTTGGTGCATTTGCAAATTAGTTTAAAGTATTGTTTTATGAAAAGTTATTAAAATAGTGAACTACCCATCACCGAAAGGTAGTGGGTTTTACGCTTCATTTTATAAAAAACCTATAAAGCATTATATCGGTGTACAATCAAGATGTCAATTTACATTTTTAGCCACTTGTATGTACTCAAAAAAAAAGATATACTATATTTTATAAAGTGTTATATATAAAGTGTTATATATAAAGTGTTATAGAAGGAAAGGGGAGGTTTTATGAGATATGAGAAATTAGAGAAGTTACAAAATATTTTGAGACAGATGGGAAGTGTAGTAGTTGCATTTTCCGCAGGTGTGGATTCTACATTTTTGTTAAAGGTAGCGCATGATGTACTAGGTGATAAAGCTATCGCTGTGACAATTAAGGCAAATTCTTTTACGGAGGAGGAATTTATACAGGCAAAAGAATTTTGTAAAAAAGAGGGGATTTTACATTATATTTGTGAAGTAAATGAGCTGAAGATTCCAGGGTTTTCAAGAAATCCAAAAAATCGTTGTTATATTTGTAAGAAAGCCATTTTTTCTAATTTAAAGCAAATTGCGAAGAAATGTGGAGTGAAGTATGTGATTGAGGGTTCTAATGTGGATGACGAGGGCGATTATAGACCTGGTATGCGGGCAATAAAAGAGCTAGAGATTCGAAGTCCGCTTTGGGAGGCGGGACTGACAAAGAAAGAGATTCGAAATCTCTCAAGAGCTCTTGGTTTGCCAACTTGGGATAAACCGTCTTTTGCCTGTCTGTCTTCTCGAATCCCTTATGGTGAGGAGATTACGAGAGAAAAACTTGCAACAATAGAAAAAAGTGAGAAATTATTAGCCCAGTTAGGATTTAAGCAGATGAGAGTGCGTATGCATGGAAATATTGCGCGGATTGAGGTGCTTCCAGAGCAGATGGAAAAATTTTTGCAGCGAGATATTAGGGAAACTGTTTCTGAAAAGTTGATGGAATATGGATTTCAGTATGTTTCTCTTGACCTTAAAGGCTATCGAACGGGAAGTATGAATGAAGGATTAAAATGAGAATACGAGCGAAAAAACGAAAAATAAGGAGAGCAAAATGGCAACTGATATGAAGCTTCAAATAGCACAGGCGGGGGAGAGATTGCTAAATGAAAAGAATAGAAAAAAATTGACAGTGACGGATATTGTGGAGGAATGTCATATCACAAGACAGACTTTTTATTATCATTTTAAAGATATTCCAGATATGCTTATGTGGAATATTCAAAGACAGTATGACAGTTTATTAGAGGGATTATCAGATAAAAAGAGTATTGAGGAGATTGTAGAATACTGCCTTTTGCTTATTGTAGATCATAAGCAGTATGCACAAAAAGTTATGGCAAGTAATTATGGGGAAGTTATGGCGAATTTAGTTGTCTCTACAATAAAAAAACTTTTTTGGGAGGCGATAGAGAAAAATGACCTTTTTCCAGATAATACTGTCGAGGAAAAAAAGTTGATTGTAGCGTATTATGCCTGTGCGGTTGGAGGCCTTGTAAGAGAGTGGGATATGAATGGAAATATTGATGTGAAGGCGGTAACTAAAATTTTGATTCAGCTGGTAAGTGGAAATATTAAGTTTTCAAGAGACAAAAAATGTATAGATATTAATGGCCAAAATAAGAATAAGAGAACATAGATTTTTCTTAGTATTGTAAGAAAATCGAAAGAAAAATTTTTACATAATGGTATTTTTGTCTATATGGAAAATGGGTAAAATATTGTATGATAACAAACAAAGAGCTTATATTATTATTTTGCTAATAATAGCACAAAGTGAAACAAAAATTCCTTTTTTGGGGGATATAAGCAATGAGAAATATAGAAGGAGAAACTAAATGAAAGAAGTAAAACCATCAAAAAAACCGCTTATTTTTTATTATAGTATTGTTTTAATTATTCTTCTTGTTAGTAATATGTTTATCACACCGATTTTATCTCATTATGGGATGCAGGAAGTGGGATATGAGACATTTATGAAGATGACAGAGGAAAAAAATATTTCTAGAGTACAGGTAAATGACTCAGAAATCATATTTACGGATAAGAATGATTCTAAAGTGTATAAGACGGGCATTATGAATGACCCTGGTCTTACGGATCGTCTTTATGAGTCAGGAGCGAAATTTACAAAAGATATTCAAAAGCAGATGTCGCCATTTTTGAGCATCTTATTAACTACAATACTTCCGTTGGCATTGTTTTTGTGGTTAGGTCAGAAAATGAGTAAGAAGATGATGGAAAATATGGGTGGCAAAAATTCCATGATGTTTGGAATGGGAAAGAGCAATGCTAAGGTTTACGTGCCATCTTCCGAGGGAATCCGTTTTGATGATGTGGCAGGAGAAGATGAGGCGAAGGAGAATTTAGCGGAGATTGTGGATTATCTTCATAATCCAAAGAAATATTCTGAGATTGGTGCCTCGATGCCAAAAGGAGTTCTCTTAGTTGGACCTCCGGGAACTGGTAAGACAATGCTCGCAAAGGCAGTAGCCGGCGAGGCAGATGTGCCATTTTTCTCTATGTCTGGCTCAGAGTTTGTAGAAATGTTTGTCGGAATGGGCGCCTCAAAGGTGCGTGATTTATTCCAACAGGCAAAAGAGAAAGCTCCTTGTATTGTTTTTATTGATGAGATTGATGCTATCGGTAAAAAGAGAGATGGAGGAAATATTGGTGGAAATGATGAGAGAGAGCAGACATTAAACCAGCTTCTAACAGAAATGGATGGATTTGGTGGAAACACAGGTGTTATTATTTTGGCGGCTACAAATAGACCAGAATCCCTAGACCCAGCTCTCACTCGTCCAGGACGTTTTGATAGAAGAGTTCCTGTTGAGCTTCCAGATTTGGCAGGTCGTGAGGCGATTTTGAGAGTTCACGCAAAGAAAATCAAGCTTGCGGATAATGTAAATTTCCACACAATAGCGAGAATGGCGTCAGGAGCATCTGGTGCGGAGCTTGCTAATATTGTAAATGAGGCGGCTCTTCGAGCAGTGCGTAATAATCGTCATATTGTTTATCAGGCAGATTTGGAGGAGAGTGTTGAGGTTGTTATCGCTGGTTATCAAAAGAAAAATGCGATTCTCTCTGACAAGGAAAAATGTGTTGTTGCCTATCATGAGGTTGGTCACGCCCTTGTCGCAGCATTGCAGACACATTCTGCGCCTGTTCAAAAGATTACGATTATCCCTCGTACATCGGGAGCACTTGGCTATACAATGCAAGTAGAGCAGGCAGATAAATATTTAATGACAAAAGAAGAGATTGAGAATAAAATTGCTACCTTTACTGCGGGACGTGCGGCGGAGGAAATTATTTTTGGACAGATTACAACTGGTGCTGCAAATGATATTGAGCAGGCCACAAAACTCGCCCGCGCGATGATTACGAGATATGGTATGAATGATGAGTTTGATATGGTAGCAATGGAAACTATGAATAATCAGTATCTTGGCGGAGATACTTCTCTTGTTTGTTCCGCTGAAACGCAAAATCAAATTGACAAGAAGGTTGTGGAGCTTGTAAAAACACAGCATGAGAAGGCGAAAAAACTCTTGACGGATAATCGAAGAAAACTCGATGAAATTGCACAGTTCTTGTATGAGAAGGAGACAATTACAGGAGACGAGTTTATGGAGATTTTAACTCGCGAGAAAATTGAGATGAAATCAGAATAATAAAAGTAAGTTTTATTTAAGGTTTCTTCTCTAAAAACATAAATTTATAATTAAAAAAAGGGAAGAATTGAGATTCTTCTCTTTTTTTTATTCGTTCAAAAGAAGAGAAAGATTTAGAAAGTCTACTTTTCTTGTAATTTATCTTATGATATAATAAATTCAGCTTTTATAGAACGGAGGAGAAATTATGATATATGTGATGTCTGGTATACATGGCGAGTTTGACGCCTATGAAAAAATATTAAAGAAAATTAAGTTTTCAGATAAGGATGATTTGTATATATTAGGAAACTGTATTGACCACGGACCAGATCCGATTAAAGTCTTACAGGATATGATGATGCGGCCAAATGTCTATCCGATTATTGGAGAACATGAGTATATAGCCTATAAAATTTTGAGTAAATTGACAAAGGCTCTTGCTAGTGGAGAAAATAATTTAGATAAAGAGATGATGAAAGAGCTAAGAAAATGGCAAGAGGACGGAGGAGAGGTGACGCTTGAGCAATTTCAGAGTCTAGATGAGGAAGGGCGAATGTCTATTCTTGAATATCTAGAAGAGTTTGAGCCTTATGATATTGTCACCGTTGATAAAAAAGAGTATATTTTAGTTCATGCTGGACTTGATAATTTCTCTAAAGACAGAGATTTGGATGATTATTCTATTGAGGAACTTATCTTTAAGCCTACAGATTATAATAAAGTATATTTTAAGAATAAATATTTAGTGACGGGTCATACGCCGACCGTGCTGCAAAGTGGAAATACGGGAAAGATTATTGTAAAAAACCGCCATATCGCAATTGATTGTGGAAAAGTATTTGGAGGTAAACTTGCCTGTGTCTGCCTTGATACGAAGAAAGTATATTATGTCTAGTAAAAAACGAGAGATAAAAAAGAAAAATAAAAAATTATGATATCTGATAAACAACAAGAAATATTATAAAAATAGAGAAAAAATAAAAGAATATATAGAGTAGATAGGGGCAAAGAGATGACATTTGACCAGATGATTTTGCGGATTATGGCGGTTGGAGTTTTGATCGGAGCGGCGGATAAGATTGCGGGAAATCGCTTTGGAATTGGGGAAAAGTTTGATGAGGGATTTCGGGCGATGGGGTCTTTGGCACTTGGAATGGTCGGAATTATTTGTCTAGCTCCAGTTATTTCAAAATTGCTTGGCCCAATTATTATACCTGTCTGTACAGTAATTGGGGCGGATCCCGCTATTTTTGGTGCTATTTTGGCGAATGATATGGGTGGATATTCTTTGGCGATGGAACTTGCACAAAATGAGCAGGCGGGACTATTTGCGGGGACGATTGTCGCAGCGATGTTTGGCTGCACCTTAGTATTTTCTATTCCAGTTGGTCTTAGGCTTATAGAAAAAGAGGATATTTCTTATTTTTCACAAGGGTTGCTGATAGGGTTTATCAGTATTCCGATTGGTTGTATTGTAGGAGGAATTGTCGCAGGATTTTCTCTTAGCCTTGTTGTGAGAAATACAATTCCAATTTTGGCCATTTCTATTGTATTGGTGCTGGGACTTAAAATAATACCAGATAAGATGATACAAGGCTGCACGATTTTTGGACAACTAATTACAATACTAATTTATATTGGACTTGCTTGCGCAGCGTTTGAGTACCTGACAGGAATTGCGATTATAAAAGGAATGGCACCGATTATGGACGGAATGGATACTGTTTCAAAAATTGCAATTGTTCTTCTTGGGACATTTCCTATTTTAACAATTTTAGTGAAAATATTAGATAGACCGCTAAATAGTATCGGAAGAAAGATTGGACTCGACTCCATTAGCGCCGCAGGAATTGTATTTACATTGGCAAATTCTGTGCCAGTATATACGATGATGAAGAGTATGAAAAAAAGAGGCATTATTATGAACACGGCTTGGCTTGTTCCAGCAACTTCGACGTTTGGGGCACATTTGGGCTTTACAGCGGGGGTTCAGCCCACTATGATTATGCCAGTTGTGGTTGGAAAATTGACAGCAGGTGTTGCAGCACTCATTTTGGCATATTTTACAACTAAAAATATGGATAAAAAATAATCTTAGTTAGTGATAACTAGGATTATTTTTTTGTCACTCCTGTTATTGACAAAAAATATCAGTTACAATATACTAACTTTAGGTAGAAGATGTTTATAAATAGATTTTCTAGCAGTTGGATAGAGAAAAATGGAGGAATACATATGACGCTAAAAGAATTAAAGATAGGAGAGAGTGCCCGAATTGATATTGTGGGCGGAGAAGGTGCCCTGCGGCAGCATTTTTTAGATATGGGTGTAATTCCTGGGGCTGAGGTTACTGTAGTAAAATTTGCTCCGATGGGAGACCCAGTGGAACTTCGATTACATGGATATGAATTAACGCTGCGTTTAGACGATGCAGATAAAATCACAGTTACAAAATTAAAAGAAAGTTCAGGAGATATTCAGACAAAACAGAGAAAAAAACGCTCTTATCATCCTGCACTTGGAGAGCCGGGAGTTCATCATGTCAAGGGAAGTGGCACTCCTTTGTCCGATGACCATGTATTAACTTTCGCTTTAGTTGGAAATCAAAATTGTGGAAAGACGACTTTATTTAATCGACTTACAGGGGCAAATCAGCATGTCGGAAATTTTCCGGGTGTAACGGTAGATAGAAAAGACGGAGCGATTTTAGGACATCATAATACATTGATTACTGACCTTCCAGGTATTTATTCTATGTCTCCGTATTCTAGCGAGGAGTTAGTTTCAAGGGATTTTGTCTTGGGGGAGAAACCAGATGCCATTATTAATATTGTAGATGCGACAAATATTGAGAGAAATTTATATCTTACGATGCAGCTTTTGGAGATGGATAGACCTATGGTTGTGGCGCTTAATATGATGGATGAATTGACAGGAAACGGAGGTTCCATTGATATTAATACGATGGAGGATATGCTTGGTGTTCCAGTAGTTCCAATTTCAGCGGCGAAAAATCAAGGTGTTGATGAGTTGATTACCCATGCTTTACATATTGCAAAATATCAGGAGAAGCCTTTAAGGCAGGATTTTTGTTTAAAAGACGATAATGGAGGTGCGGTACATAGATGTATCCACGCAGTCTGTCATTTAATAGATGACCATGCGATAAAGGCGAAATTGCCTCTTCAATTTGCAGCAAGCAAGTCGATTGAGGGAGACTCGCTCATTTTAAATAATTTGGGATTAGATAAAAATGAGTTAGAGACATTAGAGCATATTACGATTCAAATGGAGAATGAGCGAAAATTAGATAGAAGTGCAGCCATTGCGGATATGAGATTTTCTTTCATAGAAAGAATTTGTGAGAAATGTGTAAAGAAACCTCGGGAAAGTAAAGAACATATGAGAAGTCAAAAACTTGATAATATTCTGACTGGAAAATATACAGCAATTCCTATTTTTGCGGGAATTATGGCATGCGTATTTTATCTTACGTTTAATGTCATTGGAGCGTGGCTTCAGGGGCTACTTGAAATTGGAATTGGGGCATTGACAGATTTTGTTGACAAGGCTATGACGGTTGGAAAAGTAAATGAAGTGCTTCACAATCTAGTTATTGATGGTATTTTCGAAGGTGTCGGAGGTGTACTGAGCTTTTTACCTATCGTCGTTACGATGTTTTTCTTTCTATCCTTATTAGAGGACAGTGGTTATATTGCGAGAGTTGCCTTTTTTATGGATAAATTGCTCCGAAAAATTGGATTATCTGGACGAAGTATCGTTCCGATGTTGATTGGTTTTGGCTGTACCGTTCCAGCGGTTATGTCTACGAGAACTCTTCCAAGTGAGCGTGACCGAAAAATGACTATTTTATTGACACCGTTTATGAGCTGTACAGCAAAACTTCCAATTTATGCTTTTTTTGTAAATGCATTTTTCCCTAAAAAGGGTGGTCTTGTTATGACTGGTTTATATCTTTTGGGAATTATCATGGGTATTATTATCGCATTTTTTTATAAAAAAGTATTATTTAAGGGAGAGGCAGTTCCGTTTGTTATGGAACTACCAAATTATCGTCTCCCAAGTCTTAGAAGTACAATCCAATTAATGTGGGAAAAAGCAAAGGATTTCTTACAAAAAGCATTCTCCGTAATCCTTATCGCAACGATTGTTGTTTGGTGTCTTCAGAGCTTTGATTTACATTTTAATCTTGTGGATAATTCCTCAGATAGCATTATGGCAATGATTTCAGGCCAGATTGCACCTTTATTTGCACCGCTAGGACTTGGAGATTGGAGAATCTGCACTTCTTTGATTAGTGGCTTCATGGCAAAAGAGAGTGTTGTATCTGTATTGGAAGTATTATTTGGGGCAGAGGGAGGTATCCAGATGGCGATAAGTTCCGTTGCCGCTGGCTCTTTGCTTATCTTTAGTTTGCTTTATACACCTTGTGTTGCGGCAATTGCTTCTATAAAACGTGAAATGGGAGTAAAATGGGCAGTAGGTGTTGTGATATGGCAGTGTTTTGTGGCATGGGTAGCAGCATTTTTATTCCGAGTGATTGCCATGTTAATTATATAGTTTTGGAACAGTAAAATTAAGAAGGAAAGTCATTTTTACTTACAATGGGAAAAAACATTATACTAAAATAAGTTAAATTGGGTAAAAAATAGCAGAAAGAAGGAAGAAAAAGAATGAAATACGATTTTACATCTATCATGGAGCGAAAAGGTTTTGATGCGATTGCGGTAGATGATTTGGGGAAAACTGGGTTTGCACCTGGCGCTCCAAAGGAGGGGTTTGACGCAATTCCTATGTGGGTTGCCGACATGAATTTTCCCACGGTTCCTACCATTCCAGAGGCAATTATAGAGCGTGCAAAGCATCCTGCTTATGGATATTTCAAACCACGCAGAGAATATATAGATGCGATTTTGGCGTGGCAGAAAAAGAGAAATGGAGTTGACGGATTATCAAGGAAGCATATCGGATATGAAAATGGTGTGCTTGGAGGTGTTGTCAGCACATTAAATGTGATATGTTCGAAGGGAGATAATGTTTTGCTTCACTCTCCAACTTATATCGGATTTACATCTTGTGTGGAAAATAATGGGTATCATATTATCCACAGTCCTCTGTATTTAGATGAAAATAAAATTTGGCGTATGGATTTTGAGGATATGGAGAGAAAAATAGTGAGACATAAAATTCATGCTGCAATTTTTTGTTCTCCACATAATCCTTGTGGTCGTGTCTGGGAGAGATGGGAGATTGAAAAAGCGATGGAAATCTACAAAAAGCATGATGTATATGTAATTTCCGATGAAATTTGGTCAGATATTATTCTGTACGGAAATAAGCATATTCCAACTCAGTCTGTCTCAGAGGATGCGAAAAATCGTACGGTTGCCATTTATGCTCCGTCTAAAACTTTTAATCTAGCGGGATTAGTTGGATCTTATCATATTATTTATAATCAATGGCTTCGAGAGAGAATTGAGAAGGAGTCCTCTCTATCCCATTATAATTCTATGAATGTATTGTCTATGTATGCATTAATTGGTGCTTATAAACCAGAGGGCTATGAGTGGGTGGACGAGCTTTGTCAGGTACTCACAGAAAATGTAGAATTTGCCTGTAATTATATTGAGGAGCATTTTGACGGTGTTGAGGTCGCTCGCCCAGAGGGAACTTATATGCTATTTTTAGATTGTACGAAATTTTGCCAAAAACATGGAAAGACAATAGATGAACTTCAAAAATCAGGGTGGGATGTAGGTGTTGCGTGGCAGGACGGTCGTATGTTCCACGGCCCATGTCATATTCGCATGAATTTAGCTCTTCCGTTTTCTAGAGTGAGGGAGGCTTTTGAGCGATTAGAAAAGTATGTATTTTGTACAGATTAAGATACGTTGAACGCATTGTCTGAATATATTAGAATTGCTTAAGCGTGATAAAATAACTCTTCTCTGTCTGATGGAAATATCAGATATGATTCGGACGACAAAAAAAGCGGGATATCAGGAGAGATTACTTGATAAAATGTTGGATGATATGAGAGGGGAGTCTATAAGAGATTTTATAAAATAAAGTGTAAAAACCATTCATTTTAGATAATGGGTAGTCGATTGAAAAGAACGGATAGAGGTGATTGGATGAAAATAGTAATAATACATGGACAAAGCCATAAAGGCTCAACATATCATATCGCAAAGATGCTTTCGGAAAAATTGGAAGGTGAGACTACGGAATTTTTTCTTCCGAAAGATTTTGATTCTTTTTGCGTTGGGTGTACGAAGTGTTTTAAAAAATCTGAGACATTATGCCCTCACTATCAAAAATTAAGACCTATCACAGAGGCTATGGATGCAGCAGATGTCATTATTTTTGCAAGTCCTGTGTATGTATATCATGCCACAGGTGCGATGAAGGCATTCTTAGATCACTATGGCTATCGGTGGATGATACATCGTCCAGAAGAAACTATGTTTCACAAGCAGGCTGTTTGTATTTCGACGGCTGCTGGTGCAGGAATGAAGAGTACCAATAAAGATATGGCGGATAGTGCATTTTTCTGGGGAATTCCTAAAATATATAAATATGGTATAAATATCGCAGCGGTATCGTGGAATAGTGTTAGCGATAAAAATAAAAAACGTATTGAGAAAAAAATGAATGATTTCGCAAAAAAAATTAAGAAAAATTATGGAAAAATAAAGCCATCATTAAAGACTAAAATGTTTTTTAATATGATGAGATTGATGCAAAAAAGTGGCTGGAATGAAGTGGATGTTGAGTATTGGAAAGCGAAAGGATGGACAGAAAAAAAGCGTCCGTGGAAAAATTAAGAGGAAATAAAGTTAGATAAATATGGATATTAAAGTAAACTAGAGAATAACCCTATAGAATAACCCAGGAGATTAGATAATCTTCTGGGTTTTATTTTTTAAAATTTTTTGAACCTCTTTTTTATCTTCAAGATTCTAAAAGATATTTAGGATAAATAGAAATATGATAGTTAAATAAAAGGAGTTATTTGGGCAATAATAGAAATAAAAGTATAATTTTGTGCATGTTTTGTCTAATGTACTTTATGGAATAATGATAAAGAAAAAACTATAATACTTATAGAAATGAAAAACGACCAGTTCCTAGGAAATGGCCGGTTTCAAAGGTTTATTGAGTTACATATTCGTGTGAATTTCTATATAGTACTATAATTAAATATGATAAGTACCTTTATAGAAACCAGCGTAGAACTCCATAACATGTTTAAAATATTGGATAATTTTGTTCATATTGTATTTCTCCTTTCTGTTTTTTGTAAGGTTATCATAACGCATGAAACGAATAAATACTTGCCAAATGTGAATGAAAAATAGTCAAATTTTGCAAGGGAGGGGCATACTTGATTACATTATATAAAAAAAAGAATGAGGAATTGCATATTATCCATAAAGAGTCTAAGCATTTCCCACCTCATCTTCATAGTGGATTGGAATTAGTTTATGTGACTGAGGGAAGTTTAGAGCTGGGAGTTGGTTGTGAATTATATCATATGGAAAAAGGAGATTTTGGAATTGTTTTTCCAAATTTAATTCATCATTACCAAGTATTTGGAAAGGGAAAAAATGAAGCTTTCTATTTAGTTGTACAGACGTCATTAACTAGCTGTTTTATGGAAACACTCCAAAAGTACTGCCCCGTAAATCCAGTTATAAAAAAAGAAAATGTACATCCAGACATATATCAATCTATTGTAAATTTGTACGAAGAAAAAATTCGCAATCCAATTATTGAGCAAGCTTATACACAGATTATTTTGGCGAGGAGTATGCCCTGTTTTGAATTCGTTCTAAGAGAACATTTTGAGAGTGACGATATGATTTATAGAGCTGTAAGTTATATGGCAAAAAATTTCAAGGAAGAAATCACTCTAGATATTATGGCAAAAGATTTGGGCATAAGTAAATATGTTTTGTCACGAATTTTTTCGTCAACATTTCACACGAATTTTAACCAATATTTGAATGATCAAAGATTAAATTATGTAGTTTCGTTACTTGAATATACAGATAAAACAATTACGGATATTTGTTTAGAGGCTGGTTTTCAAAGCCAAAGAACATTTAATAGAGCATTTCAAGATAAATATAGAATGACACCAAGAGAATATAAAAATCATTTTAAAGAAAAACAAGTTATTTAAAAAGGAAAGAGAGGAATCAAAAATGATTAATTTTAACGAAAAGAAAGGATTTATCTGTGATATGGATGGTGTGATTTATCACGGAAATAAAGTGCTTAAAGGGGTAGCAGAGTTTATCAAATGGCTTCACGAAGAAAAGAAAGATTTTCTCTTCTTAACAAATAATAGTGGATATACTCCGCGAGAATTAAATCAAAAATTAGCGCGTATGGGACTAGACGTATCAGAGGAACATTTCTATACAAGTGCTCTTGCTACCGCTGCTTTCTTGAAAGAGCAAGCTCCCGGATGTTCAGCATATGTAATAGGAGAGGCTGGATTATATAACGCATTATATGAAGCTGGCATTACTATGAATGATGTTAATCCAGATTATGTTGTTGTAGGAGAAGGAAAAGCATATTCTTTGGATACTCTTACAAAGGCAACTAATTTAGTATTAAAAGGAGCCAAGCTTATTGGTGCAAATAGTGATGTATCAGGTCCGATAGAAGATGGAATTTCTCCTGCATGTGGTGCACTTGTGGCTCCGATAGAGATTGCAACAGGGAAAAAAGCATATTTTTGTGGAAAACCGAACCCTTTAATGATGAGAACAGGATTGAAGATGCTAGGATGTCACTCTGCAGAGGCTGTAATTGTAGGTGATCGAATGGATACAGATATTGTTGCGGGAACAGAAAGTGGTGTTTCTACGGTATTGGTTTTATCAGGAGTTTCTACGGAGGAAACTCTAAAAACATATGCATATCAACCAACAGTCATATTAAATGGCGTGGGAGATATTGTAAAAGCAGCAAAAATAAATTTGAAGGGAGGTGAGAATAAAATGTAAAGTAGATTAGAGCAAATGAAACATAATAGTTTAGAGGAAACCGTATGGAAATGGCAAAAAGCCATCTCCACAGTTCCAAAATAGCTAGTTGTTTTCAAGTGCACTTTCTTGTAATTGTTTCCGAAAATCACTAGGGGACAATCCACTTTGCTTTTTGAAAATTCGACTAAAGTAAAGTGGATTGTCATACCCCACAATTTCGGAAATTTCAGTGACATTATAATTTGTTGATTCTAATAATGTCTGTGCATTCGATATGCGCAGAGAAATAATATATTGAGCAGGAGTTATTTCTGTATACTCTTTAAAGTTTCGGATAAACCAGCTAACACTCATATGGCGAGAGATGGCATATTCTTCAATGCAAATCGGTTTATTATAGTTCTCGTGAAAATATCGAACGGCAATGTTCATTTCTTCCATGAGAACATGAGTTTTACTTTTAGGTTCTACATTAATTAAGCGATGAATCATGATTAAAAGATGTTTAAGATAGCATACGAGAAGTTCTTCGTAATCTTCTTTACATAATTTTAACTCTTGAATCATTTGTGTAAAAATTCTTTTATATTCTAAAGAAGTTCCAGTATGGATGACATGTGAATTATCAGGTATACCATATTTTCTGAGGATATTTTTTACATTTCCGCCAGTAAAGTGAACCCAGTATACTTCGGTATGGTCAATGCCATAATAATAGTAGCGTTGTTCTTCTTTAGGACGATATATGACCATATTTCCAGCAGTCACAATTTCCTCCACACCGTTAAAGTAAAAATGAGCCTTTCCAGATGCGATGTAAAGAATTTGCCAGTCTAAACGCCCACGAGGACGATGAGTTGGAAGTTTGGGCCGTGAAAACAAATGGTATGTACCACAACTGCATACAAACAACGGTTTACTTTTGTCCTTAAAATCTAAAACTTTATTATGCCAATATGCGGAATCTGTATACATGGAGTGTCACCTCTTTCTATTAATATGATGAAATAGGATGTCAGGGTAAAAAGGTCAAAAAACCGTTCATGTCTGTATAATAAATACCTTTTGTCCTAATATCTTAATCTGTATATTTGTATATTAATAGTATCAGTTTGTGCATGTTTTGTCTAATGCAATTTATAGCTATATTTGGAAGAAAAATTTACACTTAGTTTAGTAAATACATGGAGGTGTAACAAAGATGATAGTACCAAGAAATTATGAAAATCTAAGTATATTGCATGAAAATACGATGCCAAATCGTTGTTACTATATTCCGGCATCCAAAGTAATGCATACATTAGTGGAAAACAGAAATCAGTCGGACCGATTTCAGCTATTGAATGACCAATGGAAATTCCGATATTACAGTAGTATTTATGACTTGCAGGAAAAATTTTATGAAAAAGATTACGTAGAGGAAGGTTACGAATTAGTTCCTGTGCCAGGAGTATGGCAAAACTACGGATATGATACACATCAGTATACAAATATCAAATACCCATTTCCATTTGATCCGCCATATGTACCACAAGATAATCCATGTGGGACATATATTTATGATTTTAAATATAAAAAATGTTATGATGCCCCAAAAGCATTTCTAAATTTTGAAGGAGTGGATTCCTGTTTTTATGTTTGGCTCAATGGACAGTATATTGGATATAGTCAGGTGTCCCATTCTACAAGTGAATTTGATATTACCGATGTCATTTTAGAGGGCGAAAATCGTCTAGCCGTTCTTGTTTTGAAATGGTGTGATGGCAGTTATATGGAAGATCAGGATAAATTCCGTATGAGTGGTATTTTTAATGATGTATATATTTTGAACCGTCCACAAAAGGCTATTTTCGATTACTTTGTAAAAACTTCATGCACAGAAGAAGAGGCGAGTATAACAGTAGATATAAAGTATTTAAATGATTGTAAAATTCCGACAAAGGCAACTTTAGTTAAAGTAGATGGAGAAGTGGTTGGAATTGAAAACTCAACAGGTGAGGAGACAATTGAGTTTGTAATCCAAAATCCTCAGCTTTGGAATCCAGAATATCCGTATCTATATACTCTTATTCTTGAGACAGAAAACGAGGTGATTACAGATAGAGTAGGAATTAGGGAAATACATATTGAAAATAATGTAGTTTTGTTTAATGGAAAACCAATTATCTTCCGCGGTGTAAACAGACATGATTCAGACCCTGTAACGGGATTTGTTATCAGTATTGAACAGATGAAAAAAGATATGGAAATGATGAAACAGCATAATTTTAATGCGATTCGTTCTAGTCATTATCCAAATCAGCCATTTTTCTATCAGCTATGTGATGAGTATGGTTTTTTTGTAGTAGATGAAGCTGACAATGAAAGCCATGGTCCTTCAGAAATTTATTATGCCGATAATGAATTTGAGAATAAAGCGAAGCGCTGGAACGAAGCAATTTCCGATAATCCAGTATTTATTGAGCCGACACTGGATAGAGTACAGCGCTGTGTAGAGAGAGAAAAAAATAGACCTTGTATCGTTATCTGGTCGATGGGAAATGAATGTGCTTATGGATGCACTTTTGAGGAAGCATTAAAGTGGACAAAAGAATTCGATAGCAGTAGACTTACACATTTTGAAAGTGCGAGATACCATAGTGATAAGAGAAAATATGATTTTTCAAATTTAGATTTGTTTAGCAGAATGTATCCTCATTTTAATGAAATAGATGAATACCTAGAGAGTAATCCCGATAAACCATTTATATTGATTGAATATTGCCATTCAATGGGAAATGGCCCTGGAGATTTAGAAGAATATTTCCAAATCTTCCAAAAAGAAGAGATTATGTGCGGTGGTTTTGTATGGGAATGGTGTGACCATGGTATTTATAAAGGGCAGGCTGAAAATGGAAAAGCAATGTATTTCTATGGCGGTGATCACGGAGAAGATGTGAATGATAGCAATTTCTGCATGGATGGTCTTGTATATATGGACAGAACTCCTCATACTGGTCTTTTAGAATATAAAAATGTTTATCGTCCACTCAGAGTAGAGCTTTTTGAGCAAAAGGAAGGAAAAATAAGATTTCACAATTATCTTGATTTCACAAATGCGAAAGATTATATCCAAATGAAGTATGAAGTCAATTGTGATGGACATATTTTAGAGAATGGATATATTGAGACGCCATCTATAGAACCTGGCAAGTCTGCTACTATTCCATTTAAGATGAATATTCCTAAAAAAGGAAATGCCTACCTTAAGATTTATTATTATTCTATAAAAGAAGCTGCTTTAGTTCCAGAAGGTCATCTATTAGGTTTTGATGAGGTAATTTTGAAAAATGAAGACGGAAGAAATCAGGAAGTTATTCAAAAAATAGAACAGATTGGAAAAAGCAACAAGGAAGTTTATGTAGAAGAAAACGACGTATTTGTATTTGTTTGGGGAAGTCAGTTCAAATATGTTCTTGATAAGCGAACCGGTTTATTTACAAAGTTGGAATATGATGGTATGGAGCAATTAGAAAGACCTATGGAAGTAAATATCTGGCGAGCTCCTACCGATAATGATATGTATATTAAACTGGAATGGTATAGGGCAAGATATGACAAAACTACTGTGCGTGCTTACGATACAGCTGTGGAATTATGCGAAGAGGGAGTGACTATTCATTGTCATATGTCGATGGCAGCAGATACCGTACAGAGAATACTTGATATGGATACAATATGGAAAATTGATGGAAATGGTATGATTGGACTTTCTATGAAGGTGAAGAGACATCCAGAATTTCCAATGCTTCCGAGATTTGGTTTGCGTATGTTTTTGAATAAAGATATGAGTCAGGTACAGTATTACGGAATGGGCCCAATGGAATGTTATCAAGATAAACGTAGAGCGGCGAGTCACGGAATTTTCCATGCAAATGTAAATGATTTACATGAGGACTATATTAAGCCGCAGGAAAACGGAAGCCACTATGATTGTTCTTATGTGACAGTAGAAAGTGAAAACTATAAATTAGAGGCTTTAGCGGAAAAAACATTTTGTTTTAACGCATCCGTTTATACGCAGGAAGAGCTGACAGCTAAGAAACATAATTTTGAATTACAGCCATCTGGAAATACTATTTTATGTTTGGATTATGCACAAAGTGGTATTGGCTCAAATAGCTGTGGTCCAGAACTTTTAGAAAAATATAGATTGGATTGCAAAGAATTTGAGTTTGAAATTAAGCTGATAACATATAAAAAGAATAACGAATAATAAGGAGAAAAGAAAAAAATGAACGAAAAGAAATATTTAAAATGGTATAATAAAGTCGGATATGGATCGGGAGATATCGCAGGTAATGTAGTATATGCCTTCCTTACATTTTTTGTAATGATTTATCTTACAGATATCGTAGGATTAAACGCGGGAATTGTAGGAACGTTGATCGCCGTTTCAAAATTATTTGACGGTGTGACAGATGTCTTTTTTGGTTCCATGATTGATAAAACAAAAAGTAGATTAGGAAAAGCAAGACCTTGGATGCTTTATGGTTATATTGGATGTGCGATTACGCTAGCTGCTATTTTTGCAATTCCTACAAGTTTAGGAAAAACGGCACAGTATGCTTGGTTCTTTATTGCTTATACTTTATTAAATTCTATTTTTTACACGGCTAATAATATCGCTTATTCTGCATTGACTGCACTTGTAACTAAGAATAATAAAGAGAGAGTGGAGATGGGATCTTTCCGTTTTATCTTTGCATTTTCTACAAGTTTATTGATTCAGTCAATGACAATAGGATTTGTTGCAAAGCTTGGTGGTGATGCAAATGCGTGGAGAATAGTTGCGATCATTTATGCGATTATTGGTCTTGTGGTAAACACAATTTCTGTATTCTCTGTAAAAGAATTGTCTGATGAAGAATTAAAAGAGACAGATGACGCAGAAGTTGAAGAAAATGAAAAATATACTTTAATTGACGCTGCAAAATTGTTGATTTCTAATAAATACTATATGATGATTTGCGCGACATATATTTTACAGCAGTTGTATTCAGCGATGCTCGGTGTTGGTATTTATTATATGAAGTATGTAATGCAAAATGAAAATCTTTATTCTTATTTCGCATGGGCAATCAATATTCCTCTAATTGTTGTGCTTATCATTACACCATCCCTTGTTGCAAAATGGAAAGGCATGTATAAATTAAACTTCTATGGATTTGCTCTTGGAACAATTGGACGTGCGTTAGTAGTTGTTGCAGCCTATATGGGAAGTATTCCTTTGATGTTTGCATTTACTGCAGTGGCGGCTTTTGGTATGGGACCATGGCAGGGAGATATGAATGCTGTAATTGCAGAATGTTCTCAATATACATATCTTACAAAAAATAAACGTGTGGACGGTACAATGTATTCTTGTACATCATTAGGTGTAAAATTAGGTGGAGGAATTGGTACAGCGATTGTTGGATGGATGTTAGAGTTTGGAAAATATAATGGTCAATTAGCAGTCCAGCCAGATTCTTGTATTAATATGTTAAAGCTTATGTATTTATGGATACCTGTAATTATTACACTTATCATTACTTTTGTAATGTCAAGAATGAATGTAGAAAAAGCAAATGCAGAATTAAGAGTTAAATTAAATAAATAAAAATTTAATAATTATAGAAAGGTCAAATGTCACAGATTTTTAAAAATAGGTGATATTTGGCCTTTTAATATAAGCTGATTAATTTCTACATACTCATTGATTTATAGAATTATAGGTGTTCAAATGTATGAACTTTGCTTGTTTCAAGAGGAAGACTATGGTAAAATAAACTTATATATTCTTAGTGTAGGAAGTCGGAAAAATTTTTAAAGGAGGAATGTAAAAATGAAAAGAAAAATATTAGCACTACTATTAGTGGTAATTATGGTGTTCTCTATGATGCCAACATCTCTAACGGGAAATATTATCGCAAATGCTTCTGAAATTGAGGATAGCATGGATAATGATTTATTGGCACAAGAAGAAGCGTCCGCCGATGATTTTCAAGTCGGAATTGAAAATCAAAGTGAGGAAGAAAATTTAGTACAAGTTGGAGAAATTCAGGGACAATCAGGACAAGAACAGATTATCACAGAAGGCAGCGACGTAATACAGGCATCCGCACAGGATACGATAACGGTCAATTTGCCATTACAATATGGTCAGACAGAAGCGAGAAGTATTCTCAATATGATCAATGAGATGAGAACAAGCAGCACAGATGCTTGGTATTGGAATTCCGACAATACAACCAAAACAATTTGCAGCAATTTAAGCGAGTTGGCATATGATTATGATTTGGAGAAAATTGCAATGAAGCGTGCGGCAGAGATTGCAATGTCATATGACCATACGAGACCAAATGGATTAACTTGTTTTACTGCGTATGATATTTCTTATTATGCTGCAGGAGAAAATATTGCCGCAGGTTATACAAGTGCAGTAAGTGTAAACAAAGGTTGGAGAGAAGATAACGATGATTATTATGGTCAGGGACATAGACGTAATATGTTATCTAACAAATTTAATTGCGTTGGTGTTGGGCATGCTTATTATAACGGAGTACATTATTGGGTAGAAGAATTTGCTTATAGAACTTCCATTAATACTGCAACTACGACAGCAAATGACAGTGAACAAATAACTCCTGTTGAAGCAGCAAAATCCATAATTACAGGTCTGGATGTCACATTGAATCAGGATTCCTATAATTTGCAGGTTAATGGTACGACACCTGTTTCTATTTCTTCTAACGTGATAGCAAGTTTTAATGGAAATTGGCCAAGGGGAAAAGGACCAGTGGCTGATATGCCGACAATTGGCGTGGCAGATACTTCTATTGCTACGTATTCTGAAGATACACTTTTTGGTGTAAGTGTAGGAGCAACAAATTTAACAGCTACATTATATGGATATACACAGAATCTTCCTTATTCCGTTAATGTATATGATAAGCAGCCGATATCCTCATGTAATATTTCTTTATCACAGACAGAGTATGCCTATGATGGAACAGAAAAGAAACCAGAAGTGACGGTAATATTTGATTCAACTATTTTAAAAGAAAATGTAGATTATACATTGACCTATGGCAATAATATTAATGCAGGAGAGGCATATGTTGAGGTAAAAGGAATTAATAACTGGGCAGGTTCAGAGCGTCAGTATTTTACTATCACAAGTAAGGGAATTGGCAGTTTGACATGGATTCTTGGTAATACCTGTAATAGTGTAACTCAAGAAGAACAAGATCCATCTTTGATTTTAAAGGATGGAACGAAAATACTTGTTGAGGGAATCGATTACGAAAAGACATATGATGTGAATGATAAGAAAACTGGTGGAATCATTTGGGTGACTGGACTTGGAAATTATAGTGAAGGCGGAATTTATACAGGAAGATATTATACATATCATAAATATTATACAAGTCAGGTAGTTGAAAAATCTACATGTTCAAAACAAGGGATAAGAAGATGGACGTGTAATGAATGTGGTAAAACAAAAGATGAAGCGATAGAACTTAATTCTAATAACCATACTTACAATGAAGGTGCGATAACAAAGGAACCAACTTGTACAGAAAAAGGAATTAAGACATATACTTGTACTGGATGTGGAACAACAAAGACGGAGGATGTTGTAGCTACAGGTCATACTTTAATTAAGACTGATGCAAAGGCTCCAACCTATACGGAGGCGGGAAATAAAGAATATTATACTTGCAGCAAGTGCGACAAATCTTTTAGCGATGCACAAGGAAAAAATGAAACAACTGTTTCTGAGATGATAATACCAGCATTGAAACACGACATGACAAGAGTTGCAGCAAAGGAAGCGACTTGCACAGAACTAGGAAACAAAGAATACTACATTTGCAAAGAATGCAATAAAATTTATAGCGACGCAGCAGGAAAGAACGAAACAAGCATAAAAGCTATGACAATACCAGTCCTTGGTCATGAGTGGAGCGAGTGGAAAGAGACAAAGAAAGCGACCTGCACAGAGGAAGGTGAGAAGGAGCGCAAGTGCTCACGTTGTAATAAGACAGAAACACAAAAAGTATCGGCTCTTGGTCATGAGTGGAGCGAGTGGAAAGAGACAAAGGAAGCGACCTGTACAGAGGAAGGTGAGAAGGAGCGCAAGTGCTCACGCTGCAGTGAGATAGAAACACAAAAAGTGTCGGCCCTTGGTCATGAATGGAGTGAGTGGAAAGAGACAAAGAAAGCGACCTGTACAGAGGAAGGTGAGAAGGAGCGCAAGTGCTCACGCTGCAGTGAGATAGAAACACAAAAAGTGTCGGCCCTTGGTCATGAATGGAGTGAGTGGAAAGAGACAAAGAAAGCGACCTGTACAGAGGAAGGTGAGAAGGAGCGCAAGTGCTCACGCTGCAGTGAGATAGAAACACAAAAAGTAGAGGTCCTTGGTCATGAGTTGGAAAAAGTAGCAGCAAAAGCAGCGACATGCACAGAAGCAGGAAATAAAGAATACTACAGCTGTAAAGAGTGCAATAAAATTTATAGCGATGCAGCAGGAAAGAATGAAACAAGCGTAAAAGCCATGACAATACTAGCCCTTGGTCATGAGTGGAGTGAGTGGAAAGAGATAAAGAAAGCGACATGCACAGAGGAAGGCGAGAAGGAGCGCAAGTGCTCACGCTGCAGTGAGATAGAAACACAAAAAGTGTCGGCTCTTGGTCATGAGTTGGAAAAAGTAGCAGCAAAGGAAGCTACTTGCACAGAAGTAGGAAATAAAGAATACTACAGCTGTAAAGAGTGTAATAAAATTTATAGCGACGCAGCAGGAAAGAACGAAACAAGCGTAAAAGCCATGACAATACCAGCCCTTGGTCATGAGTGGAGTGAGTGGAAAGAGACAAAGAAAGCGACCTGTACAGAGGAAGGCGAGAAGGAGCGTAAATGTTCACGCTGTAATAAGACAGAAACACAAAAAGTGTCAGCTCTTAGTCATGAGTTGGAAAAAGTAGCAGCAAAGGCAGCGACATATACGGAAGCAGGAAATAAAGAATACTATAAATGTAAAAGGTGTAGCAAGCTCTTTAGCGATGCAGCAGGGAAAAACGAAACAACACTGAAAGAAGTGACGATTGCACCGCTTGAAAAGAAGGGACAAACGATTACAGGAGTGAGCTCAACTTATACAAAAACATACGGAAATTCCGCATTTTCTCTGGGAGCAAAAGCAAAGGGCAAGCTGACCTATAAGTCTAGTAATACGTCTATTGTGACAGTAAGCAGCAGTGGAACAGTCACAATCAAAGGAATTGGAACAGCGAAGATTACCATTACTGCAGCATCAACGTCAACTTATAAGAGTGCGACTAAGACGGTGACAGTTGTAGTTAACAAGGCAAGTCAGTCGATTACGGGAGTGAGTTCAACTTATACAAAAACGTATGGAAATTCCGCATTTTCTCTGGGAGCAAAAGCAAAAGGTAAATTGACCTATAAGTCTAGTAATACGTCTATCGTGACAGTAAGCAGCAGTGGAACAGTAACAATCAAAGGAATTGGAACAGCAAAGATTACCATTACTGCAGCATCAACGTCAACTTATAAGAGTGCGACTAAGACGGTGACAGTTGTAGTTAACAAGGCAAGTCAGTCGATTACGGGAGTGAGTTCAACTTATACAAAAACGTATGGAAATTCCGCATTTTCTCTGGGAGCAAAAGCAAAAGGAAAGTTGACCTATAAGTCTAGCAATACATCTATCGTGACAGTAAGCAGCAGCGGAACAGTCACAATCAAAGGAGTTGGAACAGCAAAGATTACCATTACTGCAGCATCAACATCAACTTATGAGAGTGCAACAAAAGTGGTGACGATTAATGTACAGAAGATTTCTCCTACGATTAAAGTGAAGACATCTAGCAAAACATTTTATTATTCCACGCTTAAGAAAAAAGCACAAAGCTTCCAACTTGGTGGATATGCGAATAGTAAGGGTAAAATAACTTATACAAAGTCTTCTGGTAGCTCGAGCCTGACGATAGACAAAGCTACAGGTACGGTTACTATAAAGAAGGGAGCAAAGAAAGGAACTTATACTGCAAAAATTACGATGCAAGTTGCTGAGAGGGGAAATTATAAGTCTGGCAGCAAAACAATTACAATTAAAGTGATTGTAAAATAAAAAATAGTTTGATGCTAGGTAGATAATATCAGGCATGAAAAAATATAAAAAATATAATTGAGAGTAAAGAGAGTGCTAGTATTAATTGGATGAAAAGTCTAGTTGATTCTAGCACTTTTTTCTTGACAAAAGTATATAAAAAATATAGAATCAAACAAAATACATAGTGAGATTGACTATGCTTCCTTGTAGAAATACAGAAAACAATCGTTAATGTGGTCAATGGACTGCTTAATTGTAAAGTTCGCTGACGGGCAGAAAGATTGTATTCCAAAGTTTTTACATGATGTATGATTACAGTAAAATGTTGCTAGTTAGAATTCCATAGGATTGCCTGCGGGAGGGAGTAGTCAGAATGGAAGTAGACCTAAGATACAGGAAAGGAGAGGGCGATATGACAAAAGCAGATAGGAACCTATTAGATTATATTGTTGTTTGTATTAGTGAATTTGCAAATAGGTATGATATGCATATGAGAGATGCATATATTTATTTGAATCGCTATAAGGGGATTGAGTTCATTAAAGAATTCTATGATGTGGAGCATACCCTCTCATTTGATGATGTTTTGGACGATTTGGTTGCAATATGCAGGAAAAATGGAGGTGTAGCTTAGTGAGACTTTTTCATGGTTCTAATATGGAGATCGATAAAGTGGATTTGTCAAAATGTATGCCCAATAAAGATTTTGGATGTGGATTTTACACTACGTTGCTAGAAGAACAGGCATGGAGAATGGCACAGCGCAGAGCCAAAATTGATGGTGGGATACCGACGGTAACTGTGTATGAAGTACCAGATGATTTGGCAGAGAGACTAGATCTGAACTGTCGTATATTTGAAGATAAACCCACAATTGAATGGGCGATATTCATAAAGAATAATCGAGATAGAAAATTTACAGATATTAGCAGTAAGGAATGTAATCTTGATTGTAAATATGATGTGGTTATCGGACCTGTGGCGAACGATACGGTAGGTCTTTTAATCCGGCAGTTTAGCCGGGGAACGATAGACGCAGAATATCTTAAGAAAGAGTTTGACTTTGGAAGACTCACAAATCAATATACGTTTCATACAAAAAAAGCTTTGCAGTATTTGAAGAAAGTAGGTGTGATGCATGACAAATCAGCAGCAGGAGATGATTGAATACACCACACAGGAAGTGGTTGGTTATCTTATAGAGGATAATGGGATTAACATAGAACAGGCTATGGAGCAGTTTTATTTGTCAGATACTTTTGAAAAGTTAAGTGATGTAGAGACTGGTCTTTATTTGGAAGGATCTACTTATGTGTATGAGTTGTTAAAAAGAGAGATTCAAAATAAATAAAGTGTTATGTCATTCCATCACTTAAGAATTTTTTGAAGTGATGGAATATTTTAATACAAATTTTTGGGGCTGATAATATTGCTTATAGAAACCCTGAAAAGTACCAATAATTATTTCAGTAAATAATAAGCCTAAACTAGTATAAATAATAGATACAAAGAAAGTATAGATGGAGAAAAAAGAACGAATGTTCTGATAAACGTCTATACTTTTTATTTTAAGTATGTTATAATTTTTTTGTAACTTTCTGTGGTGAAACAAGCGGTGGAACGAAAAAGAAAGTTTATTAAATAAAAAAACATACAATAATCTTAATATCGTAATAAAGTATAAATGTATTCATATGGGAGGAATTTTCATGGATCATTTTAAATTAGTATCAGAATATGCCCCTACTGGTGATCAGCCACAGGCAATAGAAAAACTTGTAAAAGGCTTCAAAGAAGGAAATCAGTGTCAAACCCTGCTTGGTGTCACTGGTTCTGGTAAGACATTTACCATGGCAAACGTTATTGAACAGTTAAATAAACCAACATTAATTTTAGCTCACAATAAAACTCTTGCTGCACAGCTTTATAGCGAGTTTAAGGAGTTTTTTCCTGAAAATGCAGTCGAGTATTTTGTGTCCTACTATGATTATTATCAGCCAGAAGCTTATGTGCCTTCAACGGACACATATATTGAAAAAGACTCCTCAATTAATGATGAGATTGATAAATTAAGACATAGTGCGACGGCAGCATTGATTGAGCGAAAAGATGTTATCGTAGTATCCAGTGTTTCTTGTATTTATGGAATCGGTAATAAGGAAGATTATGCAAATATGATGCTCTCACTAAGACCTGGTATGATGAGAGAGATGGACGAGGTTATTGACCGATTAATTGATATTCAGTATGTGAGAAGTGAGATGGATTTTCGAAGGGGAACATTTCGAGTCCGAGGCGATGTATTAGAAATTTTGCCAGTATCGACCTTTGAAGATGCGATTCGAATTGAGTTTTTCGGAGATGAGATAGACCGAATTGTCGAGTTTGACCCACTTACAGGGCAGATAAAGCGAAATATGAATTTTGTGGCAATCTTTCCTGCGTCTCACTACGTTGTCGCAAAGGATAAACTTGAGAGGGCACTTGTGACAATCAAAGAAGAGTTGGAAGAGCAGGTAACTTATTTCAAGGAAAATGATAAACTGCTTGAGGCACAGAGAATTTCGGAGCGAACGAATTTTGATATTGAGATGCTAAGAGAGACGGGAGTTTGTTCTGGAATTGAGAATTATTCGAGACATTTGACGGGACAAAAACAAGGCGAAGCTCCAAGTACGCTTATTGACTTTTTTGGGGATGATTTCTTGTTGATTGTGGACGAGTCCCATATTACTCTGCCACAGGTGCGTGGAATGTACGCGGGGGACCAGTCAAGAAAGCAAACTCTAGTTGATTATGGATTTCGACTTCCGTCTGCAAAAGATAATCGTCCTCTTAATTTTAGTGAGTTTGAGGATAGAATTGACCAGATTATGTTTGTGTCTGCCACGCCAAATGTATATGAGGCAGAGCATGAGATGCTTCGTGCAGAGCAGATTATTCGTCCGACAGGACTCCTTGACCCGCCAGTGGAAGTGCGTCCAGTGGAGGGGCAGATTGATGACTTGCTCACTGAAGTGTACAAGGAAGTGGAAAAGAAAAATAAGGTTTTAGTTACGACTTTGACGAAGCGAATGGCAGAAGATTTGACCGATTACTTAAAGGAAAATGGAGTGAGAGTGAAATATTTGCACTCAGATATTGACACATTAGAGCGTGTGGAGATTGTGCGTGATTTGAGAATGGATGTCTTTGATGTTCTTGTCGGCATTAACCTCTTAAGAGAGGGATTAGATATTCCGGAGGTGACGTTAATTGCCATTTTAGATGCAGATAAGGAAGGTTTTCTTCGCTCTGAGACATCATTGATTCAGACAATTGGACGTGCTGCGAGAAATTCAGAAGGTCATGTTATCATGTATGCTGATACGATTACAAGGTCGATGGATAACGCAATTCGAGAGACGAATCGAAGAAGAGAGATTCAAGATGCGTACAATAAGGAACACGGAATTACACCGACGACGATTAAGAAAGAGATTCGAGATTTGATTGCGATTTCCTCGGAGGTAGCGGAGGAAAAAGAGGAGAAGGATATAGAATCTATGAGCAAAAAAGAGTTGAAGGCGCAGATTGATAAGGTAACGAAGAAAATGAATCAGGCGGCAGCAGATTTGAATTTTGAGGAAGCCGTTATTTACCGAGATAAATTAAAAGAGCTAAAGATTGCACTTCGAGATTATGATGAGTAAAATCAGAACAAATTTTCGGAAAAACACTTGAACAAACATTCGAAATATGCTATCCTATTTTTGAAAGATATACAATATAACTACATTCTTATCATGAGACTTGTGGTGAAAGTCTTGAATTAAATCAAAGATAAAAGAGCTACTATAAAACTCAGGGTTTGAGATTAGAGTGGCTTTTTTAAACGATAAAAAGATAAAAATAAGAAGATTAAAATGAGAAGATTAAAATGAGAAGAAAATCGAAAAGATAAGATGAAAAAGACGAAGTGAAAAAGTAGGAAAGAGTAGAATATTATGCGAGAGAAAGAATATATTAAAATCAGAGGAGCAAGAGAACATAATTTAAAAGCGATTGATATTGATATTCCGAGAAATGAATTTGTCGTTTTGACTGGATTAAGTGGCTCAGGTAAGTCTTCCCTGGCATTTGACACTATTTATGCAGAGGGACAAAGACGCTATATGGAGTCGCTGTCTTCCTATGCGAGACAGTTTTTAGGACAGATGGAAAAGCCTGAAGTTGATAAGATTGAGGGACTTTCACCTGCTATCTCTATCGACCAAAAGTCGACGAACCGAAATCCTCGCTCTACGGTAGGAACTGTGACAGAAATTTATGATTATTTTCGTCTATTGTACGCGAGAATTGGTGTTCCGCATTGTCCAAAATGTGGAAAAGAGATTAAAAAGCAGACGGTAGACCAGATGGTGGACCAGCTTATGGAACTCTCAGAGGGAACGAAGTTCATGCTTCTTGCCCCAATTATTCGAGGGAGAAAGGGAGAGCATATAAAGCTTTTAGCAAAGCTTAGAAAAAGCGGATATGTGCGTGTCAGAATAGATGGAAATTTATATGATTTATCGGAAGAAATTAAACTTGATAAAAATAAAAAACATGTGATTGAAGTCGTGGTTGACCGTCTTGTCGTGAGAGAGGGAATCGAGAGAAGGCTTACGGATTCTATCGAGACGACTTTAAGTTTGGCGGAAGGATTAATGACAGTGGAAGTTATTGGCGGTGAGACATTGAATTTTAGCCAGAGCTTTTCTTGTCCAGACTGTGGAATTAGTATTGACGAGATTGAGCCTAGAAGTTTTTCTTTTAATAACCCATTTGGTGCTTGTCCGACTTGCTTTGGACTTGGCTATAAGATGGAGTTTGATATAGATTTGATGATTCCAGACCAGACAATTAGTATTGCGGATGGGGCAATCGCAGTGACCGGATGGCAGTCTTGTACGGATAAGAAGAGTTATACAAGGGCAATTCTTGACGCTTTGGCAGAGAAATATAAATTTGATCTTAATACGCCATTTTGTGAGATGGACGAAAAGGCAAAAGATATTATTTTATATGGAACGAATGGCCAGGAAGTGAAAGTTCACTACAAAGGACAAAGAGGTGAGGGAATCTATGATGTTGTTTTTGAGGGGCTACTTCGAAATGTACAAAGGAGATACCGAGAAGCAGGTTCCGAGACAATGAAGCAAGAATACGAGAGTTTTATGACGATTACGCCTTGCGACCACTGTCATGGACAGAGATTGAAGGAAGAATCCCTTGCGGTCACTGTGGCAGATAAAAATATTTTCGAGATTACGAATATGTCGATTGGAAATTTGCAGAACTTTCTAAAGGAAATGCAGTTGACAGACAGGCAGTTAATGATTGGAGATATGATTTTGAAGGAAATTTCAGCGAGAGTTGGATTCTTAAATGACGTAGGATTGAATTATTTATCGCTGGCAAGAGCGACAAGTAGTCTCTCAGGAGGAGAAGCTCAAAGAATTCGACTTGCCACTCAGATTGGCTCAGGTCTTGTCGGTGTTGCCTATATTTTAGATGAGCCAAGTATTGGTCTTCATCAGAGAGATAACGATAAGTTAATTCACACGTTAAAAAATCTTCGAGATTTGGGAAATACATTAATTGTTGTGGAGCATGACGAAGATACAATGTTGGCGGCGGACCATATTGTGGACATAGGTCCTAGAGCTGGAGTATGGGGTGGAGAAGTTGTCGCACAGGGAACGGCTGAGGAGATTATGAAGGTTTCGGAGTCCATCACAGGAGCTTACCTAAGCGGAAGAATAAAAATTCCTGTTCCGCAGGAGAGAAAAGAGCCAGCAGGATGGATTGAAGTTGTCGGAGCGAGAGAGAATAACTTAAAGAATATAAATGTGAAGTTTCCACTTGGTGTAATGACTTGTGTAACAGGAGTTTCAGGTTCCGGAAAAAGCTCTCTTGTCAATGAGATTTTATACAAGAAATTAGCGAAAGAGTTAAACCGAGCAAAAGGTAAGGCGGGAAAGCATGAAGCTATTTTAGGTGTGGAACAGCTCGATAAGATTATTGCAATTGATCAGGCTCCAATTGGAAGAACTCCCCGCTCTAACCCTGCGACTTATACTGGCGTCTTTGATCAGATTCGTGAATTATTTGCTCTCACAAAGGATGCGAAGATGAGAGGATATGATAAAGGGCGTTTTACCTTTAATAAAAAAGGTGGAAGATGTGAGGCATGTGCCGGCGATGGTATCGTAAAGATTGAGATGCATTTTCTCCCAGATATTTATGTGCCATGTGAGGTTTGTCATGGTCATCGATATAATCGTGAGACATTGGAAGTAAAATATAAAGGTAAAAATATTTTTGATGTATTAGACATGACTGTGGAGGAAGCTTGTACATTTTTTGAAAATGTGCCATCTATTTACAGAAAACTTAATACTCTCAATGAGGTGGGACTTTCTTATATTAAGCTTGGTCAGCCGGCAACGACACTCTCGGGTGGAGAAGCACAGCGTGTGAAACTTGCGACTGAGCTTAGTAAGAGAAGTACAGGAAAAACGATTTATATTTTAGATGAGCCTACGACAGGATTACATTTTGCAGATGTTCATAAACTAATTGATATTTTGCAAAAGCTAAGAGAGGGTGGCAATACAGTGGTTGTGATTGAGCATAATCTGGAGGTTATTAAGACGGCAGATTATATTATTGACATGGGACCAGAAGGCGGCGAGGGAGGTGGAACTGTCATTGCGCAGGGAACACCAGAAAAAGTAAGTGAGGAGGAAATATCCTATACGGGTCAGTATCTGAAAAAATATTTAAACAAAGAATTAAGTAAATCAGAGAATTCTGAATGTTTGCAAAACTGCGGGAGTTGCTAAGCAACGGATTAATTCGTAGGTATCCGTTGGCGGAAAAATATCTTTTGTCCCCAACATTATGATACAGATATGAACATAGAGGCATAAAAAAATTTCTTTTGGAGATGCTAGATATTGTTAGATGATATATAAAAACTGAGTTAAAAAGGCTCAAACAATCTTAAAACTTGCAGATATTTTATGAGAAAAATTTTGAAAAGAGGTGCCGCTATGTTAGACGATATACAAATGTTAAATGATATCAGAAAAAATGTACAGATGGGATGTCAGGGAATTGATGAAGTTTTAGAGTATGTGACAAATGAAGATTTCCGGGCCGCTCTTCGCACGCAGAGAGAAGAATACAGTGAAATTTTTCACGAGGCAGATGATATGCTAAAGGCAATCGGAGCAGAGCCGGAGGATATTCCGATGATGTCTAAAATCTCCTCTAAGACAATGACAATGATGAAGACGATGGCAGATTCTTCTACCGAACATTTAGCAGAGATGATGTATCAGGGAAGTGCGATGGGAGTGACAAAAGCGATTCACAATAGTCGGGAATATTCAGGAAAAAATGCAAAGATTAATGATTTATCAGATAAGATTGTGAAGACGGAAGAAAGAAATATGGAAGAGATGAAGAAATTTCTCTAAAATTATTTTGTGTTTTTGTCTTCGCAGATAAATATAAATAAAAGTCCGATTGCTATATGATTTTCACTTTTGCAATCGGGCTTTTATAATAACCTTATTTATTTGTCTTAAAATAACTGTCTACTCCGTTAGCAATTCCAGTAGCAAGTTTCTTTTGATAACTTGATGAGTTGAGCTGAACATCTTCTGTTGGATTAGACAAAAAACCACATTCTAAGATGAAGGTTGGGATTTTTGCATAATTGATAGTTGTATAATAGTTAGAATAAATCGTGCTGCATGCTTTTTTACCGGTAGCTTTTGAAACTCCAGATACAATTGATTTTCCAAGACTGCGAGATTTGCTGTAAATAGTTTTTCCAACATACTTAGAACTAGAAGGAACAATAGCTAAAGGTCCGACTGTTTTTCTAGAAGTTGAGGAGTTACAGTGGATACATATATGGATATCAGCGCCGCTTTTATTTGCCTTTTGCGTTCTTTGCTGATTAGATAAAGCACAATCATTTGTAGTTCTTAACATAATAACTTTGTATCCACGTTTTTCAAGCTCTTTTTGTGTTGCCTTCGCAATGGCGAGATTTGTTTTGTACTCAGGAATCTTTGTCTTAACTCCCTGTGTGCCAGAAGTAAGTTTAGCTTTTCTCTGCTTAGAACCAGGAGCGAGAGGCTCTGTGGAAGAAATCCCTCTTTTTTGATGACCAGCGGCAATAAAAACAGTTTTCTTTTTTGCCTTTGCTGCATTTGCAGGTGCTGGATAAATGAGGATAGTAGCTATGAAGGCGATAAGTAATACATAAATAATTTTTTTCAATCTTTTCATAAAAATTCTCCTTTTATATTTGTGCAGTTATCATTGGAAATGAAAGTCCGATTGCTCCATGCTTTGCACTTTTGCAATTTCCTCTATAATAAAAATATTATATCATATACAGATTATAAAATATAGCTGATTTTTATAAATTTCATAAAGATTTGGAAAAATATAGTTTTTGAAAGTGGAAGTTCAAGGGAGATTTTAAGAGCTTTGGGCGGGAATTCTCGGTGACTTATCTCCGAGAGGAAAGCCCGTTTTTTTCTTAAAATTTATTACTATATGTGCTAATAATAATTATTATAAATATTGACTTTATTACCATATTATGATATACAATCCGTATGGAGAATAAATACATTCACGCAAGAACTTGCGTATATAACATCAATTATCATATCGTTTGGTGTGTCAAATACCGAAGAAAGGTACTCACACCTCAAATCTGTGACAGGCTGTATGAATTGGTTTCATTCATTGCAGATGAAAAAGGCTTTACTGTGGTTGATTGCAAGGTAGGAGAAAGGGACCATGTGCACTGTTTTGTATCAGCACCACCAAAGATTTCCGTTACACAGATTGTGAAGTATCTAAAAGGGATTAGCGGAAACACATTACTCAGAGAATTTCCAGAGATTAGAAAATCCTTGTGGAAAGGACAGCTTTGGAATGGTTCTTACTTTTGCGAAACGATTGGCTCTACTTCTGAGGAAAATCTTCTCAAATATATAGAAAGGCAAAAGAACTGTCAGCTATGAATAAAGCAATCAAGCACCGATTATATCCTACAATGGAATAAGCGACCATGTTTAGAAAGATCCTTGGCTGTTGCCGTAAGGTCTATAATCTGATGCTTGCTGACAAAATCGAGAGTTATAAAACTATTGGCAGATTTGCTACTATAACACCTGCCAAATACAAAAAGGATTATCCATATCTTAGAGAAGTAGACAATCTTGCCAAACTTGCAGACCGTGGCAAATATTTTGTCAAAGTAGATAAGTGGTTTCTGTCAAGTCAAATCTGTCATTGTTGCAGAACTATTTATCCTAAAATGAAAGATTTGTTTATCCGTACTATGCGATGCGATTGTGGCCTAACAATGAGTCGGGACCAAAACGCTGCGATAAACATAAAAAAGAAAGGATTGCGTATACTGAAATTTGCGTAAATATCCGTATGGTAGGGATGGAATTAGCCCGAACCAAACGCTTGTGGACACTGTGTAAGACGTATCGTTGCCGTATATGGTAGCCTACGCAGTAGTGGTTGAAGCAAGAAGCTTGGTAACTTGTTGCCGAGTAGTTCACAAAAAATATATTGTAGAATAAAAAAATAATTATAAAATACAAGGAGGAAAATTCGTGGAAAAAGAAATGATCATTGTTTTGGACTTTGGCGGTCAGTATAATCAGCTTATCGCTCGTCGTGTCCGAGAATGTAATGTATATGCCGAAGTTCATCCATATACTTTAAGTTTAGATAAAATTAAAGAAATGAATCCAAAAGGAATCATTTTTACTGGCGGACCAAATAGTGTATATAAAGAAGAATCACCACGCTGTAGCAAGGAAATATTTGATTTAGGTATTCCAATTCTTGGAATTTGCTATGGCTCTCAGCTTATGACATATTTACTCGGCGGAACAGTAGAAACTGCTCCAGTTAGCGAGTACGGAAGAACAGAGGTACAAGTAGAGCAGTCAGATTTATTATTTAGTGATGTATCTGAGACAACAATCTGCTGGATGAGCCATACGGATTATATTTCAAAAGCTCCAGAAGGATTTACTGTCACAGCGAAAACTCCAGTTTGTCCAGTGGCTGCAATGGCAAATCCAGAGAAGAAATTATACGCAACTCAGTTCCACCCAGAAGTTATGCATACTCAAGAAGGTATGAAAATGTTATCAAACTTTGTATTCAAAGTTTGTGAGTGCAAGGGTGATTGGCAGATGGCTTCTTTTGTTGAGGAGACAATCAAATCCGTGCGAGAAAAAGTTGGAGATGGAAAAGTTCTCTGTGCGTTATCTGGCGGTGTTGACTCTTCCGTGGCAGCTGTACTCTTATCTAAGGCTGTTGGAAAACAGCTTACTTGTGTATTTGTAGATCACGGTTTACTTCGTAAAGACGAGGGAGATGAAGTGGAGGCAGTATTTGGACCAAACGGTCACTACGATTTAAACTTCATTCGTGTCAATGCACAGGAGCGTTATTATAAAAAACTCGCAGGTGTGACAGAACCAGAGCAAAAGAGAAAAATTATCGGTGAGGAGTTTATTCGAGTATTTGAGGAAGAGGCAAAGAAAATCGGTGCAGTAGATTATCTCGTACAGGGAACTATTTATCCAGATGTCATCGAGTCAGGACTTGGAAAATCCGCAGTAATCAAGTCTCACCATAATGTAGGCGGACTTCCATCTGTTGTAGATTTCAAAGAGATTATTGAGCCACTTCGACTTCTATTTAAGGACGAAGTAAGAAAAGCCGGATTAGAGCTTGGAATCCCAGAGCATTTAGTATTCCGTCAGCCATTCCCAGGTCCAGGACTTGGAATCCGTATCGTCGGTGAAGTCACAGCTGAGAAAGTTAAAATTGTTCAGGAGGCAGATGCCATCTACCGCGAGGAAGTAGCGAAGGCAGGCATTGCAAAAGACCTCGGTCAATACTTCGCTGGCCTTACAAACATGCGTTCTGTTGGCGTCATGGGGGACGAGAGAACCTATGACTACGCAGTCGCACTCCGCGCAGTGCTTACAAGCGACTTCATGACTGCCGAGGCAGCCCAGATTCCATATGAAGTGCTGTTTAAAGTGACAAGCCGTATCATTAATGAGGTTAAAGGTGTGAATCGTGTCATGTATGATTTGACGAGTAAACCACCAGGAACGATTGAGTTTGAGTAGTATACAAAACCCCACAAATGGCGTAAATACGCTGTTTGTGGGGCTTTTCTTTTCTCTGTGATACCTTTTTGATACCTATATGGAGGTATTCACTGAGTAATAAAGTTCTAAACATGTATTTTCTATTATTTCAGGATTCCGTTTCGGAGTCATTTTTTTTCCATTTATATTTGGGTTCACATGGTTTGCAGGAGGTACCCTGTTCGGTGCAGGTGTCCGGCCAGTTCAGTTTCCATTCCAGGTATTCGTCCTGGGTGATCTCGCCGTTACCAAGTTCCTGTTTGTGTATCATCCATTCGTGCATAAATGCGTTGACCGAATTGTAATTGAACCACATTCCCACCGGCGAAACGGCAGGCATATCGTCATTGTCATCATACTGTGCCTTTATCTGTTTACCCGTTCCGTATTTCTTTTTGCTTGGAACCATGGGGAAGAACTGCAGTGCATCCGGATTATCCACATCCAGCCAGAAAAATGTCTGCATGATGTCTTCTGCGGAACCGGATACGGGCGGTATGAAATTGATGTAATTGACATCCAGTGCCTTAGCGATATCCATAAGCATATCTTTCTTTGGTACACGATAGTTCGTTTCATATTGTGCCACCCGGTTATCTGCTCCCTTTGCAGGCAGTCCGATGGCAACACCAAGCTGCTGCTGTGTCATGCCGCGAAATGTGCGGATATATTTTATTTTTTCACCAACGGTCATATGTGATTACCTCGTTTCATCAGATTGACAGATAAAAAGAAAATATTCTGCCTGACTTTATTATACGGGATGGAATGGATGAAGTAAAGAAGAAAATTAACAAATTTGCGAAATAAAAATAAAAAAAGATATTGACATTAACAAAAAGGCGAACTATAATGGGTATCACAAAACATTAACATATATGCGAATGTAAATTTGCGATACAAACAAAGGAAAGGAGGTCACAGCTATGGAACAGAGTATTTTTGTCTCCGCACAGGAAGTGGCAGACATGCTTGGAATTTCCAAATCCAAAGCATACCGCATTGTACGTGAGCTGAATGAGGAACTGGAAGCAAAAGGGTTTATTACCGTAGCAGGCAGAGTCAGCAGAAAGTTCTTTGAAGAAAAGTTTTATGGAGCAGCAGGCTGACAGTTTTTTGGAACAATAGACAGTTTCAGGACAGGTGCAGGGTGGAACCGTACTGTTCCACTTTGCAGACGGAAAGGAGAAATGTGTATGGCAGCATATAAAGATGAAGAACGTGGAACATGGTATGTTTCGTTCCACTATTATGACTGGACAGGAAAGAACAAGCGTAAATTAAAACGTGGATTTAAAACAAGAAAAGAGGCACTGGAGTGGGAACAGCATTTCCGGATGAGGGAAGAGTCCAATCTGGACATGACCTTTGCTGATTTTTGGAAGGCCTATGAAATGGATATGAAACCGAAACTCAAAGAGAATACGTGGAACACAAAAGAAGCGGTGGTGCAAAGCAAGATACTTCCCTATTTTAAGGATAAGAAGATGAAAGACATTAAGGCGAAGGACATCATTACCTGGCAGAATAAGATGTCTGCTCTGAAAGGAGCGGACGGAAAGCCGTTCAAGCCTACTTACCTGAAGACCATTCAATCGGAATTGTCTGCACTGTTCAACCATGCGGTGCGGTTTTATGAGTTAAAGGACAATCCGGTTGTAAAGGCAGGACCACTGGGAAAAGGAAAAGCAGATGAAATGAATTTCTGGACAAGGGAAGAATACCTGAAATTCATTGAGGCGGTAAAAGATAAACCGGTATCCTATTATGCGTTTCAGATATTTTACTGGTGCGGATTAAGGTGCGGCGAACTGTTGGCACTTTGTCCCGGCGATATAGACACCGGAAACAAGATACTCCACATCACAAAGTCTTATCAACGGATAAAAGGAAAAGATGTGATCACAGATCCGAAGACGCCAAAGAGCAAAAGAGACGTGAGCATACCGGATTTTCTGTGTGGGGAACTGGAACAGTATCTGGGAATGCTGTACGGTTATCAGACTACTGACCGCATTTTTCAAATCTCGAAATCCTATCTTCATCATGAGATGGACAGGGGAGCAGCCGCAAGCGGTGTCAAGAGGATACGTATCCATAATCTGAGGCATTCGCATGTTTCCCTTCTTATCAACATGGGATTTACAGCAGTAGCCATAGGCAACAGGGTAGGACATGAAAGTGCAGACATTACTTACCGGTATGCACACATGTTCCCGTCAGAACAGAAACAGATGGCGACCATGCTGAATGAGGCATTTGTAACGGATACAGAGGAAAAAAAAGGAGGATGGGGCAGTATGAGCGGTGTACACAAACATCCGACCATCAGTTTCCGGGTTTCGGATTATGAGAGACGGGAAATTGATGCAAAGATAAAAGCAAGCGGAATGTTAAAGAAAGACTATTTTGTAAGGAGTTGTATTTACAACCGGGTCTGTGTGGTGGGAAAAAAGGAGACCATATATCCCCTGGTGGAGGAACTCCGGCAGATGCAGGAACAGATGAAATGTCTGGGAGAGCAGTTCGGAATGAAAGGTGAGGTGACATTATCAGAGGAGGAGCTTGCCGAAATGCAGACGGATTATCTGAACATACTGAAAGCGGTTATCTGGATGCTGGACGGTGCAAGGTATCTGTGGGAAGAAAATAAGAACAGTGTGAAAGAAGGTGGTATTTCCAAAGAATGAAAAAACAGTCCTGTGTGGAACCACAGGACTGCATGTAACTGACAGCAGGGACAAGCCTTTGCTGAGCAATATTCACAACATAAGTATAGCAAAGGCTCCTTTGATACACAAGCAGAAGTTTTAGGAGGATATGCGTATGGACAGAGAAAAAGATTACAGGGAAATTCAACAGAAAACGGTATATAAGGGAACCGGAAGACCAAAACCCGAACTGAAGCTCATCTGTATGGATGATGTGGAGGCAAAGGAAGTGGACTGGCTGTGGTATCCCTATATACCTTATGGGAAACTGACAATTGTACAGGGAGATCCGGGAGAGGGAAAGACCACGATGGTGTTACAGCTTGCAGCACTTTTATCCAAGGGAGAAAAGCTCCCATGTGATGAAAAGGAACGGACGCTGGTCAATGTAATCTACCAGACTGCCGAGGACGGACTGGCAGATACGGTAAAACCAAGACTGGAAGCAGCAGGAGCAGACTGCAGCAGGGTACTGGTGATCGATGAATGTGAAGCGGAATTATCCATGACAGATGAAAAGATTGAACAGGCATTAAAGGAAACCGGTGCAAAAGTGCTGATACTTGACCCGATACAGGCTTATCTGGGAGCGGATGTGGACATGCACAGAGCAAACGAGATACGCCCGGTCATGAAAAGGCTGGGGGATATGGCAGAGAAATACGGATGTGCCATTCTTCTTATCGGTCATATGAATAAAGCCAGCGGTTCCAAATCCACATACAGGGGGCTTGGTTCCATTGATTTTCAGGCAACGGCAAGGAGCGTACTGGTAGTGGGACGGGTAAAGGATGACCCGACACTTCGGGTAATGGCACACGATAAAAGCAGTCTTGCACCGGAAGGAACATCCGTTGCATTCCGTTTGGATAAAGAGAACGGATTTCGCTGGGAAGGTGCCTGTGACATGACAGTGGCGGAACTGCTGTCCAGCGATGGAAAAGGACAGAAATTAAAAGCTGCCAAGGCATTTCTGGAGGAACAGCTGAAAGAAGGGCACAAGGCACAGAAAGAAATAGAAGAGGCGGCACAGGAGCAGGGCATAAAGACAAAGACCCTTCGAAATGCAAAACAGGAAATGAATGTAGGTTCCCGGAAGATTGGCAGTCAGTGGTACTGGTATCTGTAAGGGAAGGTGGCAAGATGCCCTTTTCTTATAAAGAGGGCATCTTGCCATGTTGGATGATTTCGTGACGGATGACAAATGACAAAGAGCAGTTTACGGTATCCGGTCGGACACATGCCCGGCATATACCTATACCACATCCTGGCAGGTCTATGGTACACTTGTCGCACAGCCTATTAGGAAGTATGACACATCTATCACACATCCTGTTAGGACCTATAGCACACCTATCACACATCCGATTCATACCTATACCATTCCTGATACACATCTTCTTACAGAACTATATCATATACAGAGAAAAAGGTATCAGGTTTGTTATAGGTTTGATATAGGTTTGGGGTAGGAATGTGACAGGAGTGTTATAGGTTTGTTATAGGAAGTGATACAGGAACTGTATAGGAGTGCTATCAAAACTGTATGAAACATGTGGAGGAACTGTATCACCTGATGTTGAAATGCGGATTTTGACTGTGGAAGAATGGTACAGGAACTGTACATAAGCAGTAGAGGAACTGTGGAGGAACTGTATAACAAGCAGTGCAGAAACTGTAGAGGGATGACATCACTGCCTGCCGCAGGCAGAAAAAGCCCCCGGCAGGGCGCAAAACCCGCCTGCGGGTCTGCATTTTTGATGCCGGAGGTGTCAAAAGTGCTTTTGCGTTACTTTTAGCAAAAGTAACAAAAATATTCCGCCTCAGACTTCGCCTTTGGGTTCGTCTTTGGCTGGAATATGGACAGCCGGGGAAATGATGCAATGGAGGATTGTACTTGCAGCAACCTGGAATTTTGTTGAAGCGACAGGTAAAAGAGAAACAGTTGTGATGTTTTTTGAGAAGTGCATTAGCTGTGACGATATAGTGAAAATGTTTAGAGAAAGGCACAGAAGTAAGAAAATATGGAGGTCTAAAAGAAATGAGCAGAGAAGTATTGTTAAGAGCATTTACGGATAAAAAAGAGGAGGTCGATTTGTATGGAGAAAACCATTTCCATGATGGTGGGTAAAGGTTCCCTTAATCACAATAACAGAGCGTTTACCGCAAAAAATGTGGATAAAGAACGAAGTCAGTATAACCAGGTGTTTGTAAAAGAGGATATCCGAAAGGTTTATCATGCACTTTTTGACAAGGCATTGGAGAATTATAATGACAGACAGACCAGGACAGACCGAAAGATTGATGATTATTATGATAAAATCCGCACAAGCAGACAGGAGAAACTGTTTCATGAAGTGATCGTTCAGATTGGGAATAAGGATGACACCAACTGCACAGATATGGAAAGTCTGAATGCGATGCTGGCACTGGGGGATTATATGGAGGAATTCCAAAAGCGTAATCCCAATCTCAGGGTGTTTAATGCGGTGTTGCATGTGGATGAGGAGACGCCGCATCTGCATATTGATTTCGTGCCGTTTTCCACAGGAAATAAAAGGGGGCTGGAAACGAAAGTTTCCTTAAAAGGAGCATTGAAAGCACAGGGATTTGTGGGAACCGGCCGACATGATACAGAGTGGAAACGGTGGGTGGAGAGTGAGAAACAGTGTCTGGCAGAGATCATGAAGGAGCGTAATATGGAATGGAAACAGAAAGGAACCCATGAAAAACACCTGTCCGTTTATGATTTTGAAAAGAAGATGCGGAAAGCGGAAGTGGAAGAACTGGAACAACAGATTTCGCAGCAGGGGGACAGAATAGCCGGTCAACAGACGGAAATGAAGGTAAATGAGCAAACCCTGGCATTCCAGCGGGAAAACATCCGGGAATGGAGAGAGGACGGAAACAGAGGAACTGCAACGGAAAGCAGAGCAGGCACTGGAAATGGAAAAAAGAAAACTGGAACTTGTAGAAGCCAAGCTGGAACGTGCCACAACGGAACTCCATGAGCTGCAGAAAGAAATGGAGAGCCTTGTGGAGCATGCAAGGCAATCCTATGACAGATACAGCAGGGTGGCAGTTACGGACAGGCAGTATGAACTGTTCGAAGATGTGGTGCAGCTGAAACAGGAAAATGAACAGTTAAAGGCAGAGAACCAGACACTTCGGGAGAAACTGCAGAAAGCGTATGATTTTATGAAACAGTTTACCATAAGCGGGATCAATCTGTTGGAGCGGTTTCTGGAGTCTGTGGGTGAAAGGGTGCAGAATTTTACGGAACATTTGAGAAGATAGAGAGTGGACGGATAAGAGGAAAAATAAATTTTTTTCTTTTATCCGTATTTAGGATATGGAGGTAGATTATGAGTAAAGGGTTAGAGAAAGTGATTAAGGAAAATGGATTGGTGTATCATTTGGCAGAGGACGGATGTTATTATCCGGATTTGAAGATGGAGCAGAAAACGGATTATCCGATTGGAAAGTATGGGATAATGCGGGCAGAGTATATGATGGAACATCAGAGGTATCGGTATCTGAAAATGGCTATGGAGGGAAGTTGGAATGAGTATCTGCATGAGGTGGATGAGGAGTGCCGCAGGGAAGTGAAACTGGCAGAGGAACGGATAAAAAGAAAAGAGGGTCTTACGGAGAACATGAAGAATAATAATCCAATGGAATGGGTTAGGAGAGTGAATGGAATTAAGGAAAGGGTGGAGGAAAATGTATTGAAAGAGATTATGTATAGTAACAATAGTAATGAGTGGTGTGAACAAATGTTCAGGATGGCGTTGAAAAAGGATACCATTTATAGTATAATTAAAAATAAATTTATAGGCAGGTGAGATTATGCTGGAGAAAGTTATTGAGCAAACAAATAAATATATTGAAAGTATGCCAAGAGAAGAACGGAAAAAGTATGGCCAGTTTTTTACAAGCATGGAAACTGCGAGATTTATGGCTGAAATGTATAATATACCTAATCATCTAAATAAAGTTAGCGTGTTGGATGCTGGTGCGGGGTCTGGCATATTGTCATGTGCACTTGTTGAAAGATTAGAAAATATAGATAATATTCAAGAAATTGAACTTACGTGTTATGAGAATGATAGCAATGTTTTACCGTTGTTGGAGAGTAATTTAAAGTATTGCAGGGAAAATTCAAAGAAGAAAATTACAATTTTTATTCTGAAAGAAAATTATATTTTGAGTCAATATTTGGACTTTAATCATATGATTGGTGGTAATCCAAAACCTAAAAAGTATGATTTGGTTATTGGAAATCCACCGTATATGAAAATACCGAAAAAGGCACCGGAAGCTACAGCTATGCCAGAGGTGTGTTATGGTGCACCAAATTTGTATTTTATTTTTGCAGCCATGGGATTATTTAATTTAAAAGATGATGGGGAAATGGTATATATAATTCCACGTTCTTGGACTTCTGGTGCTTACTTTAAACGTTTTCGCAAGTATTTTTTGACAGAGGGAAAACTTGAACATATTCATCTTTTTGTGAGTCGAAGTAAAGTTTTTGATAAAGAGAATGTATTGCAGGAAACGATTATTGTTAAAGTAAGGAAGACGAAAGATATGCCGGAAACAGTAACAATTACATCATCTCAGTCTAATAGTGATTTTGATGATATAACATCTCTGACGGCTCCGTATAGTTTGGTTGTGTCTGGTAATGATTTTTATGTGTATTTGGTAACGGATGAAAACGAAGTTAGCGTTTTGAAAAGGTTACATCAATTTGACAAGACGTTGCCGGAGATCGGAGTTAAAATGAAAACAGGATTAACGGTTGATTTCCGTAATAAAGATATACTTCGAGATGAGGAAGAAGAAGGTGCAATACCTTTGTTTTATTCGCAACATATTAAACAGGGAAAGGTGCAGTTTCCAATAAAGAAAGAGCATGAATATGTGGTTACAAAACAGAAAGGTCTGATGCAGGATAATAAGAATTACTTGTTTGTGAAACGTTTTACAGCAAAAGAGGAGTCAAGGCGTCTCCAGTGCGGTGTCTACTTGGCAAAGGATTATCCCCAATATAAAAAAATAAGTACACAAAATAAGATAAATTTTGTTGATGGATTGTTGACAGAAATGTCGGAATGTTTGGTGTATGGTTTATATGTATTGTTTAATTCTACATTATATGATAAATATTATCGTATTTTAAATGGTTCTACACAGGTTAATTCAACAGAAATCAATTCCATGCCGGTTCCTGATTTGGAGTGTGTTCAAGAGATGGGAAGAAAGCTAATAAAGAGCAAGGATTATTCGGAATGTAATTGTAATTTGATATTGGAGGGATATTGTGAGTAAAATTGAGGAAGCAAGAGAATTTTTACAAATGATAGGTATGCCAAAGGCACAGCAAACAGATATTTGTTGTTATGTGATATTAGCAATGGCCGGAATAAAAACTAATATGTCATGGGATGAGGCAACAAATAATTGGATTCGAATTCATGATATTATTCAGTTTGTTAATACTCAGTATGGTTCAACTTATGCAGAGAATAGTAGAGAGACATTTAGAAAACAGGCATTGCATAGGTTTCGTACTGCAGCACTTGTTGAAGATAATGGAATGGCAACGAATAGTCCAAATTATAGATATAGATTGACAGATGAAACGTTGCAGATGTTAAAAACTTTGCAAACACCAGCATGGCAGAAATCTTTAGAGCGTTTTCTTACATACCATGAAAAGTTAGTGGACATTTATGCGTCTAAGAAGAAAATGACGATGATGCCAGTAAGAATAAATGGTGCCGATTTTAATTTTTCTTCGGGAAAGCATAATGAATTGCAGAAAGCAATTATAGAAGAGTTTGCACCTAGATTTGCACCAAATTCAGAGTGCCTGTATGTGGGTGATACCATTGAAAAGAACTTGGTAAAGAATGTAAAAAAATTGACGGAATTAGGTTTTGAAATTACGTTACATGATAAGATGCCGGATGTAGTATTGTATCGTGAGGAAAAAGATTGGATTTATTTTATTGAATCAGTAACGTCTGTAGGTCCGATGGATCCTAAGAGGATATTGGAAATTGAGGAAATGACAAAAGATGTAAAGGCAGGAAAGATATATGTAACAGCATTTCTTGATTTTAAAACATATAAGAAGTTTTCAGAAGAATTAGCATGGGAGACAGAAGTCTGGATAGCCGAGATGCCAGAGCATATGATACATTTGAATGGCGATAGATTTATGGGACCAAGATAGAAAGAAGAAAAAATTTGAATACCTTGTTTTTGGAGTTCTCATGGTAAAATTGCTTGTCTAGTCTTTGGTAATGTAACTACCTACTTGAGGTTAGCAGTTTGTTTCAAAATGTTACACAACGGATGGTGTTTCGTGTGATATGGATTATTGACTATCAGCAAATAGAAAATAAATTTATAGGAGAAGTAACCGATGAAAACAGTTTTAATTGGAAATGGATTTAACATACAATTTAGTGGTGGAACATATACCAGTGAACTTATTCTTCAAAGGATGAAGGCAAGGGCAAGAACAGGTGTATATGATACATTATTCGAAAATACGATTTCGGGGACGGAGATAATAAGTGTTCTTGATGGACTGGTAAATGAAGCAAATTGTATTATTGAAGGTGAGTTTGATGAATTTATCTCTGATAAGGAAGAAAAAAAAGCTATTGATGATTTTAAGGATAGGTATAAAACATCTCTCAAAAAACCTGAAGAGATTATGATGGAAGATTGGTTTTTGGTGACATATTTGCATTCAAAAAAATTTGCGGATGATGAACAGACGCAAATTAGAATTAAAGTTGCTTTTCAAAGAATGTTTTTAGATGCTATATACAATGAAGGATTGATACAAGAGTTATATAAAGTAATGGGAAAAACAACAAAAAAGTATTTACAAAGTTTTGATAATATTTTTACGGTTAATTATGACAATAATATAGAGAGATTGACCAACCATAAAGTTTATCATCTACATGGTTCATTTCAGGAATTACAACCATCAGAAAATGAAGAATATGTATTGGGTTACATGTCCAGACAAAAAAATAAATCTACAATTGTTCGTGGATTTGAGCATTGTTATTGTAATGCGTTGCTTGAGTATAGTGGAGATAAGAAGATTCAGCAGGCAGATATATTTCATCGAGTGATTTTACAATTTAAGTATATGATGGAGACAGGAAAATATCCTTCGGAAATTATTGATAATCAGGAGTTCTTTTCTTTAGCAATTGAGCATCCAGAGTTGAAAGTAGCACCAGAATATCACTTTGATGATTTTAGGAATATTGAAGGTGAATTGACTATTATTGGTTTTTCGCCTAATAATGATAATCATATATTAGATTGTATCAAAAAAAATAAAAGATTAAAAAAAGTGTATTTCTACTGCTATTCAGAACAAGAAATGAAAACAGTAGAAGAAATGAAAGATGATAGAATACAGTCGGTAGATGTAAATGAATTATGGAAAGGTTTGGGTGTAAAAAAGAAGTGTTATAATGGAAACTATTCTTTTCCTAAAAAAATGGAAAACTTTATTAAAATTGTAAATTTATTTTCTGATACGGAGATTTCAGAGGAACGATTGAAAAACTGTATCAACCAATTGCCACGGTATGAAATAGAACGATTGATTTCTCTGGTTGAACAAGAAATTGAAACAAGAGGGCTACAGAATCATACTCCTAAAGATGAAGAAGATTTGTTGAGAGATTTTGGATTTATTAGTTGCTTAGCAACAAAGAATGGTGTTTTACCACCAGTACTTATGTTGTTGTATATAGCAAAGGGGAAGTTTTGATGCAAAAAAGAAAATAGGGTTGTGTGAGAAAATACATTTTTGGAAGGAGAAAAGTATTATTATGAAGAAAGTTTTAAAGGAAGAGTTAATAATTCCGATTTATTTGAATGAAAAGACTGTGTTGGATATGTTAGCTATAATTGAAGATGGTTTTTCTATGGTAAGCGAAATAAGTTCCTCTAATCAAGTAACAGCAACAACTGATGTGAAAATGAGAGGAGGATTTTCGACAAAAGCATTATTAGACAAATTGTTAAAAATTCAATTGGACGGAACTTTTGATAGGGAAAAAGAAACTAACGATAGTTCACAAGTAAAACTTGACAGAGTACATACTAATGTGTCTTTATTATCTAAATTTAGAACAGAATTAATAAAAAATGATTTGCTTTCGTGTAAAGCTGGAGAAAAACTAAATGTACAGAAGATACATACAGGGGATTTTATCGAATTTGAAGGTGAATTACAAAAAAATCCAATGATAGATATATTTGAGAGGGTAGTAGATGTTTTTAGGATGAGTGATATTTTTTCGGAAAAACCAGAGTTAGGAAAAAAGAAAGCTGCCTGTATTAAAAAACAAGAAGAGGAAATAATTGTTAGACAAGTGAAATTATTTTTGGATGAACTAAAACATACAGGAACAATAGATTTTATTTTGGAAAGTGAAAATGGAACATTGGTTTTATCAGCACAAGAACAGTATTTAGAAAACGATAATATTTCTGAAATTATAGGTGGTAAATTTAAAATATTGGGAAAAGTGATAAAAATATGCAAGGATGAGAATGAAAAAATTAATTTGCTTAGAAAAACAACATTAAATATTTTAGATCAAGATAGTATAGATGAATTTTTAGTAGCATTTAGAACTGAAGAATTAGAGATGTATAATTTGCCGGAAATGAGAACAGAAATCGCAGGTCCTGCAGTAATTATATTACCTATTGCAATTTATGCGTGAGTACTGATACCTATTTGATGTTAATGTAAATAATAGTATTATGTAATATGCGATAAAAAGTACAAAAGTGAAGTAATATAAAATTAGGAACATGTGTAGGCCGGCGAAAAGATGCTTATGGATGATGGAAAATAAGTGATACCATGTGATACCTGTATGATACCTGTTTGGTTTGAAACACAAAATAATATAAAGAATATGCAAAAGAAATGGTATAAAATAGTAGAAAATACGCTTAGAATATTAACAAAAAAGTTAATTGTTGGGGAGTTTGAGTAATGAAAAAAATCTGAGAGCCCGCATAAATGGTGTGCTACCCGTCAAGTAGACAATTTAAATAACGAAAATTTTTCTTTCCCGG
>JBJEOA010000060.1:0-90944 GCA_051880475.1 Lachnospiraceae bacterium | reverse complement strand
TGATATCTTATCATATCTTTTTTGCTTTGTCAACATCTTTTTTCACTTTTTTAATCAAGTGAAAACGGAGAAGGAGGGATTTGAACCCTCGCACCGCTATCAACGACCTACTCCCTTTCCAGGGGAGCCCCTTCAGCCTCTTGGGTACTTCTCCAAGCTGATACATAATTCCATATGTTTTTTTAAGACGGAGAAGGTGGGATTCGAACCCACGGTCCCTTTCGGAATCACTGGTTTTCAAGACCAGCTCCTTAAACCACTCGGACACCTCTCCGTATCTTGTTGTTTTGTCGCTTTTTGTTTTTCCCTCAGCGACTTTTACATAATACCACTCTTATTTCCGATTGTCAACCTTTTTTTTGAAATTTTTTTAAAATTTTTAATTTTTTTCATTATACCAACATATAAAACAATTATTTCCTAATTTCCTTATCCCAAGATATGATTTCTTTGTCACATAAAGAGCTTTCATCATATTGGCACTCTCCATAGCTAAGGCAAGGATTTTACAGATTTATTTGATAATCCATCTCTCTTTTTTATTTATTTAAGATTAACTCTTGCAAATTTTGGCATAAAAACACGCAAAGGTTGTATCTACCTGTTATTTAGGTAAATACAACCTCATCTTCATTATATTGTTTCCTAGAAGACAAAGCCAAATTCATCTCCCGATGTTCCCTCTTTATCTCCTTTTTTAAAACTCAATTTATCATATTGTGCCTTTGCCTCTTCCCAAGGCAAAATATCGTCTTCCTCTTTTAAATGTTCAATAATAGCGGCGAGACCTTCTCCTGTATAAGAACTTACCGGAAATACTTTCTTACATCCAGCAAGCTTTAACCACTCTGTCGCTTGCTCTACATCCGCATAAGGGTCATCGATTTTCGTAACTACACCGATTACTTCTCGATTAGAGACAGCACATACATTTGGAGGATATAAAGAAAACGGTTCCGTCGCACTAATTAATAAACCAATTACATCCGCCTCACAGCTATAAACGGCTAATGCACCTGCCAAATTTTTAGTTTCCGCATATTCTCCTGGTGTATCAATCACAACATCATAATGATTAACATACTGAGTTTTATAATAAGAGATTTTTTCTCCTTTTAACGCTTGTTTTAAAGTAGTCTTTCCCGCCTCACTTCTACCAACAAACATAATTTTACGCATATTATCTACCTCTTTGTAATTTTACAAATAGCAAATCCTAGTTCTGCCTTAAAATACTGTAAAATAGCCTGCAAAGATGCCTCCACAGAGGCAATACGTCCTGTGATAATTAATGTTCCACTAAATCTATCAACAAAACCTAAATATACATCCGCAGTTTTAATTGCAATATCGCTGGCAATAATTGCAGATTCACTCGGTGTCATTGTTATAATTCCAATTGCCGCTCTCTCAAAGTCAATATTTGGATTCAACCCTAACTTTCTATACACAATTGGCTTTGGACTAGAAACTACATGAGCTAATGTAATCTGTTTCCCTGGCACTGTCTCTTGAATAATTCGCAATCTCCCTTCTGCATCTTCTGGCAGTAAATCTCTAATGTCCATATTTTTCCCTCTTTTCTTTGCTTTTTGGACAGCCGTCCTTTGGTTAATCGTTACTTTATCTTTTGCTCGATAAATTTTCCTATCTTGTCAATCTCATCTCGAGCTATCTTTATCATATAGATTTCATTATCACTATATAAGAGTTTGGAAAGTTCTTCTAACTCTCTCATAACCTCTGGATGAATTCCTGTTGCTAGCAAGATAACCTTTTTCTTTTGAAAAGAATTATTTTGTAAATACTCTACCAAATTAGGAGAGCATTTCTCCATATAAATAGGAGTCGCAAAAACTAATAAATCCATCTTATCTAATTCATATACTTCTGTACATGTAATATAATTCTTAATTACGGTGTATTTTAAATTGGAAGATAAATAATTTCCGACATAATCTACCATAGTTTCCACTGTATTATGATAGGATGGCTGAAATAATATTAAAGCCCGCTTTTCATTTCCTCTCCATATTTGTTCCTTGGATGGATATATCTTTTTATTTATATTTTCATATTTTCGGTATATCTGCGTTGATATCACTATCATAATAATCACAATGATAATAAAAATCAAAAGAGTGAGTAAAACTCTTGGCATCTCAATCTCCTCCCTTGAAATCAGATTTTATAAGCATCTGAGCTGCTTGCACATCTTCTAAACTTCCATCTAAGACTCTGATTTTTAAAATATTTTTTAATTCATCTCGAAGAAATTTGCTGTGAGATATCGTTTCCTCCTTACTGGCAAGAATCTTCCCCTCTCTCATTGGAAGTCCCTCACAATCTAAGAATGTACAAATTGATTTTTTCTCCAAATTTCCTTTTACCCATTCTCCCACAACTGTGATTACCCTCTCATTTGATTCTTGATAAACGTCATCTATATAAAACAAGACTTCTGCCTCTGTGTGAAGATTATAGATTCTTTTCTTAACCTCTTCACTCACTCCAGTTTTATCTTCTGTTTTCCATAATCTCTTTAATTGGCTAAAAAAACTCATGGATGCTTACAGCTCCTTTTTTATTCTTTTATCCATTTAGCGATATCTAATGCGTGATAGGTGATAATAATTTTAGCCCCAGCTCGCTTCATTGCTATCATATTTTCTAATACAATCTTCTTCTCATCAATCCAACCGTTCATAGCTGCTGCTTTCACCATGGAATACTCACCACTCACATTATATACGGCAACTGGACAATCTACTACTCCAGAGACTTCTTTTAATACATCTAAAAAAGCAAGCCCTGGTTTTACCATGACAATATCAGCTCCCTCTTCTAAATCCAAAATAACTTCTTTTATTGCTTCTTTTCCGTTTGCTACGTCCATCTGATAAGTCTTACGGTCTCCAAAACACGGTGCAGAATGTGCTGCATCTCTAAAAGGTCCATAGTAAGCGGAAGAAAATTTAGCACTGTACGCCATAATCGGTGTATTTACAAATCCTTCTTTATCTAATGCCTCTCTAATTGCTTGCACTCTTCCATCCATCATATCAGATGGTGCAACCATATCTGCTCCTGCCTGAACACAAGTAAGAGCCATCTTTGCAAGCAATGGCAGTGTAGCATCATTTAATATCTCTCCATCATGCACAACACCGCAATGCCCATGCGATGTATATTCGCAAAGACAAACATCAACAATAACTATAATATCTGGATAATTCTTTTTAATATATCTTACTGCTCTTTGCGTAATTCCGTTCTCATCATACGCGCCAGACCCCATCTCATCTTTTTTGTCTGGAATTCCAAATAATAAAACAGCACTAACTCCCGCCTTAGCTACTCTATCTAATTCTTCTCCTAGACGGTCCAAAGAATACTGATAAATTCCAGGCATAGAATTCACCGCATTTTTTATATTTTCTCCCTCAATAATAAAAAGAGGATATACAAAATCTGAAATGTGTAAATAATTTTCTCTCACTAATGCTCTCATTTGTTCACTACTGCGTAAACGTCTTGTTCTTTGCACAAAAAACACCTCCAATTTGCCTCATTATTATATATTTTACCAAATTTAATGTAAATTGCAAGGTTATTTTCTATCCAAGCACTGTATTATTTATACTCTTTCTGATTTTTTGCATATCCTATTTTATATTTTTTGTTGTTTCATTATCTTTTTTTGACAGCGACTTTCTTAACAAAAAACTAGTATCACATAAATTTAGGGGGATAGCAACATAATTTTCATGAAATGCTATCCCCCTAATACTCGCAAACTAAAATATAAGATTCTCATTACGCTTTTTTTATTTGTAAATATTGAATCATTCCTGGTCCTAAATCCGTTGTCGGACGAGCGATAAAATTATGTTTTTCGTAAAACTTTTCTCTTCCCTTAGCACACATTAATGCAAACATCATCGTTGTATTATCGTATCCAAAATCTTTTACCACTTCTTTTAAGCGCTCTATCAAAATTCCACCGATTCCACTTTGCTGCATATCAGGTATTACAATCAAGTCCTGGACATAACATATAACTGCTCCATCTCCCACAATTCTACCCATTCCTACTGGTTTTCCCTCTTCATAAGCTACCGCAATATATAAACTATTATCTAAAGCTTTTTGAGCCTGCTCTCTTCCCAATTTCTTCCAAGAAACAGCATCTCTTAATTTTAAATAAGTATCTACATCTAATTTATTTTCTACTAATTCAATCATTTTTTTCCCTTCTTATTATCTCTAAAATTTCTTCCCTTGTCCACAACTTATTTTGTTTTGTTCCAAGCTCAATAAGATGAGAAAATATCCTTCTCCGCTTTCTTTCTTCTCCAATTTCCCCAATAATATATTCCCTTGCCCATCCAAGTATCTCATTTAATTCACCATAATGGGAAGGAAGATTTTCTTCTATTTGCTTACGAATTGCTTTTGCGAGTGCTGGACTCTTGCCACTTGTTGTAATTCCTATAGAAATATCTTTTCTTCTTATCGTAGACGGAAATAAAAAAGTACAGAAATCTTTCCCATTAATAATATTTACCAAAATATTACGCTGATTGCAATATCTATATATATTTTTATTTAGTTTTATATCATTCGTCGCTCCAATTACCAAAAACATACCTTCACAATCTTCATAGGCGAACTCTCGCTCTTGCATATCTAAATTTATATTCTCCTTCGCATATTGCTTTATCTCATCACAAATTTTAGGAGCGATTACTTTAACATTTGCTCCATACGATAAAATAGTTTTTATTTTTCTAGTCGCAATACGTCCTCCTCCTACAACAAGACAAGTTTTATTTTTCATCTCTATAAATACTGGAAAATATGCCATATCTTTTCTCCTATCAATACAAAACTCTCCATCGAGCAAGCAAGAAAATTTTTATTTCCTATCATCTATACACTCAACAGACTAAACAAATTTATATCAAGGATTACAATATGTACATGCCTTATAACCCTCTGACTCTAATTTTTCCTTCGTTCCTGTCACTTTATCATTCACATCAATAATACCTACATACTGGCAATCTGCTCTATGAAAATATTTTGTTTTATTATCTGCTATCAAACTGTTTACATCTGCTGTAGTAGCCTCTGTCACTGTCGTTGTCGCAACAGCAGTGGCAGTCGTTGTTGCAGCAGTAGTCGCAGCCGTTGTCGCTGCCGTTGTCGCTGCCGTTGTTGCACTATTTTGCCCCTGATTAGAAGTATTCCCAAGACTAGCTTGTAACTCCTCTACTTTTTTTTGCAATTTTTCATTGCTAGCCCGCAAATTTTTTACTAACTCAACATTTGCCCTCAGATCCGCCTCAGCCGTTAGACTATCATTTAAATCCGCTATTTCTTCCTCTTTTTCTTTCAATAGCTTTTCCAATTCATTTTTATCCTCCTGCACAGAAGAAGACTGCTTCATCATCCGCTCACTTAAAGACTTTAGTTCCATATTCTTTCTTAACTGTACGATATTTCCCATTAGTGATGCGAATATAACAATGACAATAACTGCTATAAATTTAGCGAATTTACTTTTTGAGACATATAATCCCTTCCCCGCCTTTTTTTGCTTCATGCCTTAAACCTCCATTTTTCTTTTCACAATAAATCTTACCATACTTTTTATCTAACCTCAATAATCGCTTTTAATAAAAATTTGACTGATTTTCTCTCATAGTAAATTTCTCATCTGACAAAAATACAAAAAAAAATAGCCTTATCCGAACCATAATGATTCGAATAAGACTTTCAAAGTGCAGTTGACGGGACTTGAACCCGTACCCAGTTAACCCAGACTAGATCCTTAGTCTAGCGCGTATGCCAATTCCGCCACAACTGCTTATTAACTTATGTCCCTCACGAACAATTAATATACTATCACAACTTTTTCTAAAATGCAAGTCTTTTTTTGTATTTTTTTTAAAACATTAGATACATTTTATACAATTTAGAAAACGGTGAGGCAATCACTGCCTCGCCGTCTAGTTCTCTTTCTAAATTAAATTAGATATTTGCTTTTGCTAACTCTGCTAATGCTGTAAATCCAGCTGCATCGTTGATAGCCATCTCAGATAACATCTTACGGTTAATATCTACACCAGCTACCTTTAATCCATGCATCATTTTGCTGTAAGAAAGTCCATTCATTCTAGCTGCAGCGTTGATACGTGCAATCCAAAGCTGTCTGAACTGACGTTTTCTTTGTTTTCTACCAGCATAAGAACTTGTTAAAGCTCTCATTACGGACTGTTTTGCTACTCTATACTGTTTTGATCTTGCTCCTCTATAACCTTTTGCAAGCTTTAATGTTCTATTATGTCTTTTTCTTGCTCCTAAAGCACCTTTTACTCTTGCCATTTTATATTCCTCCTAATTTTACTCTTTTGATCTTACATATAAGGTAAGATTTTCTTCATGTTCTTCATATTTGTTGCGTCTACAACAACAGCTTTTCTTAAGTTTCTCTTTCTCTTAGGAGATTTCTTTGTTAAGATATGGCTCTTATAAGCTTTCATTCTCTTTAATTGACCTGTACCTGTTTTTTTAAAACGCTTTGCAGCAGCTCTTTTTGTTTTCATTTTTGGCATGACTAATTTCCTCCTTAAATTTCATCTCACTACTTTTAGTAGGAGTATCTCGTAAGATCTAAATATATTTTATCAAACAGCTTAGACTGTTCGCCCGCAGGGCATAAAATAAACTATGCCCAAATAGGGATTAACTTTAACGTTTTTCTGTTAAAAACATTACCATACTTCTTCCCTCGAACTTCGCTGGCTTATCTACTGTAGCAATATCGGAAAGTTTCTCTGCAAACTCATCCAAAATAACCTTACTTGCATTGACATGTGCCAACTCTCTTCCTCGGAATCGAAGTGTTACCTTTACTTTATCTCCCTTTGATAAAAACTTACGTGCCTGATTTACCTTTGTATTCAAGTCATTTGTATCAATATTAGGGGATAATCTTACTTCTTTAACATCAATTGTTTTTTGCTTTTTCTTAGCTTCTTTCTCTTTTCTTGCAAGCTCATAGCGATATTTACCGTAATCAATAATCTTGCAAACCGGCGGCTTAGCACCCGGTGCAACTTTTACCAAATCTAATTCCTCTTCTCGTGCTCTCTTTAACGCCTCTCTAGAAGACATAATTCCTAGCTGGTCTCCGTTTGGTCCAATTAATCTTACTTCTCTGTCCCTAATCTGCTCATTAATCATTAAATCGCTAATAGTAGTACACCTCCATAATCATTTTCACTTCATTCATTTCCTACTCTCATAATAGAAAAAGTGGATAGCAATAGACCATCCACTTTAGTATCTAAGTATGATTCTAAGTTTGCAAGACTTTTTAAGCTTACATTCTCCACAAAACAATCAATCTTATTTCTTAAATCTAAAACCCAAGTCACATCCATCGTGCTAAGGTGAGAGCGGATACTCTACTTTTTCACAAAGTTTTTTGGATAAGAACTTCCAAAACATCTAATACTATAGCATAGCTTTTTTCATATGTCAAGCATTCTGCTCAATTTTTCTGATTTCCTTTGTGCGAATTTCTTTGCAAATATCATTGATAAATTGTTCTAATGGCTTTTGTCCCTCATCTCCCATATAGCGACTGCGAACAGACACCACTTGCTCTTCTTCTTCTTTTGCTCCGACAACTAACATATATGGAACCTTTGCTAGACGACTCTCACGAATCTTATATCCAATTTTTTCCGCTCTATTATCAACAGAAGAACGAATTCCATTTTTCTTAAGCTCCGCATTGACTTTCTCTGCATAGTCACCATATTTCTCAGAAATAGGAAGTACACGAACCTGCTCAGGACAAAGCCATGTTGGGAATAATCCCGCATATTTTTCAATCAGCCATGCAAGAGTTCTCTCATAGCATCCAATAGATGTTCTGTGAATAATATATGGACGCTGTTTATTTCCTTTCTCATCAATATAATACATATCAAACTGTTCTGCTAAGAGGGCATCCCACTGAATCGTAATCATAGTATCTTCTTTGCCGTATACATTTTTCGCATTAATATCTACTTTTGGTCCATAGAAAGCTGCTTCTCCTACATCCTCTACAAATGGAATTTCAAGCTCTTTTAGCACGTCACGGATATGCTGCTCTGTCTGCTCCCAAACTTCTGGCTCTCCGATATATTTTTCCTTATTATCTGGATCCCATTTCGATAAATGATAAGTTACATCCTCCTCTAAGCCTAACGTTTTAAGGCAATGCTTTGCAAGGGCGATACATCCCTTAAACTCTTCTACCATCTGGTCTGGTCTTACAATTAAATGACCTTCAGAAATTGTAAACTGACGAACACGAGTCAATCCATGCATCTCACCAGAATCTTCATTTCGGAATAATGTAGATGTCTCACCGTAGCGAAGTGGAAGGTCTCGGTAAGAGTGTTGATTTGCCTTGTATACATAATACTGGAATGGACATGTCATTGGACGAAGTGCAAATACTTCTTTATCTACTTTTTCATCTCCAAGAACGAACATTCCCTCTTTATAATGTCCCCAGTGTCCTGAAATCTTATACAAATCGCTCTTTGCCATTAAAGGAGTTTTTGTACGAATATAGCCCCACTCATTATCCTCTAAATCTTCAATCCAACGCTGCATTTCTTTAATCATAATAACACCATTAGGCATAATAAGTGGAAGTCCCTGACCGATAACATCAACTGTTGTAAAAAGATTCATCTCTCGACCTAATTTATTATGGTCTCTCTTCTTAATATTTTCTAAAAATTCAAGGCGAGCCGCTAAATCTTCCTTCTTTGTATAAGCTGTTCCATAAATTCTCGTGAGCATTTTATTTTTCTCACTACCTCTCCAGTAAGCGCCAGAAGAAGAGATAAGCTTAAACGCTTTTACTGGCTTTGTGGACATAAGATGTGGTCCTGCACAAAGGTCTGTGAACTCTCCTTGTGTATAAAATGAAATGATAGAATCCTCAGGTAAATCCTCAATTAATTCCACCTTATAAGGCTCATCTTTTTCTCTCATAAGTGCAATCGCTTCTTCTCTTGGAAGAGTGAAAGAAGTAATCTTATGATTTTCCTTTACAATCTTTTTCATTTCTTTCTCGATTTTGTCTAAATCATCTCTAGATAGAGAAGGCATATCAAAATCATAGTAAAATCCCTCTTCAATCGCTGGACCAATTGCACATTTTGCCTCTGGATAGAGACGTTTTACAGCCTGAGCTAAAATATGGGAAGCTGTGTGGCGGAACGCATCTTTTCCCTTATCATCTTGGAATGTCAATATATTTAACTCGCAGTCTTTATCCACTACTGTTCGAAGATCCTTCACCTCACCGTCTATCTCACCAGCACAGGCAACTCTCGCAAGACCTTCACTCAAATCCTTCGCAATATCCAAAATAGACATTGCATTATCATACTGTTTTTTTGAACCATCTTTTAATGTGATTTCCATAATATCTTCCTTTCTATATAAAATAAAATGATGTTGGAATCAAAAGGTATTTTTCTTTTCCCCAAACCGATTCCTACGAATTGCTCCGTTGCTTGGCAGCTCCCGCAATTGTATAAACAAAAATCCCTATCAGCAAGTAAACACAAGCTGATAGGGACCAATATAAAATCGGCGATTCCACCCTTTTTGTCAAAGTAGACCTCTCAAAAAGACGATAACGGCGTCGACCGGGCAGGATTGGTGCCACTCAGAGTTAGTTTTCAGTCTGTTTCAATCAAGATGCTTCCAGCCAAGGCATCTCTCTCTGTAGATCCACGCAGCTTACTCTTCTCTTCTACGTATTTTTCTTTTCATTTTTACATGGCTATCATATACCATCCTCGCCTTTTTTGTCAAGAAATTTTAATATGGACTATCAAATAATCTTTTTATAAATATAATAACTGCAATCACGATGATAAATGGAAGTAAAATTTTAGCAATTGTTCCGACAATAGCGATAGCTACAATCAAAACTATAATTCCAATAATCCAAGAAAAAACATTAGAAGCTTTTTTCTCAATCTTTTCTCTTCTCTCTTGCTTTTCCATCTCCTCATACGGATCTGCGTAGTTGACCTCTTCTTCCTCTATCTGTATCTTTTTAACATTTCCTCTCTCGTTGGCATCAATGATTGATCTCGCAATAAAAGTGGCATCTCCAAGTTCCTCTAATACTCTTTGTTCTGATTTTCCTGCTCTCATTTGTTCCTCTATATAACCTCTATAATAAGAGACAGAATCCATAATAATACTATTGTCTACTTCCCCATATAGACATTCTTGCAATTCTTTTATAAACCCTTCTTTATCCATAGTCATTCCCTTTCTTTAATCTTAAAATGCTATTCTCCATACTCCATATAGAATCGAAAAGAAACTTTCTCTCCCTTTCCATATATCTCATAAGAAATCGCTTTTATATTTGCTATCTCCCAAATAAAGCTTCCCCATTCTTTTCCATATTTATCCTCACTATAATCTTCAACCATAAAATCAATCACAGTGGCGTGTTCTGTAACAATAAGGTCTCTAATATAATTTTCGGCCTCTGCTTGTGTCTTAAAAGAAATTCCCTCTTTTTTATAATAATTATTCTTTTCTGATTTTGCACTTGGATAAATCTCTTTATTCCACTCATGGTCTTTTTCCATCTGCTCATCTGTGATATTAAAATATGTATATAGAATTCTTCCTTCTCTATCGGGAGCCGGGTCATCCCACGTTGTATCTAATTGATACCATCCATCGTCTAGCTTCACTAAATTCCACGCATGATTTTCCCCATTTTCTTTCCCTGTTCCCACTATAATTTTACTTTTTATTCCAGATAAAGTCAATAATAACTGCGTTGCCTCTGCATAAGCTTGACATACGCCTTTATTCTTCACTAAAATTCCGTATGCCTGATAAGACTGCTCTTTATTATTTCCCTCAAGATATCCATATTCTCCGTGAGAAACAATATAATCATGAATCGCCAGTTCTTTTTCGTAATCTGTCATATCCTCTTTTATAATCTCTTCCAAAATTTGTTTTGCCTTATCAGCTAATTCTACTGCTCTCTTGCTCGCCTCACTCTTTTTTATCGTGCCTAAGACAATACCTTCGGCATAATAATTATCAGAAATTTCGGCATACATAATGACTCTATAATATCCTCTAATAAAGGTGTCTCTATATCTATACTCACTAATTTTTCCATAATAACCGTCTATACATTCATTCAACTTTGTATATTCTTCCTCGGTAATTTTAGTAGAAATATATGCCTTTATTTCTTTCTCACCTAATTTTAATTTATTTTGTACAAACTCATAGAGTTCTTCCTCGCTCTCAATTCGAGGCAGTTGTGTGTTCCCAAACACCCCCATTGTCGTGCAGCCTGTGAAAGAGCATGAAAAAATAAGCATCAAAAAAATAATAAAAAACTTTTTTAATCTCCTCATTTGTACTCCCTTCTCAACGAACAAAATATATCTGTTTACTATTGCCCTATTGTATCATTACTTAATTTATACTGTCAATCAAAAAGAAGATGACGCAAAATTTATTCACATCATCTTCTTTCTTAACTACTCCCACAACAAAAACAAGGGAGATATTCCTTATTTTATGGCTGCTCCCACGGGCAGTCCTATGGTCTTTTCACCATAAAAACATAACTTCTCTTATGAAAGAGTCTTCCATAACTCATCTATATATGTCTTGTTAGCTAATCCCTCTGAAAATGCTGTCGCACTTCCAGATGCCGTTCCAAGCTTTAACGCCTCTTGATAACTTCCTGTCTTCAAATATCCGGCTAAAAATCCAGCTACCATAGAATCTCCAGCTCCCACAGAGTTTTTAATTACCCCTTTTGGAACTCCCATCTTAATAACCTCATTCGTCTCTGTCACGAGAATAGCTCCATCGCCTGCCATAGAAATTAATACATTTCTCGCTCCTTGTTTTTGCAATTCCTTTGCATAGTAAATAATATCTTCATCGGATTTTAATACTACATGGAACATTTCTCCCAACTCATGATTATTTGGCTTAATAAGGAATGGATGATATTTTAATACATTTAATAATAAATCTTTTGTCGCATCTACCGCAATCAAAACTTCTTTTTCTTGTAAACGCTCCATAATCTGCTCGTAGATATCCTCTGGCAATGTCTGTGGAATACTTCCAGAGAGTGCTAAAACATCTCCCTTTTCTAACTTATCTAATTTTGTAAAAAGTTCATTAATCGCTTCTTTTGAGATATTTGGTCCCATTCCGTTAATCTCTGTCTCATTATCCGATTTCATCTTAACATTAATTCTTGTCATTCCATTATCTAAATGGATAAAATCTGTCTTAATTCCCTGTGCCTTAATTCCATCTTCAAGTGCTTTTCCTGTAAATCCTGCTGTAAATCCAAGAGCCACGCTGTCAAATCCCAACTCTCTTAAAATAACAGAAACATTAATTCCCTTTCCCCCAAAGAAAATATTCTCCTGAAAAACTCGATTCACAATACCTGTCTCAAATTTGTCTACCTTAATTACATAATCTAAGGCTGGATTAAAAGTAACTGTATAAATCATTTTTATACCTCCTTCAAAATTGTATAATGTTCATAATTTTGCACAGGTTTTTTATCAGTTAAAATCTGTGCGTCTCCTAGCTTTGCAAAAGTAATACAGGAATCCATATTAAATTTGGAATAATCTGCCAGTACATACGCTTCATAAGCCCGCTTGATGGCCTCACTTTTTACACAAGCTTCTGCTATATCAGGTGTCGTATATCCACCCTGCAATGAGATTGCGTTCGTTCCCATAAAAGCTTTTGAAAAATGATATTTTGATAGAGAATGGAAAGCTTCTATTCCTATAATAGCCTCTGTCGATAATTTATATTCTCCACCTAATAAATGAACCCGAAAGCCTTTGGCCGCTAATTTTCTTGCGTGATTAATTCCATTTGTGACAAATTCAGCTGGCTGGTCAATATAATCTACCAATATCTCTGTCGTTGAGCCAGCATCAATATAGACAAAATCTCCCTGACAAATCAGCTTCGCCGCATACTGAGCAATTTTTCGCTTTCCTTCTAGATGAATAGATGCTTTAGTGGACATATCTTGTTCTGTCGCTGTCATAGAATATTCTTTTACTGTCGCTCCACCGTGAACCTTAATCAATCTACCCTGCTTATGCATCGTATTTAGATCTCTTCGTATCGTAGATTCTGATGTCTGTAAAATTTCTGTCAATTCTGTCACTGTAATTGTCTTTTTTTCACCCAATAATTTTAAAATTAACTTTTGTCTCTCTTCCGTTAACATTTCTTCCTCACTTCTCCTTTATAATACCATCATTTTCTTTCAAAGTCAATCATTTTCTTTCATATTTTTATTCATTTTCAGTCATTTTCAGAAGTTTTTTTATCTTCTAAATAGTAAAATCGAATTTTTTTGTCCTGATATGATTGTTTTTGACTGTTTATGACTTTATCATATCAAAAAATATAGTAAAACGCAAATAAAAGAGCTTTCAAAAAATTTTTTCCTATTTTTCGAAAGCTCTTTTCCTATTCTTATGCTCTTATTCTATTATTCTATTCATGTCTTAATGCATCAATCGGATTTAAATTTGCCGCTCTTATAGATGGCCAACTTCCAAACACAATTCCTATTAATGTGGAAAATAAAATTGCAACTAAGATTGCTGGCCCACTAATTGCAACCGGAGTTGATGTCAGCTTTGATATTATCTCTGACATAATAATACCCGCTATAATTCCGACAACACCTCCAAGGCTCGTAAGCACAGATGCCTCAGTCAAAAACTGAATTAAAATTTTACTTTTTCTTGCACCAATCGCCTTCTTAAGACCAATCTCACTTGTACGCTCTGTTACAGATACAAGCATAATATTCATAACACCAATACCACCTACTAGTAATGAAATACTGGCAATCCAAATTAACTGACTATTCGTGGAAGCACTTAAATCCTGCAATTTTTTCGCTGTCTCTAAAATATCTGCTGCATTATAGCTGATGGATTCTTTCGCATCAATAATTCCCTGATTTAGCAAAGATTCTGTATCTTTTCCAACTTGACTCATGGACTCTGTATCTGTCGCTCTTACAACAACATTTTGAGGCTCATCATAGCCATATATAATAGACCACAAAGAATTAGGGATAAATACTGTTCCAGTCTGCGTACCCATATAATTATTATAATCTTCGATACTATTAATAACTGGCTGAGAAGAAATTTTCTTTTCCATAACCCCAACTACTGTAAAAGGCTCCCCTTTAATCTCTAATGTTTTTCCTAGTGGATTTTCGCCAGAAAAAATACTATCTACCGTTTCTGTATCGATTACTACAACTTTTCTATATTCCTCATAATCTTTTTCAACTAGGCTTCGCCCTCGCTTTACTTGATATCCCATCGTATCAAAATAATGGGTATCTATTCCAAGTACAGTTCCGCCACTTAGGACAGTGTCTTGGTAAAACACGGCGTCATATGTTGTTCTTTGTAAATAAAAGGATACATTCTTTACGTTTTTAATATTTAATATTTTCTCTCTATCTTGGTCTGTCAAGACAGGAACTCCCGACGGAATACCATTATATTCCATCTCATAATCCATATTACTTTCTTGTAATTTTACATCAACGGTATTATTTCCAGAACCTACTAAATTATTCTTAATCTGCTCATTTGTCCCCTTAATCGTAGATACAATTGCGATAATTGACGCTATACCAATAATAATACCCAGCATAGTAAGAAAGGATCTCATCTTATGCGACCAAATACCCTGAAAGGCTAGCCTAATATTCTCCAACATAATCCATTCCTCCCTCCTCTGATACCTTTGTCTTAGCGCCCTCTCTTACATTTTTCCCGTAAGGAAACGCAATATAATCGTCTAATGTAATGCCATCTAAAATTTCCACAGATACTCCGTAAGAACTTTTTCCTGTCTTAATATACTTTTTCTTTAATAAACCATCTTCACCTTTTAAATATACATAACTGCGATTTCCGTCTTTTCGAATATAAGCTGGAGGTAAAAATACACCATTCTCCGCTGACACAGAATCGTTATTTCCAAGCGTAATTGTCACGTATTCTCCGCTATTTACTATTTCTGTATTTTCAATATATGCTTTAAAAGGATAATAAGAAGCATTTGGATTTCCCATACCGTCTGACATATCATTGCCACTTACAGGATAGGTGGAGATTTCTGTTATTTTTGCAGTAAATTCCTCTCCCGTTTCCCATGATTTAGCAGTAATCTTATCTCCAACTGCAATAGAACCTAACTTTAACTCACTTACACTTCCTTGGAGATAAAGTCCCTCTGAACTGACTATCTTTAGAAATGTCTTTCCTTTTCCAGATGTATAGGTAGTTGGATCTTGTATAGATTTTACAGTTCCCTTGATTGTACTCTTAATTGTCGCATTTTGTATTTCTTTTTGCAATTTTGTATACTCTAAATTAGCTTCTTTTAAATCAATTTGTAAACTACTTAATTCTATCTGCTTTTCAGAAAGCAGTTTTTGCTTTTCTTCTGCCGTATATTGATTTTGAGAACTCTGTGTGCTTTTCGTAGTGCTTGTTTTATCTTGTCTTTGAAAGCTAGCTGTTCCATTTGCCGCCTCATTCTTCACAGGTGTTGACTGAATTTTTTCTATTTCCTTACTCAACTTAGAAATTTTTTGCTGAATTTCTTGGAGACTTAATCCTTTTAGCTCTAGGTCAATCTGTTTTTCTTCTGTGTCTAATCGAACCAAATCAACTCCAGCCTCTACCTTTTGTCCTTTTTTTACGAGCACTTCTTTCACAATTTGTTTACTGCCCAAGACAACTTCCTGAGATTTTGTAGATGTGACATATCCACTAATCTCTTGATTGCTTGACTCACCCATATACATATTTACACTTTGTACAGGAACTACTTCTACGGTATTATTCGCCTGTCGATATTTATAAAAAGCAACTCCTCCTGCCATGAGAGCGGCAATCACTAAGATGAGTACTATAGCAATAATAATCTTTTTCTTGCTCTTTCCAAATGACATTTTCATCTAGATTGCCTCCTCCTCTGACTTTTTGTTGAAATTATTCTTTGTACCTTGCTCTTTTATCTTTTCTTTCACAATTTCCCCGTCACGAATATATACAATTCTTCTCGCATGTTCCGCAATTTCAGGGTCATGTGTAATCATAACCACAGTCACGCCTTCATCGTTAAGACGCTGGAATAATTCCATAACCTGTTCTCCTGATTTACTATCCAACGCACCAGTCGGCTCATCTGCCAATAAAATCTTTGGCTTATTCACAAGTGCTCTCGCTATAGCAACCCTTTGTTTTTGTCCACCAGATAGCTGATTAGGCTGAAACTTCATTCTGTCCCCTAGGCCAACTCTCTCTAATGCCTGTGCCGCAATCACTCTCCTCTTTGCTCTTGAAACTCCCGCATAGCTAAGCGGCAAAGATACATTATCTAGGGCACTCTGTCTTGGAAGCAGATTAAAATTTTGAAATACAAATCCAATAAATTTCAATCTCAAGTCAGACATATCATTTTCTTTACATTTTAATACATTCTTTCCATCTAAGAAGAATTCTCCCTTTGTCGGTTTATCTAGACATCCTATAATATTCATTAATGTCGTTTTTCCTGAACCTGATGGTCCCATAATTGCCACATATTCTCCCTCCTCTACATTGAGGTTAATATTCTTTAGCACTGGAACAACCATTTTATCTTGAATATAATCTTTATAAATTCCCTTTAATTCTAATATCATAATACACCTCCACTATTCACTGTCATCTGGTGCATTGATATCAGAATCTTCGCCGTCTATTATCTCTTCTGTCTGAATCTCTTCACTTGACAACTCATTCCCTCCAGTATCACTTATTACATTTTCACTAGAACTAGTATCAAGCCCTGTATCATCTAAAATTTCGTCATCTATTACTTCATTATCTATGCTGCTGGTGTCTCCTTCTATTACCCCCTCATCACTTAAATCTTCGTTATCTAATCCCTCTTCATCTGAAATATCTTCCAAACTATTTTCTGTGTCATTTCCACCCACAGTTGCCTCGTCTATATTCTTTGTAGTTCCCATCCCTTCTTGTAAATCGGAGGATGGAAAGGCAATATAATCTTTCTCTGTCAATCCTGACACAATTTCATATGTATCCTGACTGTCATCATACTCTCCAACTGTCACATTTCTCTTTTGAAGTAAACCTTTCTCATTTGCGATCCACACATATCTTTGTGTTCCCTCTGACGCAAAATAATAAGATGGAAGCCATAATCCGTCTCTTTGGTCTGCTTGTCCGACATCTGGCTCAATATAAACATGCTGTCCCAAGATTAATCCATCAGAGGAAGATAGCTGTACATAAAATGGATAATTGGAAGATTTCGTTGCATTATCCGTAGAACCCATATCGTCAGAACTTTTAGAAACTGGCTTTCCTGTATCTACTGCCTGAAGAGTTCCTTTCCACATAGCTTTATCATCTGTACGAGAACGCACAATAACTTTTGCTCCCGCCTCAATTGTATAAACATTTTGCTCTGAAATCGTTCCTTTTACTCTATACTCTCCTGTCGCCAAAATAGACATCAAAACATTGCTGTCGGAAGATGAAGCATCATCTGCATTATCATCAGAATTAATCTTTTGCACTACACCTTTCATCTTGCTTTCCACCACTGCATTAGAAATAGATTGTTCTAACTTCGTAACCTCTGCTGATTTAGAGCGAAGTTCATATTCAGATTTTTTAATACTAGCTTGTGTACTTTGAATCTGGATAGTATAATCCAAACGCTCATCCGCATTTGCTTTGGCACTCTCTTGCTGCAAAGTATTAACCTGATTTTGCATGGAAGTAATATCATTTTGAATTCTCTCTACTTCTAGTCTTGCCTGCTCTAAATTCATCTGAATATCTTCCACATCATAAGAAAATAATTTTGTACCTTTTTCTACACTTTGTCCTTCCTGAACAAAAATTTCTTTTACTTTTTTATCGGAATTTTTTTGTATATTCCATGTATCTTGTGGCTCTACAACTCCTGCATATCGATTCATAGCACCACTTACATCTCCTAAGCTCACCAAAGTTTTTACGGAATCTACATATACTTTTTCTTTTGAAAGCTTATTTCCAAAAAAAGTATTTAAGACAAAAAATACAATCGCACTTAAGATAACTACTCCTAATCCAATAGAGCCAATTCGCAATGTTTTTTTCTTATTCAATTTTATTGATTTCATATTTAATTTCAAATTTATCTTCATACGAGTCCTCCAAAGTTCCTCCTTTTTATTAAATCTGGTATCTATATGCTTCTATCTATAGTATAGCACACTTTTTTATTATATTGATAATAAAATTATATTTTTTTTTAAAATACAATCTTTAAATATAATATTTAAATTTCTGTACTATCCTCTATATTCTTTTCTCTATCTTTTACACTAAATTAATATCAATCAAAATTATAATCAATCTATTTCTCTATGTCAATCAAGTACATAAAACTTTCATAAAATGCTTTAGTAAAAAATATGACAAAGAAAAAAGCTTAGACTTTTGCTAAGCTCTTTTACTAACTTTCTAAATATAAAAAAACCCAAAATGCCGTTTCCTGCGATTTTGACTCCTAGCTAAGCTAGGGGGGTCTTCTCAGTTAAGCTTCTGTCTTCCTTTGCGTACTATCCTCTAAGAAGGCCTGACATAGACTTATTCATATCGAAATCCCAAAAAATTCATGTAGGTTCAAAATGGCAGGCGTATCGAACACCCCAGGCTCTTTTTATATAATAGAATTATAACCTAATTATATGCAAATATCAAGAAAAAATTCTAATAATCGGCATTTTTATCTTTTAAAATTACTTTTTTAATATATTTTAGCGTATAATCCTCTCCCTTTTTTTCGTACATACGAAGTAAATGCAAAAGCAATCTCTCTGTCTCCGGATGTATGATACAAAAATCTCTTCCCTGCTCATAATACTGAATAGGATTGCTATTAGTAAATTTATCTTTTAAATAGATTTTCCCAGCACAGACGCGGTCAATAAACATCTCTACAACATATTTTTTTGGCATTTTCATTCCAACTAATCCTTTTCCCGGCTCTGATGAAAAATCCATCCAGTATTCATAATGGTGCTTATTCCTTCCTTTATGATGGAGCCACCCTTCTGAATAACCTTTTTCTAATTTTTCTTTATAAATTGGACTTCGAAATCCCTGATAATATTTCACACCAGCTAAAAACTCTACGGGAGAATATTTAGATAAGTCATGCAATAATCCCTGCTTGTATAAGCCGACACGAAAACATGTCTTCCCCACTAAAATTTTATGATGCGTAATAGTACTAAAATGCCCAATTAATCGATTCATAACTCTTTCTCCTTCCTCATCTTTTAAAATTCAAGACTCCTATTGTAAATATATCTGCCACGCAAAAGCTGCTATCAAAAAATTCTCTAAACTATCTTTTCTATTATTATAGATGAGAAATTAAAAAAATACTAGAGTAAAAAAAATAGTCTGGCTTTATTTTATATCGCCAGACTATTTTTTTACAATATTTACTATAAATTTGTATATCCCATCATAGAAAGATCAACTTCTCTCGCAGCCTCTTTTCCCTCACGGATTGCCCACACAACGAGAGACTGTCCTCTATGCATATCTCCCGCTACGAATACTTTAGGAACATTTGTCTTATAAGCTCCCACTGCAGTCTTTACATTAGTGCGCTCATTAACCTCTACCCCAAAGGCATTTGTCACATAAGACTGACTTCCCAAAAATCCAGCAGCAATTAATACTAAATCAACTGGAATTTCATACTCACTGCCTGCAACTTCTACCATGCTCATACGACCTGTCTTTGGGTCTTTTTGGGATTCAAGCTTCACTAGTTTTGCCTTACATACATCTCCTTTATCATTTGCGATAAACTCTTTTACCGTAGTTTGATAAACACGAGGATCTTTTCCAAATACTGCAATAGATTCTTCTTGACCATAATCTGTCTTGCAGACTCTTGGCCATTGTGGCCATGGATTATTTTCCGCTCTCTCATCTGGCAATTTTGGCATCATCTCAAGCTGAGTGACACTTTTTGCACCGTGACGGATAGAAGTTCCGACACAGTCATTTCCAGTATCGCCACCACCAATTACTAGTACATTTTTTCCTTTTGCACTAATATACTGTTCATCTTTTAGTCCAGAATCTAATAGACTCTTTGTTGTGGCTTTTAAGAAATCGACGGCAAAATAAATTCCATTTGCCTTTCTCCCCTTTACTTTTAAGTCTCTAGGATTTGAAGCACCACAAGCTAAGATGATACTATCGTATGTCTTTAATAATTCACTCGCCTTTATATCAACTCCAACATTTACATTTGTGATAAACTCAATTCCTTCTTCTCTCATAATATTGACACGTCTATCGATAATATGTTTTTCCAATTTCATATTTGGAATACCATACATCAAAAGTCCTCCAATTCTATCGGAACGCTCATACACGGTCACGAAATGTCCTCTTCTATTTAAAGCCTGCGCAGCAGAAAGTCCGGAAGGTCCAGAGCCGATGACAGCCACCTTCTTTCCAGTTCTAATTTCTGGCGGATTCGCCTTTACCAACCCGTGAGAGTAAGCATATTCAATTACGCTGTACTCATTCTCCTTAATGGAAATGGCAGGTCCGTTTAATCCACAAGTACATGCCACCTCACAAGGGTTTGGACAAACTCTTCCTGTAAATTCTGGAAAAGGATTTGTCTTTTTTAATCTCTTATACGCCTCTGTCCAGTTTCCATGATAAATTGCGTCATTCCACTCCGGAATTAAGTTATTGAGTGGACATCCAGATGCCATACCTCCAATTAGCATACCAGATTGGCAAAAAGGTACACCGCAGTCCATACATCTTGCTCCTTGTATCTGTCTTTCTTTTGCAGATAGCGGAGTATGGAATTCATTAAAATTTTTAATTCTATCTTTTGGCTTAACTGCCTTATTGTTTTTTCTTTCATAATCTAAAAAACCAGTTGGCTTTCCCATCTTCTTCTCCTCCTATCCTCTCTTATTTGCGTAGAACGCCTCAATTTGTGCTTGCTCATTGCTAAGTCCTCTTTCCTCCATGCGAACAATACTATGCATCATATGTCTATAATCATGAGGAATAATTTTCTTAAATTTAGGCAGATACTTCTCAAAATTTTCTAAAATCTCTTTTCCTTTTTGGGAATTTGTGCAAGCTACATGCTCTTCTATCAAGGCTTTAAGCTCTAATACATCATATTTTGCTGTTACTGTCTCAAGAGATACAAGTTGTTTATTTACCTTTGTATATAAATCCGTTTCTTCATCTAATACATATGCGATACCACCGCTCATACCAGCCGCAAAGTTCTTTCCAACCGGTCCGATAATAACCGCACATCCACCTGTCATATACTCACATCCATGTTCTCCGACACCCTCTACAACGGCAACGGCACCTGAGTTACGAACACAGAAACGCTCTCCTGCGATACCATTAATAAACGCTTTTCCACTTGTCGCACCATAAAATGCAACATTACCGATAATAATATTTTCCTCGGCTTTAAACTTGCTCTCTGGTTTTGGGTAAACAATCAACTTACCACCTGATAATCCTTTTCCAAAATAATCATTACTATCTCCAACTAACTCAAGTGTAAGTCCTTTTGGAATAAACGCACCAAAACTCTGTCCACCGGAACCATAGCATTTTACTGTAAATGTATCATCATCTAATGTATTATCATAGCGCTTTGTAATCTCTGAGCCAAAAATTGTTCCAAATGCGCGGTCGATATTCGTAACATCAATCTCAATTGTTTTTTTCTGTTTTCTCTCGAGAGCTCCCTTAAATTTCTTCAATAAAACTTTTTCATCCAATGTCTTCTCAAGCTCAAAATCATATACATTTTTCTTTGCATACTCAATCTTTTGTCCCGTCTTTTCAAATGGATTATTTAAAATAGCACTCAAATCTACATTTAATTCTTTTGCTAACGCATTTGGTCTTAAAAGATGTGACTTTCCAACTAACTCATCTACAGTACGCACACCCAATTTTGCCATATGTTCTCTTAATTCTTCCGCTATAAATCTCATAAAGTTCACAACGTACTCTGGTTTTCCTTTAAATCGCTTTCTAAGCTCTGGATTTTGAGTGGCAACACCAACTGGGCAAGTATCCATATTGCACACACGCATCATAACACATCCAAGTGTTACAAGTGGAGCTGTCGCAAATCCAAACTCCTCTGCTCCAAGAATCGCTGCAATCGCTACATCACGTCCTGTCATTAATTTTCCGTCTGTCTCCAATATTACTTTATTTCGAAGCTCATTCATAATTAAAGTCTGATGTGTCTCTGCAAGACCAAGCTCCCAAGGAAGACCTGCATTATGAATAGAAGTTCTAGGTGCAGCACCAGTTCCTCCGTCATATCCTGATACTAAAATAACTTGTGCACCTGCTTTTGCAACACCTGCTGCGACAGTTCCAACTCCCGCCTCAGACACTAATTTGACAGAAATTCTGGCATCTTTATTCGCATTTTTACAGTCATAAATAAGCTGTGCCAAATCCTCAATCGAATAAATATCATGATGAGGTGGTGGGGAAATTAAACTTACACCTGGTGTTGAATGTCTCGTCTTTGCAATCCAAGGATATACTTTTCCACCTGGCAAATGTCCGCCCTCACCTGGTTTTGCTCCCTGAGCCATCTTAATTTGAATTTCCTTCGCACTCACTAAATATCTTGATGTAACACCAAAACGTCCAGATGCAACCTGCTTAATTGCAGAACAGCGATTTAGACCATCTTTTCCGATTGTAAGTCTCTCAAGACTCTCTCCACCTTCACCACTGTTTGACTTACCGCCTAACATATTCATGGCGATAGCTAATGTCTCATGTGCCTCCTGAGAAATAGAACCATAAGACATAGCACCCGTCTTAAATCTCTTCACAATAGAGTCCACACTCTCAACTTCTTCTATTGGAACGCCTTTTGTTGGATAATTAAATTCCATTAATCCTCGAAGTGTTCCTGGTTCTAATTCTTTATCGATACTGTTCGTATATTGTTTAAATAATCCATAATCTCCAGTTTTTGTAGCTTGCTGCAATAAATGGATTGTCATTGGATTATATAAATGCTGTTCTTTTCCACTTCTAAATTTATGAGAACCAACACTCTCAAGTGTCAAATCATTTCCAAGTCCAAGAGGGTCAAATGCCTGTGTATGAAGAGCATCCACATCATTTTCAATATCTTTTAATGTAATACCTTCCACGCGGCTTACTGTATTTGTGAAATATTTCTCAATAACCTCACTGCTAATACCAATCGCCTCAAAAATCTGAGAACCCTGATAAGACTGAATCGTGGAAATACCCATTTTGGAGGCAATTTTTACAATACCATGTAAAACTGCACTATTATAATCTTCCACAGCGGCATAATAATCTTTCTGAAGCATATCGTCTTCAATTAATTTCTTAATACTAAGCTGTGCCAAATATGGATTAATTGCACAAGCACCGTATCCAAGCAAAGTAGCGAAATGATGTACCTCTCTTGGCTCACCGCTCTCAAGAATTAGGGCAACAGAAGTACTCTTCTTTGTATTAATTAAATGATGATGTACCGCAGACACTGCCAATAAAGACGGAATGGCAACATGATTCTCATCTACGCCTCGGTCCGTTAAAATAATAATATTTGCGCCATCTCTATGAGCACGGTCAACCTCGACGAACAGACGATTTAACGCCCTCTCAAGCGGTGTATTTTTATAGTAAGTGATTGGCACATCTGCTGCCTTTAATCCCTCAACCTTCATATTTCTAATTTTCAAAATATCTGTATTTGTCAAGATAGGATTGTTTACTTTTAGCAGATGACAGTTTTCTGGGACTGCCTCTAAAAGATTGCCGCCTTTTCCAATATAAACACTTGTTGATGTGACGATTTCCTCTCGGATAGCGTCAATTGGTGGATTTGTAACCTGTGCAAATAATTGCTTAAAATAATTAAACAAAGGCTGTCTCTTTTTGGACATAACTGCAATTGGAGAGTCGATACCCATCGCTGCAATTGCCTCTCCTCCATCCCTCGCCATTGGAAGAATTGATGTTTTTAAATCTTCATAAGAATATCCAAATGCCTTAAGTAATTTCGCTCTCTCCTCTTTTGGATATTCCTCCACTTTTTGATTTGGAATTTTTAAATCTTTTAAGTGAATTAAATTACTGTCAAGCCACTCTCCGTATGGATGTTGTCTTGCATATTTATTTTTAATCTCTTCATCGTCGATAAGTTTTCCTTTTATAGTATCAACAAGGAGCATCTTTCCAGGATGTAATCTCTCTTTTTTCACAATCTTTGCAGGATCGATATCTAATACTCCAACCTCAGAAGATAAAATCAACTGGTCATCTGATGTGATATAATATCTAGATGGTCGAAGACCATTTCTGTCCAAGATTGCCCCCATAATATCACCGTCTGTAAAGAGAATTGATGCAGGACCATCCCAAGGTTCCATCATTGTCTCATAATACTGATAAAAATCCTTTTTCTTCGTATCTAATGTATCATTTTTTTGCCATGGTTCTGGAACTGTAATCATAACAGCAAGTGGAAGTTCCATACCACTCATAACTAAAAACTCCAATGTATTGTCAAGTCTTGCAGAGTCAGATCCATTTGGATTTACAACTGGCATAATTTTATGCATCTCATGTTTTAAATACTCAGACTCCATATTTTCCTCTCGAGCGAGCATCTTATCGGCATTACCACGTATTGTATTGATTTCTCCGTTATGAACTAAGAAGCGATATGGATGTGCCTTTTCCCAGCTTGGAGTTGTATTTGTACTAAATCTAGAATGTACTAATGCAATCGCTGAATCATAATCTACATTATGAAGATCATCAAAGAAAACACGAAGCTGTCCGACTAAAAACATTCCCTTATATACGATTGTCCTGCTAGATAATGATACAACATAAGTATTATCATTACTTTGTTCGAACACTCTTCTTGCAAGAAATAATTTTCTGTCAAAATCGAGTCCCCTCTTTACATCTTCTGGTCTTTTTACAAATCCCTGCATAATACAAGGCATACAGCTTAACGCCTTATGTCCAAGCAAAGATGGATTTGTTGGCACTTCTCTCCAACCTAAAAACTCAAGTCCTTCTTTTTGTACGATAATCTCAAACATTTTCTTTGCCTGATTTCTCTTTAACTCATCTTGAGGGAAGAAAAACATACCAATTCCGTAATCTCTTTCTTCACCTAAAAAAATGCCGAGGGATTCACAAGCTTTGGAGAAGAATTTATGAGAAATCTGTAACAGAATTCCTACACCATCACCTGTTTTTCCTTCGGCATCTTTGCCAGCTCTATGTTCTAAGTTTTCTACTATTTTTAAGGCGTTTACAACTGTCTCATGAGTTTTTTTACCTTTGATATTTACAACGGCACCAATACCGCAGTTATCATGTTCAAAACTCGGATGATATAATCCAAGATTTTGATTTTCTTTATTCATCATTCTATCACCTTTCTCTCTTCTTAATTATGAAGTCTCAACATATTAAATATTTCTATTTCTATTTATTACTGTTGTGAGAACAGAAAAACAATCCCTCTTTATCTTTCTTTTCTTGATTGCTCTTGCACTATAATACTATATGTTTTGCAATTTGTAAATAAAAAAATTTCATTTTTTAAAATATTTAAACATTCTACATAATCCAAACTTAAAATTTTTTAAATTTATGAAACTTTACTATAAATTTTGTAAAAAATTTCTTTCTTGGCTAGAGTTTCCTCATTATCCATTCTTATTCAACTTTATATAGACTATTAATACTTTCTTCCATTTTTCTTTGCTTTTTCACTAGACATCATTTTCTTTGCGTGATATACTCAGCTATGAAATACTATCTAAAAATAGACAAAAATATTAGTCCATACAGAAAGGTTTGTAATTATGTACACATTAAAAACAGAAGCATCTTTTGACGCTGCTCATTTTTTAGCAGACTATTCTGGAAAATGTAAAAATATTCATGGTCATAGATGGAGAATTTGTATTGAGATAGAGGGCGAAAATCTTTGTAAAGACAAGCAATCACGCGGAATGCTTATTGATTTTGGTGCTCTCAAAAAAGATGTTAAAGCACTCGCTGATTCTTTTGACCATGCCTTTATTATAGAAGAAGGTACTCTAAAATCTAAGACGATGGAAGCTCTTATCGAGGAAGAATTTAATATTATCGAAATTCCATTTCGTCCTACCGCAGAAAATTTTGCCAAATATTTCTACGATGAAATTAAAAAATTAGGTTATGAAGTGACCAGCGCAACCATTTACGAGACACCGACAAATTGTGCCTCATACACAGAAAGGTAGGCTATTATGACATATCCTGTTGTAGAAAAATTTATTAGTATTAACGGCGAGGGAACCCGCTGTGGTCAATTATCTGTTTTCATTCGCTTTGCTGGTTGTAATCTTCATTGTAGTTTTTGCGACACAACATGGGCAAATGAACCTGATGTGCCATGTGAATATTTAAGTGCCGATGAAATTTATAATTATATTTGTTCCACAGGCATTACTAATATCACTTTAACTGGTGGAGAACCACTCTTAGTTCCCCAAATTTCAATTTTACTAGAAAAATTGGCAAAAAATGAAAAACTCTATGTAGAGATTGAGACAAATGGCAGCGTAAATTTAGAACCGTTTTCCCATCTTTCGAATGGTCCTCATTTTACGATGGACTATAAACTTCCTGGAAGCAAGATGGAATCTTTTATGAATTTATCTAATTTTTCTTATTTGAAAAAAGACGATACCATCAAATTTGTTGTTGGAGACTCCAATGACTTAAAAACTGCAAAACGCATTATAGACAATTATCAACTACTAGATTGCTGTTCTATTTATTTTAGTCCTGTTTTTGGAAAAATAGACCCAAAAGAAATTGTAGACTTTATGATAGAGCATAAATTAAATCAAGTAAACTTACAACTTCAGCTTCACAAAATTATATGGTCCCCCGATGAGCGCGGGGTTTAGAAAGAAGGAATAAAAATGGCTATTGATAAAGCGGCAATCGAAGAACATATTCGTGGAATTTTGGTTGCTCTTGGTGATGACCCAAACAGAGAAGGATTAATTGACACTCCAAAGCGAGTGGCAAATATGTACGCCGAGGTATTTGAGGGAATGAATTATTCAAATCATGAAATTGCACAGATGTTTTGCAAATCATTCCAAGATGACTTAAATCTCGAAGGCCAAAGCAGTGATATTGTCCTAGTAAAAGACATCGACATTTTTAGCTACTGCGAGCACCATCTCGCTCTTATGTATGATATGAAAGTAGCAGTTGCATATATACCGACAACTCGTATCCTCGGGCTTAGCAAAATTGCTCGAATCGCCGATATGGTTTCTAAGCGTCTTCAGCTTCAAGAAAGAATCGGAAGTGATATCGCAGATATTATGCAAGAAGCATCGGAGTCCCCTGATGTAGCAGTTATTATTAAAGGTTGTCATAGCTGTATGAGTGCTCGCGGTATTAAAAAACCACATAGCTCAACAGTATCTACGACTTTAAGAGGACGTTTTCAGACAGATATCGCATTGCAAAATAAGTTATATATGATGATGGCACAATAAACAAATACGTCTGCTTTCTTTCGCAGGCTGCTATAAATGAAAGGAGAAAAGAATATGAAAAAAAATACAGTTGCTCTTGTCGTATTAAGCGGTGGACAAGACAGCACAACTTGCCTTTTTTGGGCACAAAAAAACTATGAAAATGTAATCGCAATTTCTTTTGACTACAATCAAAAACATATTCTAGAGTTAAAATATGCGAGACAAATTTGTGATGAATACGGAATCGAACATCATGTTTTAGATATGTCTCTTCTTGGAAAATTAGCTCCAAACTCACTTACAAGATCAAATATCCCTGTCGATACAGAGGCTCCTGAGGTTGGAACTCCAAACTCTTTTGTCGATGGAAGAAATATGCTATTTTTAACATTTGCAGCTATCTTTGCAAAACAAAGAGGAATTACTGATATTATCACTGGAGTATCTCAAAGCGACTTTAGTGGATATCCAGATTGTCGTGATGTATTTATTAAATCTTTAAATGTATCTCTTAATTTAGCTATGGATTATCAATTCGATATCGTTACACCTCTTATGTGGATTGACAAAAAAGAGACTTGGGCACTTGCTGATGAACTTGGTGTGCTAGATATTATTAGAAATAAGACTCTTACTTGTTATAATGGTATTATAGGTGACGGATGCGGAAATTGTCCTGCATGTAAGCTAAGAAGCAGAGGATTGAAAAAATATTTGGCTACAAAGGAAGCGAAAGCTAATTCAGATAAATAATAAGTAAATAATTCAAAAAAAGAAAGCAGTTGACCTTTTAAAAGGCTAGCCGCTTTCTCTTTTTTTGAATACTTAAACTAGATTTCTTTCACTAGCAACCTAAAATTTTTCTTACCTCTTTTTCCATATCCTCCGTTTCACAGACAGTATCATGAAGAATTGGAGCAGTTCGAATCTCCTCAATTGCGTTTGGAATTGCAACGCCAGAGATTTTATTTAACTCATCAACTAACTCAAAATCGCCTTTTCCTTCCACATCACCGTTTACCGCACTCATTACACTTCTCGTAAACTTATATGGACTAGCTGTAGACGCAATAACTGTCTTCTTCTCGTCTTTTGTCTCTTCTCTATATTTTTTATATACTTTTGCTGCTACTGCTGTATGAGTATCGATAATATATCCTGTCTTATCATAAATTTCTTTAATAACCTGTGCCGTCTCTTCCTCACTCGCATATCCGCCATAAAAATCTGTCAATTCTTTTTTCATCTCGTCTGTAATCTTATAAACACCATTTTTAGAAAGCTGGCTCATAAACTCCATATTTTTCTCAGAGTCATGACCACAGATACGATAAATTAAGCGCTCTAAATTGCTAGAAATTAAAATGTCCATAGATGGAGAAGATGTTAAGATAAACTCTCGATTTCTGTCGTAATTTCCAGTTTCAAAAAAGTCAAATAATACTTTATTCTCATTAGATGCACAAATTAATTTAGAAATAGGAACACCCATCTGCTTTGCATAAAATGCAGCCAAAATATTTCCAAAATTTCCTGTAGGAACAACTATATTAATCTCTTCGCCATCTGAAATTTCGCCATTTTCAAGTAATTTTGCATAAGCATATACATAATAAACAATTTGAGGAACTAAACGTCCTACATTAATTGAGTTTGCGGAAGAAAATTGATATCCTGCCTCATCCATCTCTTTTGCCAATTTTGCGTCAGAAAACATTTTCTTTACACCAGTCTGAGCATCGTCAAAATTTCCTTTGATTCCGATTACATATGTATTATCTCCTTTTTGTGTCACCATCTGTTTTTCCTGAATTGGACTAACTCCAGACTTTGGATAAAATACAATAATTTTTGTTCCCTCCACATCTGCAAATCCTGCCAATGCTGCTTTTCCTGTATCACCTGATGTAGCTGTTAAAATAACAATTTCGTTTTTAATTTGATTCTTTTTCGCAGATGTTGTCAAGAGATAAGGCAAAATAGAAAGTGCCATATCTTTAAATGCAATCGTAGAACCGTGGAATAATTCCAAATAATATGCTCCATCTGCCTTTACAAGTGGAGCGATTTCTTCCGTATCAAACTTCTTATCATAGGCATGTTCAATACAATACTTTAACTCTTCCTCTGTAAAATCTGTTAAAAATAATTTCATCACCTCATAAGCTGTCTCTTGATAGCTCATAGGTGCTAATTCTCTCATTGTCTTTTCAAGAGCTGGGATTTCCTCTGGCACATAAAGGCCAGCATTATTTGCCAATCCTCTTAAAATGGCCTCAGAAGCTGTCACCTTCTCTGCACTGTTTCTCGTACTTTTATACATAAGATTCATCTTTTTACCAAACCTTTCTACTTCATATTCCGTATTATTTACGCCACTTAGTATAGCACAACCCATTTAAAACCACAAGCTAATGTCATTGTTTTTGCATAAAAAAGAAAATTTTCATTCATTTTTTCCTATCTTTATAAAATATTGCTCTTAAAATTGTGCTATATTTTTAGTACAATTGTATTAATCAGACGGACATTTATAAAGTGAAGCGTAAAATCCACTACCTTTCGATAGTTGGCAGCTCATTTATAATAGTATCAAACGCATATCTAAGGGGATAAAAAAAGAGAGAATAGATTTTTCTACTCTCTCCAATTTATTTTTATGCTATTTTCTCTTTATAAGGATTTACATGCACCATACAGTGTTTTACATCTTCAAATTCTTCTTCTATTTTATGATGTACCTGTTCTGCAATTTCGTGGGAGGCCTCTAACGTCAATGTCGCGTCTGCACTAATTTCCACATCGACATAAATTTTAGAGCCAAATAGTCTTGTTTTTAATAAATCTATTCCCCTCACACCGTCCTGAGCTAAAATAACTTTTTCCATTTTTTCATTTATCTGAGCATCACAGGCAGTATCCAACATCTTAGATACAGCATCTTTGTAAATATCATAGGCAACTTTAAAAATACAAAAGCAAATGGCGACACTGGCTATTGGATCAAAAATTGGAAATCCTAAAATTGCAGCTCCAATACCAACTAAACTTCCGATGGAAGATAGGGCATCGCTTCTATGATGCCATGCATCTGCCATAAGTGCACCTGATTTCGTCTTCTTTGCCGCATTTCTCGTATACCAATACAATCCTTCTTTTACTAAGATAGAGAAAATTGCAGCTATAAGTGCCAACTTTCCAGGAATGATCAGTTTTGTCCCCTGCACTCCACTCATAATCTTAGTAATTCCTTGATATCCTATTGCGAGTCCTGTAATTCCTAGTACCGTCGCCAAGATAATAGAGGCAACACATTCAAGTCTCTCATGTCCATATTGATGTTCTTCGTCAGATTCTTTACTCGAAATATGAATACCAATAATGACAATTAAGGTACTAAACACGTCGGATGCCGAGTGTACCGCATCGGAAATCATCGCACTAGAGTGGGCAATAACTCCTGCCAATAGTTTTCCAACGGATAATAGTATATTGACACCAATACTTACATTAGACACACGCATCGCTATTTTTTTCTTTTCACTATCTGTTAAGCTTACTTTTTCTTGATTTTGTTTCATTTTCATACCCCGTTTCTTTTTTACTTTTATGGCTGTCTTATTTAAAACCCAATTCTTCCTCTTAATTGCGGAGTATTTCATTTTTTAAACTGACATACCTGTATTTACAGGCAGCCATGAATAAAAAAATCCGCAGAACAATATACATACACTGTCCCGCAGATTATCTGCTGCCAAATAGGCCCGACTTACATGAAGAAAACTTCACAGTCTGATCAGTATTGGATGTTATATATAATATGAATTATTTCATATCTTATAGCAAGGTCAACTGGTCTTATCGACATTTCTTATTCATAGTTATTTTTTTTAGTTTTCTTATTTTACTATGCCAAAATAGTTTTAGTCAAGCACTACTTTTGTTGTTCTGAGCTTAACTTTGTTTGTTATTACTTACTCTTTTTCCAATTCATGATACTCAAAATTCGTAATATACTCTGCATTTTCTTTCGTCACTAATATGCAAGGAATAGTTTCTACTTCTACTGGATTTTCCTTTTCCTTTGTCAAATAATTATGAATCTTTGTCACCGCAGTATCGGCAATTTTATCTACCGGCTGGAGTACTGTAGCTTTTATATTCCCCTTTTTTATCTCATCAATCACATCATCACTTCCATCCATTCCAGTGATAATCACCTCATGATCTAAATTAGCCTTTTGCACAGCGTCTAACGCCCCCAAAGCCATCGTGTCATTTCCACATATAATTCCCTTGACATCTTTGTTTTTTTCCAATAAATTAGAAATAATTTCCTGTGCTTTAGTTAAATCCCAATCTGCTCTCTCTTGCGCAATCATTTCCATTTCCTCTATCTTATCTAAATGGAAATGAAACGCCTCGCTCCTAGTCGCAGCATTTTCATCTGACTCAAGTCCGAGAAGTTCTATATATTTGCCCTCTCCCTCCATCTCCTCTATAAATTGTTTCACTGCCAAGGCAGCTCCCTGATAATTATCGGATAAAATTTGAGCAAAGGCTATCCCCTCTTCCTCAATTCCTCGGTCAACTAAAATTGTGATTACTCCTTCTTCTTTTGCTTTAGAAATCATTTCCGCTGAAAGCCTGCTGTCTGCATTATCACAAATAATTGCGGCAGCTTCGCCTTCTATCGCTTCCCTAAATAATTCATCTTGTTCCTTTGTATTATCAGTATGAGATACCACTCGTACTTGATACCCATATTCCTTAAGTTTTTTTGTTATTATCTCTGCCTCTGCCTTAAAAAATGGATTAATATAGGATGGAGTTATAATATAAATTTCTACAATTTCACTCCCTTGAATGGCATCTTTTTTACTTTTTTCTATCTGTTCACTGAGACTTTCTTCCACTTCTATATTTTCTTTATACTTCATAGTCAAAATATTATGTTTGCATGATAAAGTTCCTAAACATAATATTCCAAAAATCAACCATAATATTAGTCTTCGTCGCAAATTTCTCATCTCTTTCTTTTTATGATTTCTATAATCTCTATATAGATTAGTCTTATACTTCTTCTATATTATCTTATCGAAATTTTTTCACAAAATCAATGTCTTTTCTTCTCTTTTTCTGTCTTTCTTCTCTTGTTTTATTGCATATTTCTATGCTATACTATATAGAGTAGTATTGCTTTACTAAGATGAATATAATAGCAAACTGAGATTTTTGTCCTCACAGACATAACTATAAATGAAAGTCCGATTACTAATCGCCGAATTGGAACTTTCATAGTAAACTTAAAACTTCAAAACTATAGAATAACGAAGGTTGATATTATGAACAAAAAAAAGAATACAAGTGACTTTTTGGTGCAAGGTTCTATTTTAGCTGCCGCATCAATTATCGTGAGAATCATCGGTCTGATTTACAAAATCCCTATGACCAATATTTTAGGAAACGAAGGTATCGGCTATTATAATACAGCTTATGAGATGTATAATCTAGGATTAATTCTCTCTTCCTACAGTTTACCTCTCGCTGTTTCTAAATTAATCGCCGCAAAAGACGTTCTTGGAGAATATCAAAATTCTCAGCGAATTTTTCATGTCGCTATGCTTTTTGCCGCAAGTATCGGAACAATTATGACCTTAGCTATTTGGTTTGGAGCTGATTTTATCGCACTTCACGTTTTCAAAAGCCCAAATAGTGCTTTTCCATTAATGATGCTTGTTCCTACCATATTGGTATTTTCCGTCATGGGTGTATTTAGAGGATTTTTCCAAGGAAAGAATACTATGATTCCGACATCCATCTCTCAAGTAATTGAACAGATTGTAAATGCCGTTGTCAGCGTAGTAGCTTCTTTCTACTTTATAAAAAAATACGCAGAACTTCCAAATGCGGCTGCCTTTGGTGCCGCTGGCGGTACATTTGGTACATTTTCTGGTGCTGTAGCTGCCTTTATTCTCCTTCTTTTTATGTATATGACTAAAAAATCATCCCTGAGCAATTCAAGGCAATTTCAAGCTAATCAAAATACAGAAAGCTATGGACAGATTTTTAAGCTATTAATCCTAACAATTGTGCCAATTATTTTAAGCCAGACAATCTATCAATTAAGTGGTATTATTGATAATTCCTTATTTAATATTTTAATGGCTAGACAAGGATTTGGAGAGAGCCAAAGAGCTTCTTGGCTTGGTATTTACTCTGGAAAATACCGCCTCCTTACAAATGTGCCTGTCGCCATAGCCACTGCTCTTGGAACCTCTATGATTCCAAGTATTGTTACATCAAGAGTCCAAGGAAAGAATGAAGAAGTACAACAAAAAATTTACTCCACGATTAAGTTCAATATGCTAATCGCAATTCCTTCTGCAGTTGGTATGGGTGCGTTAGCTTGCCCTATTATGCAGTTAGTTTTCAAAGATAATACTGTTCTTACAAGAAACTTAATGGTAATCGGATGTTCTGCCGTTGTATTTTTCTCACTCTCCACTGTGACAAATGCCGTATTACAGGGTGTGGATTTATTAAAACTTTCTGTTATCCACTCCGCAATCTCCTTAGTCATTCATGTCGGTTTAGTATATGTCTTACTAAATTTTCTTCACTTGGGAGTTTATGGTATGGTAATAGGAAATGTCACATTTCCTCTTGTCGTATGTATTTTAAACTGGATTGCAGTTGGAAAGCATTTATCTTATAAGCAGGAGATAAAAACAACATTTATTCTTCCTCTTATTTGTTCCCTCATTATGGGAGTGGCAGCTTATGTTGTTTACCATGGAATTCATCATTTTATTATTTACTCCAATATTATATCCATTATTCCAGCTATTTTAATTGCTGTTTTGGTTTATGCAATTACATTGCCTATTTTCAAGGTTGTTACAAAAGAAGACCTTTTGGATATGCCTCTTGGAACAAAACTATTAAAAGTTTATAAAAAATTACATCTTATAAAATAAATTATAATAGATAAACTGACATGGCTGCCCATATGGGCAGCCATAAATTATGTAAGAGATAAAAACTGTAAAATCTACAAATTATACAATTTTCATCTTATAATTTGTGAATATTTCACAGTTTTTTCATATTTCTATCATACTTAAATCACAGTTTTCTCTTATACTGTTAACCATAGTAATCGAGAGATTACTATAAAAACTTTTTTTCATTTTTTTCATATGCCGGTAGCTTCCCCCTAATACTACCGGCTCCTCTTATGTACTTTTGTAAATTTAAAATATATAAAATAAAATCCCCATCTTATAGAAGCCATAACTGGTATTTTCTATAAGATAGGGATTTTATTTTGTCCTTCTTTTTTACATTCATCAAAAAGTATTTTCTCACAAGAGTGAAATTCTACTTCACGGTCACTTTACATCTTTTTTGTACATTTGCTCCATATATAGCTGCGGTAATCGTAGCATTTCCACTCTTTTTCGCTCTTACATTGCCAAGTGAATCTACCGTTGCGACAGATGGATTATTACTCCTCCAAATAATTTTGGCATTGCTTGGTGCCACCTTAACTACCTCTATCTTTTTCTTATTCCCTACATTCAAAGTAAGGGAGGTAGGAGCTATCTTAAGACTTTTTCTTTTTACTATTACTTTATAGGTGTCCTTAATATTCGTTCCCGTAATAGTGGCTGTAATTGTAACTGTACCAGAAGTCTTACCACTTACCTTACCTTTTGAATCTACAACAGCAATCGTAGTATCGCTAGATTTCCAAGTAATATTTTTATTAGTAGCATTAGAAGGAGATACTGTTGCTTTTAATGTGCAACTATCTCCTATATACGTTGTCTTAGAGCTAGTCTTTGAGTCAGAAGAGATTTTAACACTCTTTGGTGCGATAATAGCTCCACTGCTAATAATCACCTTACATTCTTTTTTTACATCAACGATACTTCCCGTTGCTCTTGCGATTGCAGTAATTGTCGATGTTCCAGCCTTCTTTCCCGTAACAGAAATAGAATTATGAGAAATCTTTTTCAGGCTTATATTAGAATTGCTAGCTTTAAATGAGACATTTAAATAATTAGAGCTGATAGGATAAATGGTAGCTTTTAACGTGGCAGTTTTTCCAACCCTTACTGTTATGACGGACTGGTTAAGCTTAACTTCCGTTACTGCCGCCTGAATTACATCTGCCTTTGTAATAATAGGACTCATAAAACATGCCACTAATATTCCAAGGCATAAAAATAATGATACTATTTTCTTCTTCATAATTTCTCTCCTCCTTTAAAATTATTATACCATACTATATATACTCTTTCAATTAATTTTCTGATTTTTCTTGATTTTAAAATAGTGAAGAGACTATTGTAAGAAAATTTAATATGAAAATCTTGTCAAACTATTATTTTATTTTCGTAAAATTATACTCTGGATTGGAATATGTTTTTCCATTATCATGGGAGTAGGATACCTTCATCGTAGTTCCATTTGCTGAAATCTTAAATAAGCCATACTGAGTTGGATCTTGGATTGTCGCATAAATCCAAATAGATCCGTCTAAATTTACAAGAGATTTTGTAATTTTATACTCGCTTCCCGTACTCTCATTGTTAATAAACATATGTGTTTTTGTAATTCTATTTTCTATCTGGGCAGAATACTGAGAACTTTTCCATGTATGGTAAAATTTATTCGCAATCTCTGCCTGTGTGGCTGCTCTATTTTTTACAGTTACCTTACAAGTATCTATAATATTCGTTCCTGAAACTTTAACTGTAATCGTAGCTGTTCCTTCCTTTTTACCAACGATTTTACCTACTGTGCTAACTGCTGCAACTGCTGTATCACTAGATGTCCATATGACATCTTTCTTCGTTGCGTTAGAAGGTGAAACATTCGCTGTCAATGTTCTTCCCTGTCCAACATAAATAGTTACCGCTGTTTCAGATAATGTCACTTTTTTTGCCTCTACATTTTTCACCGTCACCTTACAAGTTTTCTTAATACTCGTATCTTTAATTTTTGCCGTTATCGTCACAGTTCCCGCTTTTTTCGCTGTAACTTTACCACTTGAACTTATGGTAGCAATTTTTGTATTGCTAGATGACCATATTACTTTTCTACTAGACGGTGTAACTTTCGCCTTCAATGTACTGTCATCTCCCACATAAAGCGTCTTACTTGTAGGGGATAAACTAATCGTAGGATTTTTTACTGTAATCTTACAAGTTGCTTTTTTATTCGCTTCCTTTACTTGAGCTGTAATTGTCACTTTTCCTGCTTTTTTCGCTGTAACCTTACCACTTGAACTTACTGTGGCAATCTTTGTATTGCTAGATGACCATGTCACCTTTTTATATGTAGCATTAGATGGACTTACAGATGCCTTTAATGTCTTTGTGTATCCTGTATATATAACTGCACTGCTTTGAGAAATCGCCACTTTTTTCGTAGCTACCTTCGCTTTTTTTACCTGAATCTTACAAGTTTTCCTAATCTTTGTTCCACTTACGGTCGCCGTAATCGTAGCTGTTCCTGTTTTTTTTGCTGTAATCTCCACTTTATTATTTGCTTTTCTTTTTACACTGACAATAGAACTATTGCTAGACTTAAAATTTACTTTTCTTTTTTTCTCACTAGATGGTGAAATTGACACTGTTAATGTTTTCTTTGAGCCTTGTGACATCGTATAGCTTGATTTAGAAAACTTTACTGAAGAAACTTTGGCTGCCTCTGCCTTCATGGATATTCCAAGACAGAGTGAAACTGCCATTAACATTAATAAAAACATCCTCATTCCCTTTTTTAATTGGTTCATTTCGTTTTCCTCCCTTATCCTTTATATTTTTTAAATTATTAAATTTTTATGTTATTTTTATCATATTTTTTACAAAATTGTTAAATTTCTTTTATTATATCATAAATATTTTCATCTGTCATCCCATTTTTATAAAAAACTCTTTTTATAAGAGAAGAAAAACATATACCAAAAATGATAATTATAATGCATAAAAAAGCTTTTTATGTTATAATTTTTTGACGAACTAATAGGCACCCTTTCAAGATTTACGGGCATCGCCATAAATGAAAGTTTAATTTGGAGGAAATTATGTTAAAAAAAACGATTTGCCCCTATGACTGTCCAACGAGCTGTGGATTTTTAGTGGAGACAGATGGGAAGAAAATTATAAGAATAAAAGAAGATAAAAATGACCCAGCTTCTAGTGGAATTCTTTGTCAAAAAATGAGACATTATGAGCAAGATATCCATGATAAAAATAGAATTCTAACCCCTTTAAAAAGAACAGGAAAAAAGGGAGAAGCAGAGTTTGAGCCAATCTCATGGAATAAAGCGATAAAAGAAATTGGAAATAAATGGAAAGAAATTATTGAAAATTATGGTCCAGAATCAATTGCTTTTTGTAATTTTTCTGGAGTTATGAGTATTATTCAAAGAAACTGTGGAAATGCATTTTTTCATTATATGGGTGGAAGAGAGCTTGTCAAAACTTTATGCTCCACCGCAAAGGGAAACGGCTATAAATCTGTTGTCGGAGCGACAGGAGCACTTGACCCTAGAGAAACTGCTAATAGCGATTTTTACCTTGTCTGGGGAAGTCAAATGGCTGCAACTAGGTTACAAGGACTCTCAACTTTAGTAAAGGAAAGAAAAAAAGGAAAAAAAGTAGTTTTAGTAGAAGTGCTTGCAGATGGCATGGCACCATACTGTGATGATATCTTTTTGATTAAGCCAGGAACAGACGGCGCATTAGCCCTTTCTATCATGCATGTTTTAAAAAGGGAACATTTAATCGATGAAGAATTTTTACGCCAAGAAGCAATTGGATATGATATTTTCGCTAAGACATTAGAGCAATATACTCCACAGTGGGCACAAGAAGAAACAGGGATTCCAGCAAAGAGAATTGAGGAACTAGCACTACTCTATGGAAAGGCAAAAGCTCCTGCTATCATTTTAGGAAGTGGAAATTCTCGCTATACAAACGGTGGAATGACCGTTCGACTTATTACCATTTTATCTCTTATAACAGGTGCTTGGAAATATCCAGGCGGTGGATTATGTGGATGTAGTTCTAAAAATATTTCTTCCTATGTCCGTACCGACTTAATAGCAAGACCAGATTTTCAAAAAAATAATCCACAAAAAATTAATATTAATCAACTAGCTGCCGCTACATCAAAAGATGCCGAGCAAACATTGTACTCTCTCTATGTATACGGCAGTAATCCAGCAAATTCCTTAAGTAATCAGGCAGCTATGTATGAGAGTCTTAAAAGAGAAGATTTATTTACTGTCGTTCATGAGAGATTTATGACAGACACAGCGAGATATGCCGATATCATTTTACCCGCAACTTTTTCTGTCGAACAGTCTGATCTATACAGTGCCTACGGCTATAATACTCTAGGAACGTCATGGAAAATTATTGAGCCACTCGGGCAATCAAAAAGTAACTGGAATACTTTTTGCCTGCTAGCAAAGGAAATGGGATTTGAAGATCCATATTTTAAACAATCCGAAGAAGAAACATTAGAATATTTACTTGAAAATCTCTCAGAGGAGATAAATTTATCCGAGGAAGAGAATCAAATTTTAAGAAGCGGTGGAAATATTTCTCTGCCATTTGCAGAGCATACAAAGTGGAAAACTCCATCTGGAAAAATCCAGATTATAAATGAGGCTGAAAAAGAGAAGATTCCTCGCTATACTAAAGCCACAAAAGAAGAGGAAAACTACCCGCTAAGAATCGTATCTGTGCCAGCCACAGAAACTTTAAATAGTATCTTTCTCAATCGACAGGAATTAGTGGAGAAAAAAGGAAAAATTAAACTAATGATGCACCCAGAAGATGCCCAAATACGAGGAATTTGTTCTGGTGATAGAGTTATCTGCTTTAACGAGCTAGCAAAAGTCGAGTTTGAGGCTATCTTAACAGAAAATATTGCCAAAGGAGCTGTGGCAGCACCGGGAGTTTTTCGCTCGGATCAAACTTTTAACGGTCTTGGAGTAAATGCTCTCCAACATGACAGACTAAGTGATATCGGAGCTGCAACTACAATGAATGATAACTCTGTGGAAGTTAGGAAAAAATAGCGTAAATGAAGGCTATCGAAAAATAAATTTTTCGATAGCCTATTTACTCTGCTCTTTTTTCTGCCTCTAATTCTGCGCCTCTAATAACTCTCTCAAAATCTTATTTACCGCAGCAGGATCTGCCTTTCCTTTTGTCGCTTTCATCGTCTGACCAACTAAAAAGCCCATCGCCTTTTTCTTTCCTGCCTTATAATCCGCCACTGATTGAGGATTTTTTGCGATGATTTCTTCGATTGTTGACTTAATGGCACCCTCATCTGATACATTTTTTAAGCCATGCTCCTCGATATAAGAAACTGGCTCTATATCATGAAGAAAGATTTCCCTAAATACATCTTTTGCCACACTTCTATTTAGCTCTCCTTTATCAATCAGCCCAATCATAGCTGCTAAATTAGCCGGAGAGAACGAAATTTGGTCCGCATCCATTTCTTGTTCTTTTAATAACTTCATCGTCTCGCCCATCAACCAGTTAGATACCTCTTTTGGCTTTCCACAAACTGCGATTGTCTGCTCAAAAATATCTGCCATATGTTTTGATGCTGTGATAATATCGATATCATATTCTGGAAGTCCATATTCTTTTTTATATCTTTCTTTTTTCTCTGTTCGAAGTTCTGGCTGTGTATCTTTAATTTTTTGTATCCACTCATCACTAATTATAATCGGTACTAAATCAGGCTCTGGGAAATAACGGTAGTCTTGTGCATCTTCTTTAGAGCGCATTGCGTAAGAATATTCTTTCGCATCATCCCATCTTCTCGTTTCTTGAATTACCTTCTTCCCATCCTCAATTAAATCAATCTGTCTATCCCTCTCCGCCTCAATTGCTCTGGCAATCGCTTTAAAGGAGTTTAAGTTTTTCATCTCTGTTCTTGTGCCAAATTCCTCTGTCCCAACTTCTCTCACAGAGAGGTTCACATCTGCACGCATAGAACCTTCCTGTAATTTACAGTCGGATGCCCCAAGATACTGAATTATAAGCCTAAGCTTATCTAAGTATGCAATAACCTCCTCTGCGGAGCGCATATCTGGCTCAGATACAATCTCAATTAGAGGAACACCGCTTCGGTTAAAATCAACTAACGAACAGTCGTCCCAAGGATCATGAATTAATTTTCCCGCATCTTCTTCCATATGAATCTCATGAATTCCAATATTTTTCTTTACTCCATCTACCTCAATCTCGACAAATCCATCGTGACAGATTGGAAGATAAAGTTGTGAAATTTGATAGTTTTGCGGATTGTCCGGATAAAAATAGTTTTTTCTGTCAAATTTACAATATTGATTAATAGAGCAATTCGTCGCAAGACCTACAGCTAGTGCATATTCTACCACTTGTTTATTTAAAACTGGAAGAGACCCTGGCATCCCCGTACACACAGGACAAGTATGTGTGTTTGGTGCTCCTCCAAATGCTGTGCTGCATCCACAAAAAATCTTTGTTTTTGTAGCTAACTCCACATGCACCTCTAAGCCAATGACTGTCTCATATTCTCTACTCATCTTACTCATCCCCCTCTTTTGCAATCTCACATCTTATATAATCTCTTGTCTGCTCATATGTGTAAGCAGTCTGAATAATTTTTTTCTCCTCAAAACAATCCCCTATCATCTGCACACCGATTGGAAGACCATTTTTATCTAATCCACAAGGAAGAGAAATTGCTGGAAGTCCAGCTAAATTAACAGAGACAGTATAAATATCTCCCAAATACATTTGAATTGGGTCAGATAGACTTTCGCCAATCTTAGGAGCCGTCGTCGGCGCAACTGGTCCTAAAATAATATCGTATTTTTCAAATGCCTTATCAAATTCTGCCTTAATTAATGCCTTTGTGCGAAGTGCCTTCAAATAATAGGCATCATAGTACCCTGAACTTAATACAAAAGAGCCTAACATAATTCTTCTCTTTACTTCCGCACCAAATCCCTCTGAGCGAGATTTTTTATACATATTATGCAAACCTCGATATTCTTTCGTTCTATAGCCATATTTTACTCCGTCAAATCTTGCAAGATTTGAGCTTGCCTCTGCTGACGCAATAATATAATAAGCTGGAATTGCATATTCAACTAAACCAAGTGTAAATTCTTCTATAATAGCACCTTTTTTTTCTAATTCCTTCGCAACATTGAATACTGCGTCTTTTACTTCCCCGTCTAATCCATCTCCAAAATAATCTTTTGGAATACCAATTTTCATTCCTTTTACATCATTTTTTAGGGCAGAAGTAAAATCATATTGTTCTCTTTTCATAGAAGTACTATCTTTTTTGTCATAGGAGGCGATTGTCTCCAAAATGACAGCACAATCTTCCACATTTTTTGCAATCGGTCCAATCTGGTCTAGGGAAGAACCATAGGCAATTAGTCCATATCGGGAGACAGTTCCGTATGTCGGCTTCATGCCAACCACACCACAAAAAGAACTTGGCTGGCGGATAGAACCACCTGTATCAGAGCCTAGCGCATAAGTACACTCCTCTGCCGCAACTGCCGCTGCTGAGCCTCCAGATGAACCGCCAGGAACATGTTCTGTCTGCCACGGATTTCTTGTCACGCCGTAAGCAGAGGTTTCTGTCGTGCTTCCCATCGCAAATTCATCCATATTCGTTTTTCCAATAATGATAGCTCCAGCTTTTTTTAAGTTTTCTACCGCAGTAGCCGTATAAGTAGGATTATAATTTTCCAAAATTTTGGAACTGCATGTTGTAAGTAAACCTTCTGTACACATATTATCTTTAATAGCTACCGGAACACCTGCTAACGGACTAGAAAGCTGCCCATCATCTATTAATTTTTGCACTTTTTCTGCTTGTTGGAGAACAGACTCTTTGTCTAATGTCACAAAACTATTTATTTTTCCCTCTTTTTTTTCTATCGCATCGATGGCTGCTTTTGCCGCCTCCACCACTGTTATCTCCCCTGCCTTAATCTTTTTTCCCAATTCCACAGCAGTTAAACTCATTATATTCATTTTTTTGTCCTCCTACTCTACTGTCTTTGGCACTTGAAATGCCCCTTCTTTTTTCTCTGGTGCATTCTTTAATGTCAACTCACTTTCGTCTCCATTTGTCACGATATCCTCTCGAAAGACATTATGAACAGGAAAAACATGAGACATAGGTTCTACTCCCTTTGTATCTAACTCATTTAACATATCGATATAGTCTAACATTTTACTCATATCTTGCTTTGCCTGTTCCTTTTCTTCCTCTGAAAGTTCAAGTTTTGCTAAGATTCCAACATACTCTATCGTCTCATCTGAAATTATATTTGCCATTTTTTCCTCCTTATTCTAAATCAAAAAGAGAAATACTCTTTTTACATAATTTTACATTTCAAAAAAGAAAAATGCCCCGAAACATTGTCACTGCTTCGTGGCTTCTCCTACCTTTACTAAATTGTTTTGAATATAGCACAAATTTTTCTATCACGCAAGCCCCTTTTTTAGCAAACAAATAGACTTGCCTTCCTAAGCAATACTAGCGAAAAGAAAAAGAGGTAGTGTCAAACCTCACTACCTCTCATTTATCATCTTAATACTCTTATTTTTGAGCTGCTTTTAAGCATTCATAAATCTCATCAGATGTCTTCATCTCAACAACTTTAGCTGCCAATGCCTCAGCCTCTTCTTTTGTCCACTCAGACATAATCTTTCTTGTAGCTAATACAGATGTTGCACTTACACTGAACTCATCAAGTCCAAATCCTAATAATACTGGAATCATTAATGGGTCTGCTGCAACTTCTCCACACATACCAACCATGATGCCTGTCTTCTTAGCAGCAGAAATAATTCTCTGAATAGAGCGAACAACTGCTGGCTGGAATGGTTTGTAAAGGTAAGCAACCTTAGCATTTCCACGGTCTACTGCCATAGTATATCCGATTAAGTCGTTTGTTCCGATACTAAAGAATGCTGCTTCCTCTGCTAAAATGTCAGCAATAACACTTGCTGCTGCAGTTTCCATCATAATACCTACAGGGATATCTTTATTATATGCAATTCCCTCTGCATCTAATTCAGCTTTAATCTCTTCCACTAAAGCCTTCACAGCTCTAAGCTCATCTACACATGTAACAAGTGGAACCATAATTTTAATATTGCCGTATGCACTTGCACGGAGTAACGCACGAAGCTGTGGACGATATAAATCCTCTACTCTATCGAGACAAAGACGAACAGCTCTATATCCTAAGAATGGGTTTTCTTCTTGCTCAAGTCCCATATAAGGAACTGCTTTGTCACCACCGATGTCTAATGTACGAATAATAACTGGTTTGCCCTCTAGTGACTCTGCCACTTTCTTATATGCCTCAAACTGCTCTTCCTCAGATGGAGCACTGTCATGATCCATAAATAAGAACTCTGTTCTAAATAATCCAACACCCTCACCGTCGCACTCGATAACCTTTGTTACATCTTCTGGTTTACCAATATTGCAAACAAGTTCAACAACATGACCATCAGAAGTCTGGCTAGGCTGTCCGATAAATTTCTTCAAAGCTTCTTTTGCCTCTAAGTATTCATTACGTTTCTTTGTATATGCTGCAACTTCATCTTCTGTTGGTCCAACAATTACATCGCCTTCGCTGCCGTCAACGATTACTAAGTCGCCGTCATTTACTCTATTTAAAATACCACCCTCGATACTAAGAACAGCAGGAATCTCCAAAGCTCTTGCTAAGATAGCGGAATGAGAAGTCTTTCCACCAACCTCTGTCATAATACCTACAACATTTTGATTATTGATTCCAGCTGTCATAGATGGAGTCAAATCTTCTGCCACTAAAATAGTACCTGCTGGAAGTGCACTGATATCTACTTCCTCAATTCCAGCTAAGTTTTTCAAAATTCTTGCTCGAACGTCAGCAACGTCTGTCGCTCTTTGCTGGAACATCTCATCTGGGATAGAAGAAAATAATGCGATAAACTGATCTCCTACTCGATTCAATGCTGCCTCTGCATTTAAAAGTTCAGACTCAATAATACCCTCTACCTGACCAGAGAACTCTGGGTCCATAGAAATTAAAAGATGTCCCTCTAAAATCTCAGCTTCTTTTGCTCCCAATCGCTCTTTCATATCATCTGCCATAGCCTGAGTTTTAGCGATAAATTTTTCAATAGCATCCTGAAATCTTGCCTTCTCTGCTGCAACGTCTGAAATTTTACTTTCTGTAATACTAACTTCCTGATCCTTAATGATAACGACCTTTCCGATTCCAACGCCAGCTGATGCACCAATTCCTTTGAACATACTTACACCCCTATCTTTGTTTTATATGTTTTGTATGTTGACTTTCCGCAAGCAACTATCTAAATCTATTATTGTAATCCCGCTACTTTCGCTAAAGTTCTCACATACTTTTTCTCATACTGTTATCTTTTGATTTAGAAAATTCAGTGAAAGTAACCTTCCACTGAATTTTTATAATCCAATCAATGAATTTTCTTGCCCGAAAATTATTAAATGGCGAATTATTCTCCTAATCCAGACTCGATTAACTCGATAGCTGTCTTTAAAGCCTCTGCCTCATCTGCTCCGCTGCACTCGATTTCTACTTCAGAACCACATTTAATACAAGCGCCGATGATATTTAAAAGGCTCTTTCCATTTGTCTTGTTTCCGTTATAAATAATATTAACGTCACTCTGGAATTTTGTCATAGCTTTTGCAAAAACTCCTGCTGGACGCATGTGTAAACCTTGCTCATTTTTGATTACGATTTTTTGTGATACCATAATTATCATTCTCCTTTTTTCATAAAATTTATAATAGATTTGCTTTCGGTCCGCCCTCGTATAAAGTGCCACCAGTTTTGTCATAGGTCAGATCAGAAATAAACTTTCTCTTTACTATTAGAATCGTCTGCAAAAAAAGAACCTAAAATGTATATCATGTACGGTGAAAAATCAATACAATCTAGGCTTTGCCTCTCTAAAGTAATAATCCTTCCATATGAATCTTTATGCTATAATGTTAGCATTTTTCCTATGGGTTGTCAACTCTTTCTTATCTGTTTTGTATAGTTTTATTTGAAAAAGTTATATTTTTTATAGATGTATTACACAAAATACACTCTATTTATGTCGATTTTAACCTATATTGAATCGTTGATATAGTTCATTTGGTACATAAGCTTTTACTAAAATTCCCTCTGGCAAATACTCTTCTTCTATCAGTTCTCCTCTTTTCCTAATTTGTTGAATCACGCTTGCCTCACTATAATCAAAGACTTTTTCCATATACTTTTGTTCACTTCTTAATATATCTGACAAAGTTTCTTTTAATTGTTCTAATCCTTGTCCTGTTTTTACAGATGTCATAATAGAATAATCAGATGAAAAATCGTGGAAATTTCTCTTTTCCTCTAACTTATCTTGTTTATGAAAAACAGTAATAATTGGTTTTTCTTTAATATTTAAGCTCTTTAACGTCTCATACGCCACTTTCATCTGCGCTTCCATCTGAGGATTTGAGACATCTACAACGTGAATGAGGATATCGGCATAGCAAGCTTCCTCCAATGTACTCTTAAACGCCTCTACCAGATGATGTGGGAGTTTTCTAATAAATCCTACTGTATCTGTTAACAAAATTTTTTGCTTGCCCGGAAGAGATAAAATTCTCGTTGTCGTATCCAAAGTAGAAAATAATTTATCCTCCTCTAAAACATCTGCCCCTGTCAAGGTATTTAAAAGAGCTGATTTTCCAGCACTACTATATCCAACTAGAGCCGCTATTTTTTGATTTGTCTTTTGTCTTTGGAAACGAATTAACTCTCTATGGCAAATGACATCATTTAATTCTCTTTTTAAATGAGAAATCCTCTCTCGAATTAATCTTCGGTCCATCTCTAGTTTTTTCTCTCCAGGGCCTCTCGTTCCTATTCCTCCTCCTAATCTAGATAGAGAATTTCTAAGTCCGACTAGCCTTGCCTGTCGATATCGAAGCTGTGCAAGCTCTACTTGTATTTTTCCCTCTCTGCTCTTTGCATGCATGGCAAAAATCTCTAAAATAACTAATGTTCGGTCCATTACTTTGCAATCTAATTCTTGTTGTAGTTGATTCATCTGGGCTGGTGATAACTCATCATCACAGATAATTCCTGTCGCATTTGTTATAAAAATTAATTCTTTTAATTCCTCTATCTTTCCCTTTCCGATATAAGTACCTGGATGTATTTTTTCTCTTTTTTGAATCAAGCGCCCCACTGCAATTGCACCTGCAGTATCCGCCAACTCGCCAAGCTCATCTATCGATTCTGTAATATCTTCATTATCTGGTTCTTGTACTCCCACTAAAATAACTAATTCTTTTTCTTCCATATATTCTCCCTACAATAGTGTAATAAGCGAAAAAGAGCCATCGCACCAGTATTTTAAATTCCTTTTTATTCTGCACAATGACTCTTTATTTTATTCACTTATTATTACCTGCGAAAGCAGGCACGTCTACTTATTATCTTGTTTCTAAGAAAGTTAATTCTTTTTGTCCTTTTTCATCATCTGGATATAAATTTACATATTCCTTTGCTTTCTCATAAGCTTTTTTATAATCCATTTCCTTCTCATATAAGACAATCTCATCGAAAAGCAAATCTTGTTTAATACTCTCGTCTCCTGAGTCTAAACCTATCTTTACTATTTCTTTAGCCTTCTCATAATTTCCTCTTTTTATATGGCAATATGCAATATTTGGAAGGAGAGAAGTATCTTTCGTAACTTCATATCCCGTTTTATATGTCTCTAAAGCTTCTTTCGTCTGCTTCTTCTTCATATAACAATTTCCTTTTAGCATATAAAGTTTAGAATCATCTGCCTTCTTATCAAGCATTTGGTCATAAATGGCGATTGCCTTATCATACTTTTCTTGTCTCATATAGCAATCTGCCTCATAATAATTCACATCATCTTCTAGCAAACTACTAAACAAATTTTTTGTTCTATCGATATCTTTTTGATACTCTAAAGATATAGCATAATCTCCCTTCTGATACGCATTTACCATATGTCTTCGGTATCTTTTTTGATCTCGAAACAGTTTTGCCTGATATCCAAAAAATGCTGCTATAATTGCTAAAACTAGGACAAGAATGAAAATAACGATAACTTTCTTTTTATTTGATTTTCCCGCTCTCGCCTTTCTCATAAATTATTCTACCTTCTATTTAAAATATTCTACTCCTGACTCAAAGATATGCTGATTTTGATTTCCAGGAATATTCTTTGCTACATTTAATCCGATACGCTCAGAATGTGCCATCTTACCTAAAATTCTTCCGTCTGGGCTTGTGATTCCCTCGATTGCCGCATAAGAACCGTTTGGATTAAATCTCTCATCCATAGTAGGACGGCCCATTAAATCAACGTACTGCGTTGCAACCTGTCCGTTTTTAAATAATTTTTCAATCCACTCATCGCTTGCGACAAAACGTCCCTCACCGTGAGATGCTGGAATTACATAGCTTTCTCTTAAAATTGCATTTTTCAGCCAAGGAGATTTATTGGAAACAATCTTTGTATGAACCATCTTAGAAATATGACGTCCAATGCTATTCATTGTTAATGTTGGAGAATCAGCCTGCTGTTTTGTAATCTCACCATAAGGTAAAAGTCCAAGTTTAATGAGAGCTTGGAATCCATTACAAATACCAAGAGCAAGTCCATCTCTCTCATCTAATAATTTATGAATTGCTTCTTTCATCTTTTCATTTCTAAATACAGTTGCAAAGAATTTTGCAGAACCTTCTGGCTCATCACCAGCACTAAATCCACCTGGGAACATAATAATCTGAGCATCTGAAATTGCCTTCTCAAACTCATCAATAGAATCTCTAATATCTTGCTCTGTCAAGTTTTTAAATACTCTTGTCTCTACCTTTGCTCCCGCTAACTCAAATGCCTTTGCTGTGTCATACTCACAGTTTGTTCCTGGGAATACAGGAATAAATACTTTTGGAACTGCCACTTTATTTTTAGCGATATAGATTTTTCCACCTGCATCGTAAACTGGCGTATCAAGTTGTTCAGGCTCAATTCCTGAGCTTGTAGGGAATACAGACTCTAACTGGCTATTCCAAATTTCTTCCATCTGTTCTAAACTAAATTCTTCGTTCTTATACTCAACTTTTGACTCGCCAATAACCTCGCCGATATAAATACATGGCATTCCAATATTGCGGATATTTCTGGAAGTTACCTCAAGAAGAACAGAACCATAACATTTCTCAGTTAACTGCTCTATACTTAAATCGCCGTCTAAGCGAATTCCAAGTCCATTTCCAAATGCCATCTTACTGATTGCACCGATAATACCGCCTTTTCCAATCGCATAAGCAGACTCAATTTGTCCCTTTTTCGCCATTCTATAAATATGGCGGTATCCTCTTGCTGCCTCTTTATAATCTGGAATTCTATATTCATCTAAAGGAACTCTTATTAAAACAAGGTGATTGTCTTTTTTCTTAAGTTCTGGAGTGATAATATGATTAACATCTCCGATATCTACAGCAAAAGATACTAATGTTGGTGGAACATCGATATCATTAAATGTACCAGACATACTGTCTTTTCCGCCGATAGATGGAAGTCCAAAAGCTTTCTGAACACTATAAGCACCGAGTAATGCCGCAAAAGGCTCACCCCAACGTTTCTTATCCTCACCAAGACGTTTAAAGTATTCTTGGAATGTGAAACGAATTGTCTCGTAATTTCCACCACTTGCTACAATCTTCGCAATTGACTCAAGAACTGCATAGATTGCTCCGTGATATGGACTCCAACTAGAAATATATGGGTCAAATCCATAGCTCATCATTGTTACTGTATTAGACTCTCCCTTTAAAATTGGAAGTTTTGCAATCATTGTCTGGATTGGGGTAGACTGATTCTTTCCTCCATATGGCATTAAAACAGTGCCCGCTCCAATGGAGCTGTCAAACATTTCGACAAGTCCCTTTTTAGAACATACGTTTAGATCTTCCATACAATCTTTCCACATATCCTCTAAACTAATAGCAGAACTATCTTTTATCTCATATCCATCTCTATATTCTGGAACTGACACAAGTACATCTGTCTCTTGATGTGCACCGTTTGTATCCAAAAATGCGCGAGATAAATCTACGATTGTCTTGCCTCTCCAATACATAACAAGACGTTTTTCCTCCGTCACAACAGCAACCTCTACTGCCTCTAAGTTTTCCTCTTTCGCATAGGCAAGGAAAGTATCTACATCTTTAGGATCAATGACAACTGCCATACGCTCTTGAGACTCAGAAATAGCAAGCTCTGTTCCGTCAAGACCAGCGTATTTTTTAGGAACTTTATCAAGCTGAATCTGTAATCCATCTGCAAGCTCTCCGATTGCAACGGAAACTCCGCCTGCACCAAAGTCATTACATTTTTTAATTAGACGGCTTACTTCTTCTCTTCTAAATAATCTCTGAATTTTTCTCTCCGTAGGTGGATTACCTTTTTGTACCTCGGCTCCACATGTCTCGATAGATTGCTCTGTATGCACTTTAGAGGAACCTGTCGCTCCGCCACATCCATCTCTACCTGTTCTTCCACCTAATAAGATAATAATATCTCCTGGGTCAGATGTCTCACGAACAACGTTCTTTCTTGGAGCAGCACCCATAACAGCACCGATTTCCAAACGTTTCGCAACATAATTTGGATGATAAATCTCATCTACCATACCTGTAGCCAAGCCAATCTGGTTACCGTAAGAACTATATCCATCTGCTGCACCTGTTGTTAATTTTCTCTGTGGAAGTTTTCCATTTAATGTCCAATCAAGTGGAAGTGTTGGGTCTGCTGCACCTGTGACACGCATCGCCTGATATACATAGGAACGTCCTGAAAGTGGATCACGAATTGCTCCTCCAAGACAAGTAGCCGCACCACCAAAAGGCTCAATCTCTGTTGGATGATTATGTGTCTCATTTTTAAAGCTAATTAACCATTCCTCTGTCTGTCCATCAATTGTAACTGGAACAACAATACTGCATGCGTTAATCTCGTCAGACTCTTCCATATCATCTAAACCGCCATCTGCCTTGATTTTCTTCATGGCAATAAGTGCTAAGTCCATAAGACATACGAATTTATCTTTTCTTCCCTTATAAAGTTCTTCTCTATCTGCCAAATACTCTTTGTAAGTATTTTCCATTACCTCTTTATAGTAGCCCTCTTCAAACTCAATATTTTTAAGTTCTGTAGAGAAAGTAGTATGTCTACAATGGTCAGACCAATACGTATCTAATACACGAATTTCTGTCATAGATGGGTCACGTTTTTCTTCCCCACTAAAATAATTTTGAATATGCAAGAAATCCTTAAATGTCATAGCTAGTCCTAAAGAATCATATAATTGCTTTAGTTCCTCTTCTGGCATTTTAGAAAATCCGTCAAAAATTGGCACGTCTGCTGGCTCTTCAAACTTAGAAATTAATGTATCTGGTTTCCTTTCCTCAGACTGTCTAGAATCTACTGGGTTAATACAATAAGATTTAATCTTCTCTATTTCTTCCTCAGTTAAATCTCCCTCTAATACATACGTAACGGCAGAACGAATGGTTGGCTCTTCCTTCTCATTCAAAAGTTTTAAACATTGTTCGGCAGAGTCTGCTCTTTGGTCGAACTGGCCTGGCAAAAACTCTACGCTAAATACAGTTTCTTTTTCATTTAAAGGAAATTCTTCCTCGTATAAATAATCAACTGGCGGTTCACTAAATACAGTATCTTTCGCTAGATTATAAGTATCCTCAGATACATTTTCTATATCATAGCGAATCAACTGTCTCACATTATCAATCTTTTGTATAGAAAGATACGCCTTAATTTCTGCCAACAGTTCTTTTGCCTTTACCGCATAATCTGTCTTTTTTTCTACATAAACTCTTTTTACCTGACTCATAAATTCCTCCATAATCTGTCTTTTACGACTTAACCTTTATCTTTTAGTCATCTGGTATTCAGTCACATTATACCCTATTTGTCAGAAAATGCAAAACCTTTTTTGAATTTTTTTGTCAAAATCTAAGTTTTTCAGAATTAACCGTGTAACCGCTTTATAATCTGAAATGCAATTGAGTTTTGGAATGTAACTGGCTTACTTCTCGTATAAAAAATAATTCCATCTGTACTCGCTTTTAGCTTTGATAAAACTGTTCCCTCATATGGATCAATAATTTCTGCTAAGGTTTCTCCTCTTTTTACTTCCTGATTATTTTCCACTCTCTTTCTCAAAAAACCTGCTGTATTTGATTTTATATTAATTAAATCATTTTCGTTTAATACAGTGGCAATATAACCATTATGACATTGATACTTAATAATTCCCATCCTCGTCAAAAACCTTAAAATAGCAGAAACTGCCTGCATCGCCTCCTTTTCATTGATTGTATCTGTGGCATTCGTATAAAGAGAAAAAGCATCGGTTCCCTTCATCTGCCAGTTATAATTTAATGTTCTCTTATCATAAGGTCTCACCCCACTTGTCACTACATAGGGAAGTCCAAATAGATTGGCTAAACTTGTATTTTCCTTTCCTGTATCCATCATTCGAATATGTGGAATAAACTCTCCCTCTAAATAAAAGGAAGGAAGCTGAATTCCATATCGGTATCCTGTTATTTCTCTCAGTAGAGCGTCCGCAATCCTGCTTTGTGTCTCTCCTTTTGGATTTCCTGGAAATTCTCGGTTCAAATCCGATCCGTCATTTCCCCAAAATCTTCTTCCTATATTCATAACTGTATTACTTAAAGAGGGAATGACTAAAATTTCATTTTCTCCCTTAATTGCCTTTATTTTCTCAAGCTTTTCTAAGGCAATAATAAGCTGCGAACAAATATAAAGCTGTTGATATTCGTTTCCTCTTAATGCACCGACAATACAAGCCGCCTTTTCCGATGCATCTTTTTTACCAAAGCGGTATCCTATAATTTTATACTCTTCTCGAAACCCCGATTCCATCTCATATAGAATCTCTTTTACCATAGCTGCCTCCTAAAATTCTTCCAATTAACGCCCCTTCTTGCACCGCAGGATATTCTCTTAATGTAAATACCATTCCGTCAATTGGAGCATATATTTCTTCCATCACCGCCCCCATAATCGGTTTTGCGATTGTCCCAATTAAATCTCCTTTTTTTACATACTGGGCATGTTTTATATTTGGAATAAAAATTCCACTGCTCTCGCAGTTTATAAACTGCACTTGATAATCTCTTGAAATAATTGGTTTTTTAGGAACTATCGTTTCTCCTGTCCAGATTTTTGCCCTCTTCATTAGACAAAAAATTCCTTCTATGATTTGATTACAATACTCATAATTTACTCGAAGAGCGGCGCCTGATTCAATAACAAATGCTGTGACACCTCTCTTTTGTAATGAATAGGCTAAACTTCCCTCCTTCACCGTATTAGAAGGATGAATCCAAACCAAATCCGTATTCATTGCCGTTGCAAATTTCATTGTATCCTTCGTAACCTTATCTCCTACTCGAACTTGAGGAATCTCTTTTAAATTAATATTACTTGAATGGATATCAATACAAATATCTGATTTTTCCAGTTCCTTTACAATATAATAAGCAATATTTTCTACCATATCTCCATCTTTTTTTCCAGGAAAAATCGTATTCATATCAAAATCAAACTGAGGAACTCCCCGGATTAAAGAATCCAAACCAAGAGGATTTAGTGCTGGATACACATCTACAATTCCTTTTAAGTGCTCAAACTCTTTCTTAATTCTTCGAATCACTTCATAACATATATACTGTCCGCCAAGCTCATCTCCGTGAATTCCTGTTACAATACAAAGTCTCTTTTCTCTCCCTGTAAGCTGATCTGGCATTAGTCTATTTTTCTTAATTTTTAATGTCTCGTGAATTGGCATCTGCACCGACACAATTGTTTCTATCATTTTCCTCATTCCTTTGCTTGCGTTAAATTTCTATTGTGTTGTCTTATTCGCATGAATATAATTATAGTTATTACCTATATAATACGTAACCAAGCCCGTCAAATTACTAGAGTGTAAAATTGCCTTTTTTGAAAATTGAATTGGAACGAAAGCTCCATCCTCACACAACATTCTCTCAGCCTCATTTAATTTTCTCTGTCTCACCTTAGGAATAACAGTCTCTTTAATCTCTTTAATTTTATTATCTAATAATTTATTATTATAACAGCTTATATTATATATAGAATTGCTGTCCCAAATTTCTATATAGGAGAGTGCATCCTCATAATCTGGATACCAAGTCGTCAAGGTCATACAAAAATCTCCCTTCGCCTCACTATTCACTTTCTTTACCTTAGAATCTTTTTTCAAAGCCACTTTAATTCCCAAGAGCGTCTCTAATTGTTTTTTTATGATTTCTCCCTCTTGTTTTTTTACTTTTGTATTTTCCACTAATAATTCTAATTTAATTTGAGAGGCATCACTAAGCCCTAATTCATTTAACGCCGAGGCAAGATAGTCTAATGCCTCTGCTCGATTTTCTTCCTCGCCAAACGGAGCATACGGCTGCTCTTCGCTATACGTTCCTGCAATTCCTTTCATATTTGGCATAATATATCTCGTAGCTATCTCATTTAATCCTTGGCTAGATTCTTTAAGCAACTCTGTCCTATTAATAGCGTAGGAAATTGCCAATCTTAATTCTTTATTTTGTAAATATCGATTATTAAAATTAAAAGTAAGATATTCCACTCCTCCATCATAATCCAAACTATAGTTTCCATCCTTTGGCAAATAAGAATCTTGATTTACTTCCACAAAATCTATATCTCCAGACTGATACATTTTATAGGCTTCTTCTACACTAGACACAGTGATAATTTCTACTCTCTCAAGAGAGATATTAGCACTATTATAATAATTTTCATTTTTCTCTAAAATAATTTTTCTCCCCTTTTTCCATGCTGACACAATAAACGGTCCATTATATACTGTGGTAGACGGACGAATTGCAAAGCTGCTTCCCTCCTTTTTTATAATATCCTCTCGAACTGGAGAGAAATTTACCATACATAGTATATTTAGAAAATAAGGTGTCGCTTCCTTTAGCGTAATTACAACCGTCTTCTCATTCACTGCCTTCACATCCGCAATATAATCTGCTAAATACGAATAATTACTTTTTGTTTTTGGATCCATCAATCGCTTAATTCCATCTACAAAATGCTTTGCCTTCACGGTTTCACCGTCACTCCACTTCGCATCTCTTAAATAAAATGTATAATTAAGACCATCTTGTGATACTTGATAATAGCTTGCCATCGCATTTTTTACAGTTCCTCGATTATTTTTTACTAACCCCTCATATACATGAAATCCTATCGTTGCCTCCACACTACTGCTCGCAAGCTGTGGGTCTATATTAGACGGATCATTTATAATTGCATATCTTAATGTCTTTTTTCCTTCAGCACTTGAAGTGATATCTTCATCTGGCCGTGTACTTTCTACTGTCTCTTGGGGAGCCCCGTCTCCCATATCAGTATTTTGAAAATCTTCACAGCCTGTACATAAAATCAACAAAAATATACAAAGTATACTGATAATACAATATCCTTTTCTTTTTATCATATTTTATCTTTTCTCCCTTCATTCATGGCCGCCTGCAAAAACAGGTATACTCGTTTATAGTATACTATATTTTTCTCAAAAAAAAAAGCAGTTTAAGACTCCTCTTCTTAAACTGCCTGTATACACAGTTACTTTCCTGCTTATCTCTTCATATCCGTTCTTGTCCCCACAATACATCCTTAAAAAAATGAAAAGTAACTGACTCAATCTTTTTACATAATACACAATTATTAGTAAAATGAAAAGTTATTTTATTATTAAAATATTATATTTTTTTGTCTTAACAACATAACTTTTTTTATAAATTGCATATATTAAGAAAAGAAATTGTCCATAAAACCAAGGTATTACTATAAAAACCTCTTTAAGACGGCAAATATCTCAAGTCCAAAACTATAAGATAAAATTGAAAACGGCTTTCCTATTAAAATAATTAACAGAAATTTCTTAAAAGGCATCTTTGTGAGTCCTGCCAGATAACATAAAAAATCATCTGGAGCGACGGGTAGCAAAATAGCTATCGCAAAAAACTTATCAAACTTTTTTTCTCCCTGCTCTAGCCATTTTTTATATTTTTCATAAGTATCATCTGAGGTCACACTCTTTGCGAGCGTAGCACCATATTTTCTTGAAATACCAAAAGCTAAAAATGAACCAAGTATAATACCAATATAATTATATAAAAATCCAATCCACGGACCATACGATACTACTCCCGCTAAACAACAAACTGGAGCGGGAAGAAGCGGAAAGACAATCTGAATTGCCTGTATAGCAATAAAAGCAACCGGTCCCCACATTCCTAATTTTTTTATAAATCTATCAAAATTCTCGGCAGAATCAAAAATATGGTTTCGATATCCTAAAAATATTAGTACAGCAATCAAAAACAAAAGAATAACACCTATTATCTTTAAAAAAAGACGCAAAAACTTCACTCTTTTATCGTTTGGATCAGGATGCCTTAAATATTCTATCCTCTTTTGCTGTTCTAATATAATTTTCTCTCTATCCATTCCTATCTTCTCATCACCTATCGTTATTATTTTTTAGATTTATTATACATAGTATTTCTTAACTTTCGGTGAATTATTTCTTACGATTTACTGAGTATTTATCGAATTCGGTCTGGAAATCCTACTTTTCTTTGTACCTTTCTCAATGTCTTTGTAGCATAATAATTAGCCTGCTCCGCATTGTTTTTAATAATAGAATTAATATAATCTTTATTTTTACTTAAATCATAGAATTTATCTTGCAAAGGCTTTAATTCTGCGATGACAGCCTCAGCTACTCTTTGTTTTAAGACACCATATCCAAGACCATCAAATTCTTTTAAAGCAGCCTCTACTGTAATACCTGTTGAGGCACAATAAATATCAATTAAATTTTTAATTCCTGGCTTGTCATCACTGTAAGCGATAAATCCATCAGAATCTGTCACGGCTTTCTTGAATTTACGCATAATAACATCAGGCTCATCCAATAACAAAATATGAGCATTTGGATTTTCATCAGATTTAGACATTTTCTTTGTAGGTTCTTGTAGGCTCATAATCTTTGCTCCTACTTTTCCCATATACGCCTCTGGAATCGTAAATACGTCACCATAAATATTATTAAAACGATTTGCAATATCTCTTGTAATCTCTAGATGCTGTCTTTGGTCAACACCTACTGGCACTACGTCAGATTGAAATAATAAAATATCTGCTGCCATCAAAACTGGATATGCAAATAATCCCACATTGATATTATCTGCATGTTTTGCCGCTTTATCCTTAAACTGCGTCATTCTGTTCATTTCACCCATATATGTGAAACAATTTAAAATCCAAGCCAATTCTGCGTGGGCAGATACATGTGACTGATAATAAATACAATTTTTTTCTGGGTCTAATCCCGCAGCGATATAGAGCATCAATAAATTTCTCGCTCTTTTTCTAAGTTCTGCCGGATTTTGTCTCACTGTAATAGAGTGCATATCTACAACACTATAAAAACATTTATATCCTTCTTCATCTAATTTTACCCAGTTTTTTAAAGCACCAAGATAATTGCCAAGAGTAATTGTTCCTGTCGCCTGCATACCGCTAAATAAAGTCTTTTGTCCATCTAACATAACTTATTCACTCCTTTTTTATATATTTCCATTTTGTTTGAATATATTTTTTCCCTTTACACATAATAACAGAGTCATTTCATTCATGTCAATAGAAAGGGGAAAACATTATGAGAAGCTCAAAAGAAATGTATCATGAAGTAGCACAAGCTTGCAGCAGTTATAGTCCAACGAAAGATATCTATGCTGCTTGCAATTCTTCTGTAAACTGTGATTGTCAAACTCTAAGTTGCTTGACATGTACTCATTTTACAGCACAAGAATACTGTGATTTAGATTTATATGATGGAATCGCAAAGTCCATCAGTAAATAACTTGTAATTTTTATTTATAATACAATAACAAACAAAATAAGGGGAGGCAGGCATCGTTTTAAAAGGATACCTACTTCCCCTTATTTTATCTATTCTTTTATAAAAAATCTCCTAAAACTTCTTTTACTGTTCGGATTTTCGTTTCTTTATAAGCATCCGCTCCACAAAATAAGAGAGCTTTCTCTATCTCACCCTTTGCCGCATGGATAAGAGCTTCTGTAATACAATATGGTATATTCGCCCTATCACATTTTGCAAGACATTGATAACAATGTTTCGGAGCAAGGCGCTCTTTTTCTACTTCATCTAAAAATTTATTTCGAATTGCTCTTGCAGGCATTCCGACTGGACTTTTTACAATGCATATTTGTTCTTTATCACAATCAATATACGTGTTTTTGTATCGAATATCTGCGTCACATTCCTGCGTTGTAACAAATTTTGTTGCCACCTGAATTCCCTTTGCTCCGAGTGAAAAACAATGCTCCATATCTTCTTTTGTGCGAATTCCTCCCGCCACAATCACTGGAATCTCTCTCCCATACTTTTCCTCATACTGTGACGTTACTTCAATAATAGACTGAATTTCCTTATCGTAATTTGCACTTAAATTTTCTATATCTTCTAGCTCTTTATTTTTGAATCCTAAATGTCCTCCTGCCATTGGTCCCTCTACAACAATGGCATCGGCCGTTGTATTATATTTTTTATCCCAGCATTTTAAAATGAGATTAGCAGCTCTCTTTGAAGAAACAATCGGAAGAAGTTTTGTCTTACATTTTCCTACAAATGCTGGTAAATCCATCGGAAGTCCCGCTCCTGAAATAATTAAATCCGCTCCTACCTTTACCGCCGCTTTTACATATTCCTCATATCGATTCGTTGCCACCATAATATTAAATCCAATAATTCCCTTTGGAGCAATTTTTCTAGCCTTTTCCAGCTCTTTTCCAAGCGCTCTTAAGTTGGCTACAATTGGATTTTCATAAAAATCTTTCTCCCGAAATCCAATCTGCGCTGTGCTAATAATGCCAATGGCCCCCTCTTTTGCCACTGCACCTGCTAAGCCTCCTAGACTAATTCCGACTCCCATTCCTCCTTGAATAATTGGTATTTTAGCCGTTAAATCTCCTATTTTTAGAGACATGTTCATCCTCCTAAAATTTGCGGAATCTCTCATAGCGCTCCTGTGCTATTTGCTCTCCCTGCATTTCTTTATATTTTTGAAGAAATTGAAAAATTCCCTCTTTCATCTGCTCCGCCACTTCATTTATATTCTCTGTTTTTACTGGCTCTGTCTCCTTGATTACCCTCTCAATAATTCCAAGTTCCTTTAAATCGGCAGCTGTACATTTCATAATGCTTGCTGCCTCTGAAGCTCGCTTTTTATCTTTCCACAAAATACTAGAAAATCCCTCTGGTGATAAAATAGAATACATAGAATTTTCTAACATCCAAACTTCATTTGCAACTGCAAGAGCGAGTGCCCCGCCACTTCCTCCCTCGCCAATTACAATCGATAAAATAGGAACTTTAAGAGAAGACATCTCGAAAAGATTTCTGGCAATTGCCTCTCCCTCTCCTTTTTCTTCCGCCTCAATTCCACAAAAAGCTCCCGGAGTATCTACAAAACAAATGATTGGACGATTAAATTTTTCAGCTTGCTTCATAAGGCGAAGTGCTTTTCGATATCCACTAGGAGAAGGCATACCAAAATTTCTTTTTATATTTTCTTTTGTATTTCTTCCCTTTTGCTGACCAATTACAGTAACATTTGTGTGGAAAATTCGAGCAAGTCCTCCTACGATAGCTGGGTCATCTCCCTCTAGTCTATCTCCATGTAATTCCATAAAGCGATTAAACAAAACACTAATATAATCAAGGGCTGTCGGCCTATCCGCACTTCTCGCAATCTGTACTCTATCCCATGCGGTAAGCTGAGGAACCATTTCTTCTATCTCAAAATCTTTTTCTTCCATAACAACCTCTTTTCTCAGTACATTTTTCTTTCTACTGCAAAACTGTCAAGTACATCAGTTTACTGTAAAATGCGGCCACCTACTAATGCAGCGAGCGTATAACGCAAATTTTTTCGCTCCACAATCTTGTCCACAAAACCATGCTCTAATAAAAACTCTGCCCTTTGAAAACCTTCAGGAAGTCTTTGTCCTATCGTCTGCTCAATTACTCTAGGACCTGCAAAACCAATTAATGCCTTTGGCTCAGCTAGTATAATATCTCCAAGCATTGCAAAACTCGCCGTCACACCTCCCGTTGTAGGGTCTGTGAGAATAGAAATATATAAAAGCCCTGCCTCATCATGTTTTTTCAAGGCCGCAGATGTCTTTGCCATCTGCATAAGAGAAACCATTCCCTCTTGCATTCTCGCCCCTCCAGAACAACAGAAAATAAGAATCGGAATTTTATAAGAAGTCGCTCTCTCAATCGCTCTCGTAATTTTTTCTCCGACAACTTCGCCCATGCTTCCCATCATGAAATCAGTACCCATAACAGCAATTGCCACATGTTCTCCACCGATACTTCCCTCACCTGTAATAACAGCTTCCTCTAAGTTCGTCACTTCTCGAAGATGGGCAAGTTTTTTCTTATAATCTGGAAATTCTAGCGGATCACTCGTCTCAAGTCCAACATCCCACTCGACAAAACTATCTTGGTCTAATACCATACTAATTCTCGTTCTTGGGCGAATTCTAAAATACTCTCCACATTTTGGACAAATATAATAATTTTCCGCAATATCTTCTGAGTAGATAGTATTTCCACATGAACCACATTTTTGGAAAAGTCCCTCTGGAACTTGAGGACTTTCCCGCAAAGCCTTTTTCACTTTTTTAGGGCGCTGTTTTTTCTCTGGTTTTATATATGTTTTTTTAAACATTCCCTCAAACATAATTTTCCTCCTTCCCCGCATTTATTTTCTTTATAACTGGCATATTCTCTCTACAAATCCAGTATCAATCTGTCCATTTTCAAACTCCGAATGATTTATCAATTCATATTGAAAATCAAGATTTGTTTTTACACCCTCTATGACTACCTCTCCAAGTGCACTTCTAAGCTTACTAAGAGCTAACTCTCTTGTATCATCGTGTACAATCAATTTCAAAATCATCGAATCATACTGTGGTGGAATTTCGTAATTCGAGTAGAGCGCAGACTCTATCCTCACACCTTTTCCTCCTGGAAAATGCAATGTTTTTATCATACCAGGAGATGGCATAAAATGATGCTTCGGGTCTTCTGCGTTAATTCGACATTCAATCGCATGACCATTTATTTTTATATCTTCTTGTTTATACTCTAATTTATATCCAGCCGCAATTTTAATTTGCTCCTTAATTAAGTCAATTCCTGTCACCATCTCTGTCACAGGATGCTCCACCTGAATTCTCGTATTCATCTCCATAAAATAAAAATTCTTATCTTTATCTAATAAAAACTCAATGGTACCGGCATTATAATATCCAACCTCTTTCGCTGCTCTTACCGCTGTCTCACCCATTTTCTGGCGAAGCTCCTCACTAATTGCGATACATGGAGATTCCTCAATTAATTTTTGATGACGTCTTTGAACGGAGCAGTCACGCTCTCCAAGGTGAATTACATTTCCATATTTATCCGCTAAAATCTGCACCTCAATATGTCTTGGATTTTCCATATATTTTTCAAGATACATCGTTCCATCCGAAAATGCGTTTTCTGCCTCTTTTTTTGCCGTATTAAACTGAGAAGAAAATTCCTCCTCCGACCTTGCCACTCTCATTCCTTTTCCGCCGCCGCCTGCTGACGCCTTAATCATAATCGGATATCCAATCTCTCTAGCTAGTTCAAGTCCTCGGTCGGCATCATAGATTGCCTCCTTGCTTCCCGGCGTGACAGGAACTCCTGCTTTCATCATCGTTGCTCTAGCCTCGGATTTATTTCCCATCTTATCAATTAATTCTGCACTTGGTCCGATAAATTTAATATTGCACTTTTCACACATTTTTACAAATTTACTATTTTCAGACAAAAATCCAAATCCAGGGTGAATCGCCTCAGCTCCTGTCAATAAAGTCGCACTAATAATTTGCTCCATATTTAAATAACTATCCTTGCTCGGAGCAGGACCAATACAGATTGCTTCATCTGCAAGTTTTGTGTGAATCGCATCTTTATCAATTGTTGAGTAAACTGCCACTGTCTCAATTCCCATTTCTCTGCAGGCGCGAATAATTCGAACGGCAATCTCTCCGCGGTTTGCAATGAGTATTTTCTTAAACATCTCTCTACCTCGCAAATCCTTCCACTAATTAATCGCAAAAGTAAGCTCTGCGGACGCTACAACTTTATCTTCCACATAAGCTGTCGCTTTTCCAATACCAACAGGACCTTTTACCTTAATCATCTCTACCTCAAGCTTTAATACATCTCCAGGCACAACTTTTTGTCTAAATTTAGCTTTATTAATTCCACCAAAAAATGCAATCTTTCCCTTATTTTTCTCGTCTGCTAGACAACATACTGCCCCAACTTGTGCCAACGCCTCGATAATAAGTACCCCTGGCATAACTGGCTCTCCTGGAAAATGTCCAGCAAAATAAGGCTCGTTAAAGCTAACACATTTTCTTCCAACTGCTCTTTTTCCTATTTCCAACTCATCAATTCGGTCAACTAACAAAAACGGACTGCGATGAGGAATAATTTCTTGAATCTGTTTGCTATCTAAAACCATCTTTTCTATCTCCCTAATCAATCTGCTTTCTTTCACAAGAAAGCCTGCAAACTATATATTTGCCTACTGCTTTGCAATGCGAATTAAAGGTTGGTTATATTCTACCATTTCTTCATTTTCCACTAAAATCTCTGAGACAATACCATCATAGTCACTTTCCACTTCATTCATCAACTTCATTGCCTCTACAATTCCAATAACCTGACCTTTTTTTATACTATCTCCTACTTTTACAAAAGGCTCTGCGCCTTCTTCCTTCGCAGCATAAAAAGTTCCAACTAAAGGAGAACATACTACTTTCTGATCTAAATCTTTCTCATCTAAGCTAGAAGAAGGAGAGGAGATTTCCTGCTCCACACTTTTTTCTTCCTTTGATTCTTCTTTTGTTTCTCTTTTAGTATCAGTAGAAGTTTTCTCTATCTTATTTGTATTTTCTTCTATCTTTTCTTCACTTAACTCTATTATTTTTCCTTTTTTAGATGAAACCATCATGACTGAAAAATCTTCATCTTCAAACTGGAATTTTGTCAAATTAGAGTCGGATACTCTATCAATTAAGGTCAATACATCATCCATTGTTACCTTCATCTCATCTATTCCTCTCTATCATCTACAATATTTTCAATTAATTTGCTTTCTTTACAAGTAAGCTAGCATTATGTCCTCCAAAACCTAGAGAATTGCTAAGTGCATAGTTTACTTCTCTCTCTACAGGCTCTTTTGTATAATTTAAGTCACATTCTTCATCTGGAATCTGATATCCAGCTGTCGGATGAATGAAATTTTCCATAACAGATTTTACACAGACGATAAATTCTAATGCTCCTGCTGCTCCAAGTGCATGACCAATCATAGATTTTGTGGAACTTATATTTAATTTATAAGCGTCATCACCAAACACTTTTTTAATTGCCATAGTCTCAAATAAGTCATTATGATGTGTACTTGTTCCATGTGCATTAATATATTCCACTTCACTTGGAGTTATTTTTGCCTCTTTGATGGCAAGCTCCATTGCTCTTGCTGCTCCTTCTCCGTCTTCTGCTGGGGAAGTAATATGGAAAGCGTCAGATGTCGCACCATATCCGACAACCTCTGCCAAAATAGTAGCACCTCTCTCTAAGGCATGTTCAAGAGATTCCAAAATAACAATTCCTGAACCCTCACCCATAACAAATCCATCTCTCTCTTTATCAAATGGAATAGATGCGCGGAGTGGGTCATCCGATGTGCTAAGTGCTGTCAATGCAGAAAATCCTGCAACACCAAGAGGAGTAATACAAGACTCTGTTCCTCCTGCTACCATAACATCTGCATCTCCACATTGAATGCTTCTATATGCATCACCGATAGAATGAGTACCTGTCGCACATGCTGTCACTACGTTTGTACATTTTCCCTTTAAACCAAATTGAATAGAAATATTTCCAGCTGCCATATTAGAAATCATCATCGGAATCATAAGAGGAGCAATTCTCTTTGGTCCTTTTTCTAAAAGTTTTTTCTCTTCCTTTTCCATAACAGAAAGACCACCGATACCAGAGCCAACACAAACTCCAATTCTTGTTGTATCTTCCTTCTCCAAATCAAGTCCAGACTGATCTAAGGCCTGTTTTGTAGCTGCAATTGCATACTGACAAAATTCAGCCATTCTTCTAGCTGATTTTGGATCCATATATTCTTTTGCATTAAAGTCTTTTACTTGTGCCGCTACTTTTGCTTTATACTCTTCCACATCAAATTTTGAAATTTTATCAATTCCTACTTTTCCAGCTTTAAGATTATTCCAGTAGGTTTCTATATCATTTCCAACTGGGCTTATAACTCCCATACCTGTTACTACTACTCTCTTCATAATTTATACCTCAATTTTTTCTTTTCTAAACAGTTTTGCCTTCATTTTCTTTGTATTTACAGTTTCTTTGTTTTGCCAACTCATGGAATACTTTTAGTACATTCCACCATCTACGCTAAGAACCTGTCCTGTAATATAAGATGCCTTATCGGAAGCTAAAAATGCTACCGCCTCCGCAATATCTTCTGGCTTTCCAACTCTCTTTAGTGGAATTCCAGCCATAATTGCCTCTTTCACTTCGTCTTTTAAAACAGCTGTCATATCAGTGTCGATAAATCCAGGTGCCACTGCATTTACTGTGATTCCTCTGCTTCCAACCTCTTTTGCAAGAGCTTTTGTCATTCCGATTACTCCCGCCTTTGACGCACTATAATTTACTTGACCTGCATTTCCCATTCTTCCTGAGACAGAAGATAAATTAATAATTCTTCCATATCTTTGTTTCATCATTGTGCGGATAACCTGCTTCATACAAACAAAGCTTCCCTTTAAATTCGTATCAATAACTTGGTCAAACTCCTCTTCTTTCATCGCCATAAGGAGATTATCCTTTGTGATTCCAGCGTTATTTACTAAAATATCAATTCGACCAAATTTTTTCGTTGTCTCCTTTACCATTTCCTTCATAGCATCCATATCCGCTACATTTCCCTGAAATAAAAGAGCCTCTCTTCCCATTTCTTCTATCTCATTTGCGACTTCTTTTGCTTTCTCCAAAGAACCATTATAATTTACTACTACATTAGCTCCATAAGAAGCAAGTGTAAGAGCAATCTGTCTTCCGATTCCTCGGCTCGCTCCTGTCACAATAGCTACTTTTCCTTTTAACATTTTTATATCTCCTCAAGCTTTTTCAAATCTTCTACTTTTTCTATATTAATCGATTTTACCTTTCGATTTATTTTCTTCATAAATCCTGTCAATGTCTTTCCAGGTCCAATCTCAATAAAAGTATCTACTCCGTCTTCCAACATCGCCTCTATTCCTTGCTGCCAGCGAACAGAACTATATACCTGTCTCTCTAATAATGGTTTTATCTCTTCTTTTTTTGTCACATATTCCGCTGTTGTATTAGAAACATAAGGAATAACTGGAGTATTTACTTCAACATCTCTTAAAACTTCTCCAAGTTTTTCTCCAGCTGGCTTTAACATCTCTGAGTGGAATGGACCACTTACCTTTAATGGTAAAACTCTTTTCGCACCAGCCTCTTTTAACTTTTCTGAAGCCTCTTGCATTTTTTCACTTTTTCCAGTGATAACAATCTGCCCTGGACAGTTATAATTTGCAATCTGTACTCCATCTATTTCATCACATACTGCCTCAATTTCTTCTGCTTTCATTCCAAGAACAGCTGCCATAGCACCTTGTCCAAGAGGTACCGTATTTTGCATCAAAATTCCACGCTGTCTTACGACCTTCACTGCATCCACAAAACTCATAGCTTTGCTTGCTACTAAAGCACAATATTCTCCAAGACTTAAACCTGCTGTCACATCAGGCTTAATTCCTCTTTTTTCTATCTCTGTCAAAATAGCAACACTCGCTGTTACCATTGCTGCCTGTGTATACTCTGTCTGATCTAATAATTCATTTTCCTCAAAACAAAGAGACTCCATATTCAAATCTAATGCTTTGCTTGCCTGCTCAAAAATAGCTTTGCTTTCCTCAAACTGCTCACAAAAATCTTTTGCCATTCCAATATACTGTGCTCCCTGACCCGGGAATATAAATGCTATTTTGCCCATCTTTTCTATGATACCTCACTTTTATTTTCGTTTTCAAATAGTTTGTGTTTCAAAGTATTTTTTTTGAAAAATATATAGAATGTTTTTTCCATTCTACTCTTTATTATATTATATCTATCTTTTTATTATCTTTTATCTAACGTCTACTAAAATTACTCTTTACTTCAAAATACTTTTACCCATCTTCTATCCATACTCTTTTTTCTTTCTCTAAAATGAAAGTCCGATTGTTTCATCACTTGATAAGAGCTTTCATTTTAAATATAGATGAAAGCTCATCTCCCACACTTTTTTCTCGCATGAGAGATAAGCCTACTTTCTTAAAATAATTTTGATGTAAGTAAAGATTCTGCTTTTGTTACAATATCCTCAATAATATCCTTACAGGATTGTTCTTCTTTTACTAGACCAGCGGACTGTCCTGCCATAAAAGAACCACCCTTTAAGTCACCCTCAACAACGGCTTTTCTAAGAGAGCCAAGTGTCAAAAGCTCTAATTCTTCTGCGCTCTTTCCCTCTTTCTCCATCTTGAGATACTCTCTCGACATTTGATTTCGAAGTACACGTATTGGATGTCCTGTTGATCTTCCTGTCACTACAGTATCAATATCTTTTGCACTCGTTATCTTCTTCTTGAAATTCTCATGACAAATACATTCCTTTGATGCGACAAATCTTGTTCCGACTTGTACACCCTCAGCTCCAAGCATCATAGCAGCGGCCATTCCTCTACCGTCTGCCACTCCTCCAGCTGCGATAACTGGAATGCTTACTGCATCTACAACCTGAGGTACAAGTACCATTGTCGTCAACTCTCCAATATGTCCTCCTGCCTCTGAACCCTCTGCCACAACTGCATCTGCGCCGTATTTTTCCATACGTTTTGCCAATGCCACGGAGGCAACTACTGGAATGACCTTCATGCCTGCTTCCTTCCACATCTTCATAAATGGTTCTGGACTTCCTGCCCCTGTCGTCACAATCGGAACATTCTCCTCCACAAGCATATTCGCAAGTTCTTCGGCATTTGGATTCATTAACATAATATTGACTCCAAATGGTTTATCTGTCAATTTCTTTAGCTCTCTGATTTCTTGTCGCACAACTTCTGTTGGTGCGCCACCAGCAGCAATAATTCCTAATCCGCCAGCATTTGAAACTGCGGCTGCTAAGTGATGTTCTGCCACCCATGCCATACCGCCCTGTATCACTGGATATACAGTTCCAAGCATTTTACTTACTCTTGTCTCCATCTATTACGCCTCAATACCCTTATCTTTTAAATAATTAATAACATCTTCTACTGTATTTAACTCACTTAAATCCTCGGAAGGAATCTCAACATCATACTCTTCCTCTAGAGACATAACTAACTCAAATAAATCTAAAGAATCAGCTCCCAAATCATCTTTGAAAGAAGTTTCTAATTCGATTTCACTCTCATCCACGTTTAACTGCTCTGCAATAATTTCTTTCATTTTTTCTAACATAACTTTATTCTCCTTTATATATATTATATTGAATGTTTATTATTTCGGATTAGTTTGACAATCAAAGTATATATCAGGTCTTTTTCTTTGTCAAGCTAAATCCTATTATTTTCTTCCTTCATTATACCCATTCTATTATAAGTATGCAACTATTAAAGTATTAATTTATAATAAATTTTTTTCTATATTACTTAATCTTTCTCTCATCTTTTTGTATTCTTCTTTTTGTTTTCTTATCTTTTCCTTATAAGATTCACTCTTTGCTTTCTTAGAAAGTTCATCTAATTTTTTCTTTGCATCTTCAAGTTTTTTCTCTAAAGATAAGATTTCATCTTCTAACTTACTATATTCTTTTGTATTCTTATTCGTCTTTTCTATTTTTTTCTCTATCGCTGTCAACCTTGTTTTAAGCGGGATTAGACCTACTAAATCATTCTTTTTTTCTTCCTCAGCCTTTTTCTTCGCCGCCTCCTCGCGAGCTTTTTTCTCCTCTGCTGCCTTGATTGCCTTTTGTTCAGCCTCGTCTTGTTTTTTTCTCTCCTCTAGTTGAATAACTCTGTTTTCTAGATCATCTACTTGACTTGCTAAATCTTTCTTTTCGTTATTGCAACCACTAAAGCATAAAATTCCTGCCAATAAAAAGCCTATTATTATTTTCTTCATATTTTTCCCTCCTGTCTCGTTTTTCGAAAATGTCCTGGGCTATCATTCATTACTTTCTTAAACGCCTTCGAAAAAGAAAACTCATTTGAATATCCACAAGAATATGCAATTGTCTTAATCGGTAAATCTGTAGTAAGAAGTAATGACTCCGCCTTTGTGATACGAAATTTTACGAGAAATTGCTGCGGAGATAAATGTACAGTTTTTAAAAATAATTCCGTCAGATAGCTTCGATTTAGAGATAAATAATCTGCGATATCTTGCACAGAAATCGTTTCTTGATAATGCGTCTCAATATAAGAAATTGCCTTTGAGACATAGACATCATGAAGTTGTCTGCTCCTTCCTTGTGAATCGCTCGCCTCTCCAATCAGACAAGATAATATCTTCATCAATATCCCCTCCGCATACATCTCATTGCTATAACTTAATGTATGGTGTAAAAGCATATCATCAATATAATCTAATAAAACTTTAGGGTTAGAATAGGTAAAAACAGGGTGCTCCTTTGAAAGTTCCATCAAATTTAAATATTTTTCCACCGCATTTCCACCGACTGCAATCCATATATAGAGCCACGGATTTTGACTGTCAGCCTGATAAAAAGTCAAATCACCCGGACAAATTAAAAATCCCTGCCCCTGCTTAATCTCATATTTACAGTTGTTTGAAAAAAACACTCCCTTTCCCTTCACACAATAATGAAAAAGATAATACTCTCTCACCGCTGGACCAAAGGAATAAAGTGGTTCACATTGCTGTTTACCGTAAGACAAAGGATAAATATCAGTAAACAAATTATTCGTAAAGGCTGTCTCTGAGTACATAAAAAAATCATCTGTAGAATAATTCTCCATCATCTTCCTCCCTTCTATCGTAAATAGATGCTAGGTTTAGATTTAATATCATATCATTTAAACCTAGTATAGCACAAAAAAAGCTATTGCAAAATGAAAACTCTAAGTATACGACTTTAAATACTTTTCTCACTGTCAATACATATGATTTCATTTTACAATAGCCTTTTATTTTATGAAAGCACCCGACTCGATATCTACCTAATATTTAACAGACTAAACCATGTAAACACAAGGCAATCAAACTTTCCATCACGTCAGCTTAAAATACAAACTTCCTAATTTTCATTTGCCTTTAATAAATAAATTTTTGAATGATAATCTCCAAGTTCAATTCCATTTATTCCCATAAAGCCAAAGCTTGGATCAAACTCATCTGTTGTCTTTAGCCCTGCTAACATAAGCTCATCGCCATATATATCTTTCTCAAGAATAGATACGTGATAAGAGAGATTTGCGTCAAGTCCGTCTAATTTCACTCTCTCAAACGGTGCATTGACCGTCTGAAGTACACGGTAATATCCGACAATTGCCTCTTTTTTATCCTCAGATACAACCATCCATGCCATCACATTTCCCTCAAATGGACTCTTTAAGCGATAAAATGTTCCAAATTGCAAAAGCTGTCTATGCTCTTTCATGAAAGCAATCTGCCCTTTTACTATCTCTTTTTCTTCCTGTGGCATTTTAGTTACATCAAGCTCATATCCAAATGTTCCAAAATATGCCATATTTGCTCTTGTGCTAATCGGTGTATTACGGAAAACTTGATGATTTGGTACTGCGGACACATGAGCTCCCATACTGCTTACTGGGTAAACAAGAGAAGTACCATACTGAATCTTCATACGCTCTACTGCATCGGAATTATCAGAAGTCCAACACTGTGGTGCATAGTGAAGTAATCCTGGGTCAAATCTTGCTCCGCCACTTGCACAAGATTCAAATAAAATATATGGGAATTTCTTTGTTAATTTATCATATAGGCGGTAAACTCCTAATATATATTTATGGAATACTTTTCCCTGCTCATCTGCCGGAAGTGCTGCGGAGTATACCTCTGACATGCAGCGATTCATATCCCATTTTATATAGGAAATTGGAGCTTCTTCTAATACTTTTTCCATCATATGATAAATGCAATCTACTACTTCTTCTCTTGAAAAATCAAGTACAAACTGGTGACGTCCGTAAGACATTTTTCTATTTGGTGTTTTTAGGGCGTAGTCTGGATGTGCACGGTATAAGTCACTGTCTTCATTTACCATTTCAGGCTCAAACCAAAGACCAAATTTCAATCCAATCTCTTCTACTTTTTTTGCAAGTCCAGTGATTCCCTCTGGAAGTTTTTCTAAGTTTGGATACCAGTCTCCAAGTCCTCTAAGGTCGTCATTTCTCTTTCCAAACCAGCCGTCATCTAATACAAAAAGCTCAATTCCAAGTTCCTTTGACTGTCTTGCCATCTCTAAGATTTTTTCCTCAGTAAAATCAAAATATGTTCCCTCCCAGTTATTAATCAAAATTGGGCGAGCTTTATCTCTCCACTCTCCTTTTGCAAGGCGAGAGCGATATAATGTGTGGAATGTCTGGCTCATACCATTTAATCCTTCATTAGAGTAAACTAATACAGCCTCTGGTGTCTGGAAGGATTCTCCCTGATTTAATTTCCATGAAAATCCATCTGGGTGAATTCCAATCATCCATCTTGTCACATCATAAGTATCTACGTCCACCTGTGCCAAAAAGTTTCCACTATATACAAGGCTCATGCCCATAACTTCACCAGAAAATTCTGTTGTATTTTCTCTCTTTAATGCGAGGAATGGGTTATAATTATGGCTGCTGCAGCCTCTCAAACTATAGATAGAAGTTACTCCGTGGTCTAATTTTCTCGTCTTAATATGGCGCTCTCTAGCCCAAGCTCCTGTAAGTTCAATCATCTCATAATCCATATCTGGCAAATCAAGACTCATACTCATTGCGCGGTCTAAGACAATGCTTTCTTCTCCCTTATGGATAAATTTTGTATTTCTAGCAATAACAGGAAGATTTTCATAAATTGTATATGTCAAAATGATTTCTGTATTAATTACTTCATCTTCTAATGTTATCTCGATTGTAGTTGCCTCGCTGTCATCCTCTACATAAGTTGCTGGAAGACCCTCTAAGCTTGGCTTTCCCGCATAAATTTTATGCTCTTTATAAATAAAGTTTGTGATATGGCTTCCATTTTCTTGTTTTATCTCAAAAGCTGGATACTGCATATCTCCTGTTCCATAGCAAGGATACTCCTGCTTAATATAATCTCTTGAATATGACATATCCTCATCATATGGACATACTGTCATAGACCTTGAGGCAAATTCTAAAAGAGTGTCAAAATCTTCTCTATCTCTTAAAGCCTTTCCAAAATATAACTGACCTAATTCTCCGCTTTTTACTACTTTAAAAATATAACTAATTTGACCGTTTGTTAAATGAAAAGTCTTGCTTTTCTCGTGAAATAAAATGCTCATTGTATATAACCTCCTTAACTTTCTAATACTTCAATCTAAAACCTAAATATTCCTTCTTACTTCCTTTGCCTTTGCAAAACGAAATCTATCTTTTATGTGTCTTAGTATAGCGAAAGAAGATTTATTTTCCATAATATAATGTTGGGGTTTTTTGTCCAAATGTTGGATATTTGAATTGCGAATTCCAACTTAATCGTACGGAAATTGGTAAGGTCAACTGGCACCATTAATTCAACAAAAACTGGATGTTTTATTTAGAGCAGTTTTCGCTTATGATGGCATGGAATAATAAATATATAAAATATTTTTTATTTTTTGAATATTTTCATTAAGATGAATATTTTAGGTGAATACTTTCATTAAAATAATATAGAAAGGATTATTACTATGCCAACAGCACATAATCATCAAAAAAAAATTGCAGTTATCAATGATTTTACTGGATTTGGTCGTTGCTCTTTGGCAGTGGCACTTCCGATTATTTCTGTCTTAAAGGTTCAATGCTGTCCTATTCCAACTTCGATTTTATCGAATCACACTGGATTTGACAGCTTCTTTTTTGACGACTATACAGATAAAATGACTCCTTATATGGAGGAATGGAAAAAATTAGAGTTACGTTTTCATGGAATTTGCACAGGATTTTTAGGCTCTAAAGAACAGATTAAAATTGTGGAAACATTTTTTAAGGAGTTTAAGACAGAGGAGACATTGATTATTGTGGACCCTGTCATGGGAGATTACGGAAAGCCTTACTCTACTTATACAGAAGAAATGTGTCAGGAGATGAAGCAACTTGTCAAATACGCAGATATTATCACTCCAAATTTGACGGAGCTTTGTATATTGACCGACACACCGTATAAGGATAAGTGGAAAATTGCTGATATTCGGGATATGGCAGAAAGCTTGGCGAAACAAGGTCCAAAAAAGATTGTAGTTACTGGTATTTTACAGCGAAGCTTTATCGCTAACTATTGCTATGAGGAAGGTAAGGAAGAAAAAGTTCTTCGCACACATAAAATTGGAACGCAACGCTCTGGGACGGGTGATATTTTTTCTTCTATTATCGCTGCCGATGCGGTAAACGGTGTACCATTTGATCAATCTGTAAAAAAAGCTTCTAATTTCGTGAAAAAATGTATTTTGAAATCGATTGAACTTGACATTCCACTGACAGACGGAGTATGCTTTGAGGAAGTTCTAGGGAAATTGCATTGATGAGGTGTTTTGTTTTTTGCAACGAGACGCCGCTTTTTGGATAGCTAAGCTTAGAAGTTCTTCCAACGGGACGCCGCCTTTTGGATAACTAAGTTTAGAAGTTCTTCCAATGGGACGCCGCCTTTTGGATAGCTAAGCTTAGAAGTTCTTCCAATGGGATGCCGCCTTTTGGATAGCTAAGTTTAGAAGTTCTTCCAACGGGACGCCGCCTTTTGGATAGCTAAGCTTAGAAAAAACACGCTGCGTTTTTGACCTTTCACCAGGCGCCGATTTTTTGTTGCTCTATGCAAACTCGCTTCGCTCAAACAGTGCATCCGCAACAAAGCTAGCCTAGTGAAAGGTTTCAAAAGCCTCGCTATCGTTTTTTCTAAGCTTAGCTATCCCAGACGGCTGTACACCACAATTTTCCAGAACAACAGTTGAATGATTTTAAGGAAAAATAGAAAGGAAAAATAAAAATGAAAAGAATGCAAACAATTTTATATAAAGTTCATAATAATTTATATGTTAATTTGACAAATAAATGTCCATGTTCTTGTACATTTTGTCTTAGACAGACAAGAGATCATATGGAAGATTCTGGTGTGCTCTGGCTTGAGCATGAGCCTAGCTATGAGGAGGTAATCGAAGAATTTAAGAAATTTGATACAAGCCAGTATAATGAAATCGTATTTTGTGGATTTGGTGAGCCAACAGAGGCTTTTCCTGTCTTAATAAAGGTCGCTAAATATATAAAAGAAAACTTTAAAAATCCAACTCGTATTAACACAAATGGTCTTGGAAATCTCGTAAACGGAAGGGATATCACACCTGAGCTTGAGGGACTTATCGACACGATTTCTATCAGCTTAAATACTCCAAACGCCGAGGAATATCATAAGCTCGTCCGCAGCAAATTCGGTGTGCAGTCTTTTGACGCAATGCTCTCATTCGCAAAGGAAGCTAAAAAATATGTGCCAAATGTCGTATTATCTACAGTTGCTACTACAATTACTGCTGAGGAAGAAAAACAATGTCAAAAAATTTGTGATGATTTAGGAGTGACATACCGTATTCGTCCTTGGGAGGACTAGATTCACAATGTGCTAGAAGATTTGTCAACCATTCTATGATATAGCGTTACTTTAGGTAGTAATACCTATTGAGGCTAATAATGACAATAGTAGCTAAACTCCTATAATTGACGATGTTTATCTTCCCTTATATAATAGAAATATCATTACGATTTTTTATTTGAGAAGGGAGTGTTAGCATGATTGATTTTGAAAACAAGAAACTTTTTAAATTGGTAGCAGAGGATTTGTCAAAGGGTGAAAAGTTGATTGGACCTTATATGGTGTCTGGTGAAGAGGTGATTGACAGTTATGTAAGTATTAGAGACCACCTTGTTTTCACTAATAAGAGAATTGTAGCAGTAAATGTGGAAGGCATTACTGGAAAGAAAAAAGATTTCTCTTTTATTCCATATTCTCGTATTCAAACTTTTTCGCTGGAGACAGCCGGTGTTTTAGACATTGATGCACATTTACATTTATATATTAACTCTATCGGTATGGTTTGCTTTGAGCTAAGTGGAAGCAGTAATGTTGCCGAACTTTGTATCGCAATCGGGGAATGTATTTTAAACAACTAACGATTGTCACAAAAAATCCTATTACTTTTTTACCACAAAATTATACCGTCAATTATACTTAGGTTTTATATGTACCAAATTTATTTTTAATAAAAGGGGCTATCGAAAATATGATAAATTTATTTCTCGATAGCCTCTTTTATTTATTTCATATTTTTATTTCTCTGCAATCTAATATCCTCAATCAATTCTGCCAAATCTTTTGATACTCCCTCAAATAAATAGTTAGATGCCTTTTTCTCATCCCTATTTCGTGAAATTTCTGTGCGAATTTCAATACTGGCATTCTCTATCTCTTCTCTCAAATTTCTCGCTGAAAGTCTTGTGGCACCTGCACCCATAATAATCATTTGTTCTAGTGCATCTGAGGTTGCAACTGTGACATTATATTTTTTTCCAATCTCATGTACTGTTTTTTCTATATATTGGTCGGCCGTCTCTGCCTCTTTCGTATATACAACATAAATATTATGATACTTGCTCACAGAGCCAATATTTCCCTCAACCTTATAGGCATCAAATACCAGAATAAGCTTCATCTGTTTCCATCCCTGATAATTCGATAAAATATCCATAAGTTTTCCTCTCGCCGCCGCAAGGTCTACTCTCGCAAGGTCAGATAAATCTTCCCATGCAAAAATAATATTATAGCCGTCTACGAGCAAATATTCTTCTCGTTTCTCTGTATTTTTTCTATTTGTTCTTTTATTATAATCAGCATTATGTACGACAGAATCTGTATTTTTTTGTCGTCTCCACATATTCCGACTCTGATTTTCCGAACTCTTTTTTGTGCCTCCATAAGTTCTGTTAAAGATTTCCTCTAATTCCTTATCCATCTGATATCCTGAAATATTTCCCCTTTTTGGCTCTTCATAAGAGAGAACTGTAAGTTCTTCCTCATTCTCTTTTTCTTCTCTTATTGCACTACCAAGATGCATATAATTTGGAACTTCGTCCCAAGGAACAACAAAGCCAGCTCCATGCGAACAAAAAACAGAACCTGTTGGATTATCCACATCTAACTCTGAATCATATCCTCTCTTCGCAATTACTTCCTCTGCATTATGACAAGGCTCATATCCATTTAGACTACAGAAAATTTTTCCTCGACCTCTCGTATAGGAAATGACTTCTCGCTGATAATCCTGCATTAAGACAACTGGTGCCGTTCCCGTAATAATTGACATATCTCCTTGTAACTCTGGCTGAGAAAATTCTCCCTTCATTTTCTGGATATCATTCATCGCTCGACCGACATTTTCAGATGGAACCTCAAGGCGAAATCGATAAACTGGCTCTAACAAAATACTTTCTGCACTTTTAAGTCCTTGCCTTACTGCACGGTACGTTGCCTGTCTAAAGTCTCCGCCCTCTGTATGCTTTTGATGTGCTCTTCCCGATACAAGCGTGATTTTCATATCTGTAATCTCTGACCCAGTTAGCACTCCTAGATGTTTCTTTTCTAATAAATGTGTCAAAATAAGTCTCTGCCAGTTTTTATCAAGCAAATCCTCACTGCAGTCTATTCCGAAAATAAGACCACTTCCCGCTGGTAATGGCTCTAACAAAAGATGTACTTCTGCGTAATGGCGAAGTGGTTCAAAATGTCCTACCCCCTCCACTCTATTTCCAATTGTCTCTTTATATACAATACTTCCAGAATCAAAGCTTACCTCAATACCAAATCTGTCTAAAATAAGACTTTGCATTACCTCAATTTGTACCTCGCCCATAATCTGTGCGTGAATCTCATTTGTCTCCTCCTGCCAAACGATATGCATCTGAGGTTCTTCCTCCTCAAGCTGACGAAGCTTTAAAAAACTATGCTGAACATCACATCCTTCTGGCAGATTGATACGATACGTGAGAACTGGGTCCAATGTCGGCTTTCTCGCTGCCTTCTCGATTCCAAGCCCCTCTCCCGAATAAGTTTTTGAAAGTCCTGTGACAGCACAAATCTCTCCCGCCTTAACGTCCTTTGCCTGAACAAAGCTAGCTCCCGAATAAACACGAAGTTGATCCACTTTTTCTTCCCACTGTGCATTTTCCAATTTTTCTTTTTCCTCGCCCTTTAGGAGCATTTTTGCCTTTAAACTTCCTCCCGTAATCTTCATATGAGTAAGTCTTGTACCTTTTTCATCTCTCGATATTTTATATATTTTAGCTCCAAATTCTTCTGAATATTTTTTAGCGATAGTATAATCTTCTATCCCCTCTAAAAATTCATCCACGCCGATTAATTTTAAGGCAGAGCCAAAAAAACATGGAAAAATCTCCCTTCTCGCAATCATCTTTCTAATCTGACTTTTTTCAATTTCGCCAGTCTCCAAATATTGTTCTAATAAATCTTCCTCTCCACATACAGAAATATTTTCATAAAACTCGTCCTCATCTTGCTCACTTCCAAACAAGACACAGTTCTCATCTAATTTTTCCTTTAACTCACTCAGCAACGCTTCTCTATCCGTTCCTTCTTGGTCCATCTTATTAATGAATAAAAAAACTGGAATCTCATACTGCTTAAGAAGTTTCCACAATGTCTCGACATGCCCCTGAACTCCGTCTGCTCCACTAATAACTAAAATAGCATAATCAAGCACCATCAACGTTCTCTCCATCTCCGCCGAAAAATCAACATGTCCTGGGGTATCAAGGAGTGTCATCTTCTTCTCACCGATTTTTACCTCAGCTTGTTTAGAAAAAATAGTAATTCCCCTATCTCTCTCTAGCTGATACGTATCTAAAAACGCATTCTGATGATCCACTCTTCCAAGCTTCCTAATTTCTCCACTTCTATATAAAATGCTCTCAGCGAGAGTTGTCTTTCCCGCATCCACATGAGCCAAAATTCCCATAATTATTTTTTCTGATTTTATACTCATCTTTCCAACCACTCCCTTATATCCATCAAATTCATTCATCACTCTTCTTTATTTCTACAAAAAAATCTCAATTCAAACCGTTTCCATTTAAATCTCTCTTATTCTCTCAAAAAGAAAAACGAAGCAATGACAATACCAAATTTTTCTTTGTACATTGTTTCGTTTCTCTATAATACCATATTTTTAAAAAAAAATAACTACCTTTTTTACTCAAAAAACAAAATCGACGCTACCGCTACTATAGATATTTACGCCAGCTTCTAAACTGGAACTTCTTCAAAAAAATAACTACCTTTTTTACTCAAAAAAACAAAATTGACACTACCGCTACTATAGATATTTATGCCAGCTTCTAAACTGGAACCTCTTTATCTCCAAAAACAATAGTAAGTGGAGCAATTTTTCGATATGCTAGCTTTGCTGCGGGAGCGCTGTTTGAGCGAAGCGAGTTCGCGGGAGCAGCATAAATAAGCGCATGTCGAAAAATTGCGGGAACGCACGTGTTTTTGGAGAAAAGAGGATTCCAAGTTTGGAGCGTCTCCTTTACATCATCCTAAAATTTCCCCATTCCCTTCGCAATCTTTTCTGCCGTAATCGGTAATTCACGAATTCTCACCTTTGTCGCATTATAAACAGCATTTGCAATTGCTGGCGATGGAGTATTAATTACAACCTCTCCGATGGATTTTGCACCAAATGGACCTGTAGGTTCATAACTACTCTCAAGCTCCACACGGATTGTACCAACATCAAGTCTTGTCGGAATTTTATACTGCATAAAGGAATTCGTCAAATCTTTTCCCTTTGCATTATAAATGACATCCTCGTACATTGCCATACCAATTCCCTGTCCAAGACCTCCCTCTGTCTGTACTTTAACTAAAGCAGGATTTAGAGGTGTTCCACAGTCGACAACTGCTGCATAGTCAATCAACTCAATTGCCCCAGTCTCCATATCGACCTCTACTTCTGCCATGCCAACCATGAATGGAGGTGGAGAAACTGGCTGACTATTTGACTCTGTCACCTCAAGTGCGTTATTCGAACAACACATAGATTGATTAGCCAAATCTCTCATAGAAATACTCTTTTCAGAACTATTCACTGAATAAACTTCTCTGCCGTCAAATTCTAACTCCTCGACTGGCAATTCAAGAACTCTAGAAGCTTCTTTTAAAATTCTCTTCTTTAAGCTCTCACAGGCTTTTATTGTCGCTCCACCTGTAACATAAGCTGTACTAGAAGCGTAAGAACCACTATCATAAGGCGAAGTATCCGTATCTACGCCAAACACTGCGATGTCATCAATATCACATCCAAGACAGTCCGCAGCAATCTGAGCGAGTGTCGTATCACAGCCTGTTCCCATGTCAGCAGCACCGATGGACATTGTATAAAATCCATCATCATTTACCTTCAAAGTCACAGAGCCAACGTCTACGTTAGAAATACCAGAACCCTGCATGGACATTGCCACACCGACTCCTCGAACCTTACCATTGCCCATATCACGACATGGATATTTCTCGTCCCAATTCATCATCTCTTTTACTTTTGCCATACAGCGGTCTAGGGCACAGCTTTTTAAATGCTCATTATAGTAAGCAGGCATAATCTGTCCCTCACGCACCATATTCATTTCTCGAATCTTTACTGGATCTATATTTAATTTATGTGCAAGCTCATCCACAGCAGATTCCACGGCAAATATTCCCTGTGTCGCACCGTATCCGCGGTAAGCTCCAGCAGACATCACATTTGTATAGACAACATCATATTCAAATCGAAAAGCCTCTGTCTTTCCATAAAGAGGAATTGACTTATGCCCAGACAAACCAACTGTAGTAGGACCATGCTCACCGTAAGCACCTGTATTTGACAATGTATATACGTCAATTGCACGGATATGCCCGTCCTTATTAGCACCAATGCGAACCGTTACCTCCATTTCATGTCTTGGAGAAGACGCAATCTGAGTTTCATAACGTGAAAAAACAATCTTAGATGGCTTTCCTGTCATCCATGTGACAAAAGCTGGATATATTTCACAGACAGCAGTCTGTTTTGCTCCAAATCCTCCGCCGACACGAGGTTTAATAACACGAATTTTTGATTTCGGAATTCCAAGCGCATTTGACAAAATTCGACGTACATGGAAAGCAATTTGAGTAGAAGCAACTACATTTAATCGGCTATATACATCCATATAGCAATAGGTACGAAATGTCTCCATCATCGTCTGCTGATTTGCCTTTGTGTGATAAGTTTCCTCTACCGTGACATCACAATCTGCGAGTACTGCCTCCACGTCACCCTCTTCCATAGCGTCATGGGCACAGAGATTTCTCTTATTGTCTGCACCTACTGGACAGTGTGCAATCCAGTTATCTTCTGGGTGAATCAAAATCGAATTATCCTTCGCCTTTCTGAAATCTAAAATCGGCTCTAATACTTCATACTCCACCTTAATCATTTTAAGCGCTTTATCTACAGCTTCTTCTGTCTGCCCCGCCACAATAGCGACAGGATCACCTACAAAACGAAGAAGAGGATCTAAAATTAATCTATCGTATGGACTAGGCTCTGGATAAGTTTGTCCAGCCTGTGTATAGCGTTTTTGTGGAACATCTTCGTAAGTAAAGATTGCCTCAATTCCAGGTACTTTCATTGCGATATCTTTTTTAATCGATAAAATTTTCGCATGGGCATGAGGACTTCTAAGTAATTTTACAATCAGACAATCCTTTGGAGCAAGATCATCTACAAAAACAGGCTTTCCTGTAACTAATGCTTTATAATCTTTTTTCTTAACTGCAGAATTTACATAGGCCATCTTATAGCTCCCCCTTTTCTCTCTTGTACGCAATAAAGTTCTCAATTGCTCGAAGCTGTGACATATATCCTGTACAGCGACATAAATTGCCAGACAAATATTCCTTTATCTCATCTAGAGTAGGATTTTTTAATTCTCTCACCATCGCCAAGACATTCATAATAAATCCAGGACTGCAAAAACCACATTGCTCTCCGCCTTGCTCTGCCAAAAATTGACCAAATTCCTCAGCCTCTTTTTGTAAACCTTCGAGTGTCGTCACTCTTCTTCCCTCCATACGAGCTGCTGGAATACAACAAGAAAGCATTGGCTTTCCATCTACCCACACGGTACAAAGACCACAGTTTGTTGTCTCACATCCACATTTTACGCTATAACATCCCTTACTTCTCAAATAGTTAAGCAGCATCATATCGGGAGCAATCTCATCTTGTACCTTTTTTCCGTTTAACCAGAGTGTCAATTTCATCTTATTTCTCCTCCATCTTCAAAACGCCCTGACAGGCTCTCTTTACTAGAACTTTCGCAAGGTATTTACGATACTCGGCAGTTGCTCTTATATTAGTTCCAAAGTCAAGATTTTGAACAACATATTGTGCAAACTTCTGACAATTTTCCTCCGACATGCCGTTTTTCATAATTTCTTCCTCGTCCACAATAAGCTTCGCCTGCTTTGGTCTCGCACCAACAGAAGCGACAAATTTTCCGTCTTTTTTGGCCACACAACAAGCAATAACTGGAAAATCTGTTGCGGTATTTCTCTGAGAAATATATACAATTGGTTCTTCTATCTTCTTCACGATAATATGTGTTAAAATATCTGTATTCTTAGGCATATCCATAAAGTTTTCTATTGATACCCTACCTGCATTATATAATTTTACCTCTGTATGCATCGCCAAGAAACAAGTACAAAGATCTGAAAAGCCGAATCTTCCAAAAATGCTTCCTCCTATTGTTGCACAGTTTCTAAACTGTGTCCCTACAATATGACGCACAGATTCTCTCACTGCTCCCTTTGTTAAATCATTTAATCCTTTATGACATTCTAATTGGCGAAGAGTTACCATTGCTCCAATAATAAATTCTTCTTCTGTCTCCTCAATTTTATCAAGTCCAAGTCTGGATAAATCGATTGCTGTCTGAACTGTTCCATTGCTCATGCGAATCCATCCACAACCCGCTAAAATTCTTGTTGATTTTTTTTGGTTTAATTCATAAGCCTCTTCCATAGTCTCAGGCATTACATAATTTTTTATTTTTAGCACAATTCTCCTCCATTATCATTTGCTGTGAAAGTCTGTATTGAGCGATTGAACAAACAGACTTTCTTTTGTAGCTTTCTTTATATATAAATAATTACATAAATTTCTCATAACTTCAAGTGAAAATGCCAAAATTCGTTGTTCTATAAAGTGATAACGTTCTTTCTAGATAGTGAACCAATTTTTATTTACCCATATTTTATTTATGATAGCCACTTTTACCCTTTTCATATCGACTACTCATTCCGTCTTCCTAATAAAATAGGAGTATTACTAAAGGTGATATTTTAGTGATACTCCTTTTTACTAATCTTATTTAATTTAATAGTGGAAAGATATACTTATACCCAATAAACTATAATTGAGTAAGTAATAACTTTTGAAAGATAATTCGAGATGAATCACTTGATAGGATGATTTGTTAAATTATCTTTTTATTCATTTACATTTGCCAATTTACGTTAATGGCATTATCGCTTCCAGTGACAGTACCTTTTAACCAGCATTTGCTTGAAGCTATTCCAGCATATACATCAACAGTAAATGTGAGTTTACCATATGTAGAAGTTCTGGTAAGAGAATCGTTAGAGAAAGTTCCTCCAACAATCATAATCCAGTCGTCATATACGCTTGTTACTTTATTATTAGAAACTGTCATATAAAAATGAGCATTAATAACTCCTCCAGTATACCATACTTTCCATTCCTTACCACTTGCTCTTGTTAAATTAGGCATTCGTTGAATACCTACTTTTACTAGATTCCCCTCTGAATCGACAACATCAAATTCTATGGATTCATTAACAGCAAGATTATCAAGATTTGAAAAAGTAACACTATTATTATCAATTAACCTTGCTTTAGGAGTTGTTTCTGCTGCAAAAGCAGAAAGGGAATTAGCAGTTATCATGAGTACCATAGCTAAAATTATTGCAAAAACTTGTTTAATATTGAACTTTCTGTTTTGTGATTTCATAGTAAATCTCCTTTCATTTTTAATAGTTTTAGGAAGTTGCGAAATTGTGAAAGTTGCATAAAAGTATAACCTGATATATTCGATTTAAGCTAATTTCTGTACAGAGTACATAAATTAGAGACAGTGAATTTCGCAATTACCTATTAATAGTTTTCAAGTTTCTTTTGATTATTACTAGACTTTCCTCCTTTCCTGCTATAAAAAATTATGTTTCTTTTTTATTTGAAAGAAATAGCACCAATAATTTTATTATATAGTAAATTGCAAATATACATCCAAGGGTGAATAAAAAGGTTGTTACAGTTGCGGGGATATGCGTAATTATTCCAATGATATAAAAAGAGGTTATAATACAAAATGCGGTTATAAATCTTATCCAAATATATTTTTTAGTGGTTTTGGATGTTGCTTTTGTTAAAGATGACTCTTCTTCTATTTCTAATTTATCAGGGGGTGAATTTACTTCAGTAATGTTAGATGTAGCTTTTATTGTGGGTGAGTCTTCTTCTGTATTCAATTCATCATTGTCTAGATTTATTTTAGTAACGTTGGATGTCGCTTTTATCAAAGGTAGGTCTTCTTCTATATCTAATTCATCATTGAGTAGATAATCTATCGATACCCTAAATATTTTACTGATAGAAAGTATATTGTTTATATCAGGAGCGGTCGTTCCCATTTCCCACTTAGAAATAGCTTGTCGTGATACATTTAATGCTTCAGCTAATTCGGCTTGTGTCATACCTGATTTTTTTCTTAGCTGAAATAATTTGTCTCGAAATTGCATCTGTTTCTCCTTTCAGTTTGATAATTAAATTGTAACTTATATTTGGCTTTAGTTAAACCATTTTGGTTTTACAATTGCGCAACTATAGCTAACATTTATGTATAACTTGGTTGCCAGTAATTTAATTGAAATTGAATATGTATATTCTGCAAAGATTTTGACAGAGAACTTTTTTATAGTATGGAATATTTTTATGAAGTAGATTGAAATACTATCTTCCTATTTTCCATTTTATGTTTAACTCCATCTCTTCACCAGTAAACATATCCACCAACATCGCCTTCACAGGGAGACGTTCCCCAAGTGTATGAAGCAATGTATTATTACGAGAAATGCTACCTAAATATATACCCAAAAAACAGATAAAAATCATCAACAATCTGCCTCCAATAAAAATTCTCTATCTTATCTTGCGACTTTTCTATCGATATATTTTTAAACATTCTGCAAACTCAAAAAATTCTTTTCCCCAAATGTTTTTTATGTCTAATACCGTCAAATCATCAATGCAACGTTTCGTTACCTTTGCATTTTCTTTTTCTCCAAGCCATACATTCCATAGTTCTATTTCTCTTGATTTTTTTAGATGTCTCTTAATATACCCAATTATTACTTCTGCATTTTCATCAGAATAATACCATTCAATAAATGCACCATATTTTTTATTTGTATATAATTTCATATACGTGGTATCATCTTCTAAAAAAATACGCAAAGAACTCAACTCATCAAATATAGATATTTTTCCTCTTTTCCCTTTTAATAATTGTCTTTTTTCATCAAAAATAATTCTCTTATTATCATATACTTCTAATTGTTTATCACTTGCAAAAAATTGATATAAACTCATAATTAACCTCCATATGTTTTTTCATCAGAAAAAATATTACTAGTGTATATAAAAAATAGAGAAACTTTTTTCTATTGCTTTAACAGCTGTTTTTGCTCCATTATTGTAAGCGATGAATAATCTATATTTTCCCCAACATACCCTATATTTTCTTTATATGACATATTATTACACCACTTTACAACTTTATCCATGATAACCAAAGGACAAAAGTACTGATTTCAGAGCCTTTACAAGAGCATTTGATTTTATTGTAGTTTAGACATTTTTTACGAAAATAGAAAAAATTACCTGCTCATTTATCTGTTGACTTAATGCGAAATGAAACTCCTGTACACTGGTGTCCTTGCATTGTGAGAATGTTTCATCCTGATAAGGCAGAATTTTCATTGCACAATACGAAATATTAATCAGATTGACTAAGGTTTCAATTCCCTTCTTACGACGTACCATATAGCTGCAAAGAGACCAGAAGCTCTTCTGCTCATAGTAGCTTATTTCAATTTCCCATCTGAAAGAGTAAACAAACAAAGGCACGTATTGCATTCACTCTCTGCCTGTTGTCACATATGCGTGGACACACCTGTCCCCGAATATATTCGTAAGTACTTTACGAACGCCAATATAATAATCTCCGATTTTTTCTGCTGAAAGAGAAAAATCTTCTATGATTGAAAGGCGTTTCCCATATTTTGCTGGTCGTCCTCTTTTTCCTGTGAAGGGCTATAATATAGTTGTAACAGTAGTGGCTAATAAGATATAATCAATTTATCAAAGAAAGAAGGAATTATTATGCCACAAACTTACACTCCAGAATTTAGAAAAAAGATTGTCCGTCTTCATGAGGAAGAAGGACGCACCTACAAAAGCATCACTGCGGAATATGGCGTATCCAAAGCCAGCATCTCCAAGTGGTGTAAAGAATTCAGCGAAGAATGCCAGAAGAAAGCCCTCTCAAATCCAGATACTCCAAACGAAATGGAGCTTATGAAAGAAAATCTCCGGTTACGAAAAGAACTGGAAGAAGCAAAAAAAGAAAATCTCTTCTTAAAAAAAGCAGCGGCATTCTTTGAAAAGGAAATCGATTAGAGGCTTATCGATTGATCGAACAACATCATAATGAATTTGGCTTGCGTTGGCTTCTGCGGCGCTTTGAAATCTGTCCAAATGCTTATTACAACTACCGAAAACATCGAAAGGCAGATTACTATGCTATGCGCGAGAAAACTCTGTCAAAAATCTCAGATATTTATCATAAACACCATGGTGTAGATGGATATCGTAGTATGCAGATATATCTAGAACGCGAGGGCTTCTCATACAGCACAACAACTGTTCACAAGTATATGAATTCAATACTTGGGCTGAAATCTATTGTCCGCCCGAAGAAGCCGGACTATGAGCATGGTAAACCACATAAAGTATTTGAAAACAAAATACAACAGAACTTTTCGGCAGATGAAATCAATCAAAAATGGTGTACCGATTTTACTTATTTGTTTTTGGAGAACCATGATGTACGTTACAACTGTACAATCATAAATCTGCATGATCGAAGCGTCATCGCCAGCATAACAGACCGGCATATCACAAGTGATCTTGCCATCCGTACCTTGCAGAAGGCGCTAGAATCGCAGCCAGCAATGAAAGGAGAATGAATCCTACACTCGGATCAAGGGTCGCAATTCACTTCTAAAGCATTCGTAGAGTTTTGCGAATCGGTTCATGTGACCCAGAGTATGAGTAAGGCCGGATATCCGTATGATAATGCACCAATGGAGAGATATTTCAACACCTTGAAAAGTGAACTCATTTATCTGTACGAATATGATACCGAGGAAGCTTTGTATGAGGCTGTAGAGGAGTTTGCATATGTTGAATACAATCATATACGACCTCACAGCTTCAATGGTTATTTAACACCTTATCAGGCTAAAATCGCTTAATGCGATACAATGCCCGATTGGATTGCTTGATTACTCTTCACCAGAAGCTTTCAGTGTATGTCAAGGACAAGGCCGCCAAAGGCGGTGCGAAGTATCCTTTACATACACTGGAAACTTCGGTATTATCCAAGCAACAATCCAATGAATTTTTTAGCTACAAATGTTACAAAAAAGCTTGACCACAACACTGTTGGAGCCGGTGGGAGATCATAAATGGCAGAATCGTACCTGGTATTACAGATAATGTCTAAATTTTCATATTCATCCGCAAGACAGACAACAACACTTTTCGCATACCAGCTGTCAAACAGGAGTAATACTTGATGTTTCTGCTCCAGTTCAGGCATAACGACACGTACTATGGTCTCTTCCCCTATCGGGTATTAAAAATTGAGAAACACATTTGTTTTTATACGTCTGAAAACAATGAATATCTAATTTATAACCTAATAAGTGACTTAACAGTTTATTGTTTACTCCGTTATCAATAACAGCTACTTTTACCTTTTTCATACTGATTAATCATCCCGTCTTCCCAATAAATAAATTGGTGCTTCTTTAAAATTCTGTAAAATTAAATATAATGACAAAATAATGTTCAAAAAAGTACCTCCAACTACTGTTAACCCTTCATATATCATGATTTTACTATCGTCTATATCTAACTCAACTGCATTCGTATTTTTTGAATCCGTTCCTACCGTATAAGTCGTATCAAATAGTTGTGTTTGACTTACTGCCATATTCTGAACTTTTTCAGCCAACGCATCACCTGTCGCTACTCCTAAAGATAATGCCAGCACTGTCAATACAATGATTCCTGACATCAATGAGATAATGCAGCGTCTTTTACTTGTTCCTAATGCACGCTCTATCGCGATACGTCTCTTTTGCTTAATAATCATAAAATAAAGTATAAATACAATAACACCAAAAGCTAACGCCAATCCTACTATAAATAAAACTCCAGCAATCATTTTAGTTCCCTGTAATCCAGACGCAACTTGCTCATATCCATTATCATAAAATTGAAATCTCAAAAACTCACTCTCGGGAAGCTGATTCAATTTTTCTATCACTTGATTAATCGAGCCGTTTTTTATACGAAAAGAAGTATTATATCCCTGCATAGGTCCAATCTCACAAATATTTTGTTCCTTTTCCACAACAGACGCAGAAGGCACAAAAATTTGGTTCGCACCAAGTGCATATTGATTATCTGTTGCGACTACTGGATAAGAATAAATTCCAACTATTTTATATTTAGTGGTTTGAAAAACATCATAGGGTTTCCCATTCGGTTTCAATGTAAAACCGTCCAGACCGCCGTCAATATATGCAATTTGACTTACTGAATTCTTATAATCAATAAAATAAAATTGTAATTCAAAGAAATCCCCGACCTTAAAATGATTCAATTGTGCAAAATCCTGAGAGATTAGGCAGACTTTTTCTCCCGTTTCAAATTCATCTTCATTTATCGTTCTGCCATCTACTATGACTGCCTCTCCCTCATGAAATGCATGGATAAGTTGCAAATCTGAGGTAGGTGTCACTGGCACAGTATCCCAGTTTTCATCAAGCCATGTACCCATACTACTCCAGATTTTTCCCTCATCTGTTTCATAAAATCCATCAGAAATATCATACCAAAGACGAGATTGTTCCTGATAAACTTTTATAGGTCTATATTCAAATTCGCTCTTTAGCTCTGTATGTAAATGAGAATTAAATCCATTTATAACCAAACAAGCCAAATATGTCTTCCCTTTTTTCATCTGTTTTGTATCTTTAGAAGTATGATCACAAAAAAAGAGTATTTTTCCAGTAAATTTCTGGTCTCCCCAAAGGGTTTTTTCTACCTTTACCCTAACTGGTTTATCAGGCATACAGTCTTCTAGTGGACTTATCTCTCCAATAAACCCCTCGTCACCATAAGTCATGTTTTCAGGACGAGTCGCAATAAAGTCAGAAGACCTTGCACCATAGTATGGCTGCTGTTCAGGCTCACTAATATAATCTATGTCAAGTTTTTTCAAAATGTCTACAGGTAGTATCTCACTATATACTGGCTCATCAAAATAGATATAGTCTTTCAATGCCGCATCCCACTGAGCAATTGAAGATAAACTATTTTCTTTCTGAGTAACTGTGCCAATCGTTACAAAAGACTCATCTGCTGCCTTTAATCTTTCCGTTACTTGTATCCATAGATTGATTCCTATTGTAAATAGTACAATGCTAAATGAAAGAAGTAAAAATAGTAAACCCGTTTTTAGGGGTGTACGTAATAACTGTTTTATACCATTTTTCATATATTAGACAATCCTTCCCTTTCACTATTGATAAAGGGCGTTACAAATGCCACTTGGCATAAACAATACTTTTACCATGGATGTTTCTCATCTTGTAACCCCCTCATATTAAGCATAAAGAAATAATCCTAAACTCTGTCCTGGTGCTAAATATCCAAATGAGACGAGTTCATTATATTGCTTTTTTATCGATTCATCTGCATTCCTTCTCCTTAATCATTCACAATCCTTCCATCTTTCATACGAAAAACTATATTTGCCTGTTTTGAAATGCTCTTATCATGCGTAACCAAAATAACACAATAATCATTTTGTATAACAAGACTTTTTAAAATCTCTACCACACGTTTGCCATTTTCAGAATCTAAATTTCCCGTTGGCTCATCCGCAAGAATAATTTTCGCTCCCGAGGCGAGAGAACGAGCAATCGCCACACGTTGTTGCTCCCCTCCACTTAACATAGTAGGATATTTACGCAACATTTCTTCCTTTAACCCAACTTTTTTAATTAAATGATAGGCTTCTTCTTTTGCCTCCCGTGTCGATTTTTTTAGAAGTTGCATTGGATACATGATATTTTCCTGAACTGTCAACAGTGGAAATAGATTAAAATTTTGAAAAATAATGGATATCTGCTCACGGCGCAATTTTTCCATATCCATATCACAATAAGATACACCGTTCAAATCAATTTCCCCCTCTTGTGGTCTATCCAAACCAGCAAGAAGCGAGAGAAGCGTTGTTTTTCCGCTCCCAGAACGTCCTTCAATCGCATAAAATTTTCCCGATGTAAATGAGCAACTAACATCTTTTAATGCATATACCTTTTGATATTTACTTTGATATATATAGCTTATATTTTTTACATTTAATGTATTAATAGAACTCCCTCCCTTCATCCCTTCATAATCATTCTATCTGTTGAAATAGTTTTAACAAATTCATACATAAATAAAATACTCCTGGAATAATTGTACCCATAAAACATACAAATAGAAATTTCATAAGAATATGAAAGCTATCTATCCAATCAATAATCTGTACCCCAACCAGTAAGATACTTGCCACTATCCCTCCTACAAAAGACAAAATCAACATTTTTATAGTTAACTTCGTTATAATGATACTGTTTTTCTCTCCCAAACATCGTGCAAGATAGATATTATAAACCTGTTTTTTTATAACAATAAATGATATTAAAGCTTCCAAGAAAAAAAGTATCATTATAACAGGATATTTGAAAAACTCAAGCAGCCGTATATTTTGCTGTATCTGCGTAGCTGTTTCAATAAACATTCTATCATCTATTGCTAAAGCAACTCTTTTTTGGGATTGCGATAAATCTACATTTTGTGTTCCAAATTTTAAACTTTTTGCCTTTTGCTTCAAGCTATTTAATTCCAAAGGGTTACTCACTATTCCTTTTGCCGAAGTGTAAGTTAAATGAATTCCTTCTGTTTTATATTGATTAGATAACCATTTGACAGGACAAATCGTGTTTGGAAAGTCTTCTTTTATTTCATCTCGAACTCCCCAATATAAGCCTGCGACTTTAACCTCTGTTTTTCCTACTTCTCTAAATTGGTTGACAAAACCAAAGTCATCATATATAGGCCGAAACAAAATAATATCTAAAGTATCACCTATTCCAATATCTACTCCTCTTTCTTCTAGATAATCTTTGTCCAAAAAACATAAAGCCTCATCACTTTTCAGTATTCTATCCATTTCAGTCTCATCCATTGAAGTTTTTCCATCTGACAGCGTAAACATAGAGATATCATTTGCAGCATTCATATATAGGCTTATACGTTTATCTGATTTTTCTGGATTTTTGTTGCCACAATTCCCATAACTTTCAGCAGTAAGAGTAATTTTTTCAATATTTAATTGAGTAAAATTTTCAACCTGCTTTTCCGTTATGTTTAATCCCATCTCTTCACCAGTAAACATATCCACCAGCATCGCCTTCACAGGGAGACGTTCTCCAAGTGTATGAAGTAATGTATTATTACGAGAAATACTACCTAAATATATACCGAAAAAACAGGTGAATAAAAAAGATATAATAATTATTATTAAACTCTGTACCTTATTCCTAATAAGGTCATGAATTACACTCATAAAAATCATCAACAATCTGCCTCCAATAAAAATTCTCTATCTTATCTTGTGACTTTTCTATCGATATATTTTTAGACATTCTGCAAACTCAAAAAATTCTTTTCCCCAAATATTTTTTATGTCTAATACCGTCAAATCATCAATGCGACGTTTCGTTACCTTTGCATTTTCGTCAGAATAATACCATTCAATAAATGCACCATATTTTTTATTTGTATATAATTTCA
>JBJEOA010000059.1:9506-91500 GCA_051880475.1 Lachnospiraceae bacterium | reverse complement strand
CAAACATAAAAGCAATTAAAAACTTAATGGAGACATTCAAGTTGACAGCAGAGCAGGCGATGGAAGTGTTGAAAATACCAGTGATTGATAGACAGAATTATTATACTAGACTGTAATACTGCTTTAAAATGATGATAGAAAATTGAGAGTGAAAAGTAGAACAAAAGGGAGATAGTGATTATTGCTATCTTCCTTTTTTATGTTTATAAGTAAAGAAAGAAAAAAGGATTCATTATGGAAAACCTTGTTGATAGATAAAGTCTATGGTATAATAAAAATGTCATAAAGAGGGATAAAATTTTTAAAATTAGGTTTTGTTAGATAGACAGAATATGTCATCCTAAAATATTAAAATGGGGCTATACAATGAGACTATGCGATGAGAGGTAGTTATGGAAAATCAGACGAATAATAAGATAAAGAGAGTTCTTGGAATATATACAAAATTAATAAATGGATATTTGATAAATAAATCTGAGGAAGCAGTTAACTATGGAGTTAGTGAAAGAAGTATACAAAGGGATATTGATGATATTCGAGAATATTTTGGGGAGGATATTGTTAATAGTGGTCGGACAAATTCAGTGGTTTATGATCATGTAGATAAAGGATATCGCTTAGAGCAAGATTGTAAAATGAAGTTTACGAATGGAGAAATTCTTGCACTATGTAAAATACTATTGGATAGCAGAGCTTTCACAAAAGATGAAATGAGCAATATGTTAGATAAATTGATTGAATGTTGCGTTCCTGAAAATAATCAAGAGATAGTAAAAAAACTCATTAGGAATGAAAAATTTCACTATGTGGAATTAAGACATAAGACAATATTTATTGATATGATGTGGGATATCGGACAGGCGATTCAAAATTATCAATATATTGAGATAGATTATCTTAGAACAAAAGATAAGTCTATTGTAAAGAGAAAGATAAAACCTGTAGCCATTATGTTTTCGGAATATTATTTTTACTTAACTGCGTTTATAGATGATGATGAAATCCGAAAGAATTTTGAAGTATTAAACGATTCCTTTCCAACTATTTATCGTATTGATCGAATAAAAAAACTCAAAGTACTAAATGAAAAGTTTCGTATACCTTATAGAGATAGATTTGAAGAGGGAGAATTTAGGAAACGAATTCAATTCATGTACGGAGGAAAGTTGCAACGAATTCGATTTAAGTATTTTGGCTCTGATATAGATCCTATATTAGACAGATTGCCTACAGCACAAGTTCTTGATAAAGAAAACGATGCTTATATCATTGAAGCGGAGGTGTTTGGAAAAGGAATTGATATGTGGATAAGGAGCCAGGGAGATATGGTGGAATTATTGTAAGAGATTTTAGAATGATATAGTATTTTAGATTTAGACATGGAAGCGATGCAGAAATAATTTCTGTCAAAGCTTCCTTTTTTGATGAAAAAATTTAGGAGATAATGGGTAAAATTTCTTTTCTCTATCTAAAAATAAATAATTTGAAAAAATTTTTTGCGATGTCAAGATATGACATTGTAGATTGATATAATGATACTAACAAAGCGTGAGAGGAGAAAAAAAGTGAGGAAAAAGATAATTGAGAAAATTTATCAAAATGAGATACAAGAACCTGAATGGATGTATCAAGAGCATTTAGAAATGGAGACAAAATTAAAGAGTAGTTTAGAAGAGTATGCTAAAAATGCATCATTACAAGAATGCGAACGGTTGCAGGAGAAGATGCTAGATATCATCTTGGATGCAGAGAAGCAAGGTTTTGTCTCAGGATTTTGCTATGCTATAAATTTACTATTTGAATGTAGGGGATAGAAAATTAATTTTATTAATAATGAAAGAAGCTTTGGTTTCAGTAAAATATATTTATGATTATCATATTTTTAAAGAGGAGGATGAAGATGAAGAAAAAAAGAATAATATCTTTGCTAATGTCAGTAATGCTTTTCGCAAGTATTTTTGTTATTAGTGAGACGAAGGTAGATGCACAAAGAGTGGCAGATTTCTATGTGTATAACTGTAATACCTGTGTATCACTAAGAAAATCTAGAAGCACAAGTTCAAAAGTGATTTGTACTATCCCATATGGAACAAAGGTGACATGGTGTTATGGAGGCGACGATTTATCAAAGGGATTTCGTAAGATAAGCTATAAGGGAAAAGTAGGATATGTTTTAGACAAAAATCTAAAAGTCGATTATGCGCCAAAAAAATATAAAGTAAATTGTAATACTTATCTTACTCTAAGGAAATCTCCAAGTTCAAGATCTACAGCCTTAAAGAAAGTTCCAAAGGGAGCAACCGTATATTATGAGGTTTCTAGCCAAAATGGGTATGCGAGAGTCAATTATCAGGGAAAACTAGGATATGTGCTGAAAAAATATTTAAAAATAATTCACACAAATTACGATATTAAGGCAATAAATAAAAAATATTCGAGTGGTTATAGTGATTATACAACTCAAATACTTCTTGGTTCTAGTTCCCTTACAATGAAAGGAAAATTCTGTCTGTATCAGGCAGGAAGTTCAAAAGTGCTAAGTACAGAAAAATCACGCACAATGACAATTAGTCCTAATTGTAAATACTATTATGGTGAAGGAAGAATTTCCGCCAAAACTGCTCGTTCTTACGTAAAGCAAGCTGGAAATAATTGTTTCATTGGCGTAATAGTTAGTGTAAGAAACGGGAAAGTAGTAGAGTTTTCACTTGTATCATAAAAATATAAAAATCAAAGCTTCTTTTAGTTACATATAGTTAAATATTTAAATCGTTAAACATCTAAATAGTCAACTATTTAAAAAGACGGAATCCATTAGCAGGAATCCGTCTTTTCTTTAATTTTGTTTTGGGTCAAGTTTAAAAGCTGTCTTTAAAATTTCTAATGCAATCTTTTTTTCATTCTCCGTCTTATTAGATAAAAAAGCTAAAATCTGCTGTTCTGTCGTAGAAGGAGGTACAGAGATATCATCGTCAAATAAACTGGCGGGAGAAATCGATAGAGCTTTGCATAAGTTAAAAATAGTAACAGTAGTAGGATTTTTATAATTCTTTTCTATTTGGCGTAAATATACAGAGGAAATATTGGCGCGAAAAGCAAGTTCCTCTTGAGAAAATCCTCTGGCATGGCGGTACTGTTTAATCTTATCTCCGATATTATAGTTATTATCCATATTCATCACCCTAATATATAATATCTAATGGTAAATGGTTACATAAATTAATACAATAAACTATAATTTCTATTATAATAAGAAACTATATCCTCTATTCATCGAGAAAAATTTCTCTGATTAAAAATATTTTATTTTGATAGTAAAAAAATTTATAATGCCAAAATATGACATTGTAGGTTGATATAATAAGGATAATAAAACTAGAGAGGAGAAAGGCTATGAAAAAAGAGAGGATTGAGAAAATTTATGAAAATGAAACGTTAGAGACAGAGTGGATGGAGAAAGGGCTGTTGCAAAATGAAGATTTAAACAATATTTTGCAGCAGCTTTCTTTCTAAGAAAAATATAGGATTGATTATGTAAATAAATATAATGATTAGGCATATTCAATCGAATCTATGATATTTCTCAGAATGGATAAAGGAGACTTTGTTTTGGAAGCCTGAAGGAAAAGACAATCGTAAGGATTGCCTAAATATAATTCCTCATATCCGCATGAAGTAAGAAGAGAATTTGTCTCCTCAAGGTATATATCATATATGTTATAGATATCATTATCTATATCTATAAGATTAGGATTTAATGACAGGGAAACCCAGAAATGATAAAATTTCAACAAAATAAGACATTTTCGTATAGAGTCATAGGAAGTAGATGTATCAGATTTATTGAGAATATTCGAAAATGTTTTTTTGCTTGGAAAATTTATTCTTAAAATATAGGAGATGGAACTTTCTTTGCTAATACCCGTATTTGTATGAAGTATTTGATCTAACATAAAATCAATCGAATCTATCTGTTTATAGGCAATCGAATCTAGTCTGCCATCTATCCTTTTAGATAGTAAATATTCCTGTATGACAAGACTGCAATTTTCAATATCTTCGGGAAGAATATTGATTCCCGCTCTATAATCCTCAATTACCGTTTTATCCGTCTTTTTTCCTCGAATTAGGGAAATATATTCTTTAATATATTTTAAGGCAGATTTATTCCACTGATAAAAGATATCTTTATTTTCTTTGAAGAAATTGAGTAATTCATCGTCAGAAGAACAATGGTCAATACGGTCTTTAATTTCATCTGTAAAAACATTAGGTGATGAGTCAGAGTGATTTTCAACAGGATAGGTATCAATTATTGAGATAAGCTTAAGTGCGTGTGCATAGGGAAACTCATGTTTAAAACAATAGTAATATACAGCTTCTTCTATAGTATGGCAATTAAAATTCCTATCAAAGTATACATGGTGGAAAAACTGTTTTAAATCAGAAAAGGAAGTCTGAAGAGAAAAACAGATTTGAAACATAATAGTACGACTGTTAGAGGCAAAAGCAGGTCGTCTTTTATCATTAAACCAATCTCTTATAGTACTTTTTGCTATAGATACGTTTATTTCTGATAGTTTCAAAAGAATATAGTTTGTTTTGGCATCAATATCATCTTCTAAACCTTGATATCCATATTGTTGTATGAGTTTTGTAAGTCCCTTTGAAAAAGAACAAAAATTTGCAGGATTATTTAAATATTCTAAAATATTGGTGTAATTATCATTCTCAGCATCAATATTCCCAATATTTTCTTTATTGTAAAAAGCAAAATTGCCAGACATAATCAGTCCTCCTTAAGATATATAATCAATGACATTATACTATGAAAGTACTATAAATTCTACAATCTACTATATAAAAATGATATAATAAAAATAATCTATAAATGAATCGGAGGGAAAAATGTTAGATAATAGAATATCGCTTATTAATGGCTATAAACTAATCTTTAATGAAAATAATAAATATATCATAGAGGAAGAGATAGGAAGAGGTTCAAGCTGCCTTGTATATACTGCCTCATATGAGGATGAATTAGGACAAAAGCATTGGGTGAGAATAAAAGAATGTTATCCTTATAATGTGGATATTTCTAGGAATGAAAAAGGGGAGCTGATAGCAGCATTTTCCTACGAAAAAAAGTTTGCTGATGCAAAAGATAACTTCCGCAAGGGTTATGAGAAAAATGTATTTTTAAAGAGAACTTTAGGATTAATGAATTCAACAGTGGAGGCAGTGAATATTTTTATCCATAATAATACATTATATTCTGTTATGGGATGCGTAGAAGGAAAGGATTATCGCTTAGATACTGATGAGAATCTGCAATCACTATTTAAGCGATTATCGACATTATGTAAAATCATCAAAAAATATCATGATAAAGGAATATTACATTTAGATATTAAGCCTGAAAATATATTTTTACTTCCAGAGACAAAGGAACATATTGTGCTTTTTGATTTTGATTCTTTATTATTAAAAGAGGAAATAAAAAAGAATAAAACTGTGCGGATGGCATTTTCGGATGGCTATTCTGCTCCTGAATTGGTGCGTGGAGATAAAAATAAAATATGTGAGGCAACAGATGTATATTCAATTGGGGCGATTGCATTTTACAAAATATTTGGAAGAAGACCAAATATAATGGATGGTTCTATCAGCTGTCGATATAATTTTAATCTTATGAAAAAAAAGGATGAGCGATATCAGCCAGAGTTTTTTTGTATATTAAATGATTTTCTACATAAAACAATTTCATCATCAGTTTCTTATCGATATCAGAATATGGATTCTCTAATAGAAGTATTAGAAAAGCTTATCGAAGTCTCAGATGTAAAAAATAAGTTTTTATACTATAATTTTACATATCACTCAGAATGTTTTGTTGGACGAGAAGAAGAGATGGAAAGGATAAAAGAGGTATTTGCATCAGGAAAGCAAGTTTTATTTTTGTCTGGTATAGGAGGAATTGGAAAGACAGAGCTTGCTAAGAGATATGCGTATAAAAATATGCAGCAGTATCGAAATATAATTTTCGTATCATTTACGGGCTCTATTATTGAGACAGTATGTGGAAATGATATCCGCATTAATAAAATAAAACAAGAGGAAAAAGAGTCAAAGGAGAATTATTTCAAGAGAAAATTAGAGGCACTAAAATCATTGACAATACCGAGAGACTTGATTATTCTAGATAATTTTGATGTTGATGCGGATGACAATCTTGAGAAGTTATTGGAATGTCCATGTCGCTTTTTAATTACTTCTAGAGAAGATTTCCGTGACTATAATTATCCACAGATTGACGTTGAAAAAATAGAAGAAATAGAAGAATTACTCGTACTATTTAAAGGATATAATAAAGAGAAATATACGCAAAAGGAAATAGAGCAGATAAAAAATATAATTGAGCTTGTTGATAGGCATACTATGACGGTTGAACTAATTGCTAAATATTTGAGAATGACAGGAGATAAACCGAAGTTTCTTTTGCAAAATTTAATGGAAAAGGAAGGAATTACAAGTACTGAAGAAATTGGAATAAAGCATAGAAAGGATAAAAGACTTAGAGCTGAGAGTATTAATAAACATTTATTAGCATTATTTGATCTTTCTCATTTTTCAAAAGCAGAATGCGAGTTAATTCGAAGTTTATCATTACTAGGATATATTCGGATGAAAAAAGAAAAATTTCTTAAGTATTGTCCTGTGGAAAATTGTGTAAATGAATTGGAAAATTTAATTCGCAGAGGATGGATTGAATTTGACGAGAAAACGCACAAAATTTCTTTGCATCAGATTATACTAGATTTGGTATATAATCATCTGTCACCTAGCTCTGAAAATTGTCCACTTATTGTAAATGCAATGACGCAATATTTATTAGAAGAGCTTCCGAATAGTGTAGAAGAGGAGGTGAGAAATAAATTATTAGATTATTTTATACAGCGTATTTGGGGAAATGATTTGGCTTATGCAAGATTTTGCGTCTATTACTTTAGACATAGATATATCACGAATGAAGAAGCATACGTGAATTTAGCAGAAAAAATATGTCTGAATTTAGATGATAGGGAATGTCATCATTTATTGCAGATGATTTATAGAGAAAAAATTTCTCTGATTGATATAGATGATGAAATATTTGAATTATCTTATGAAGAGAGTGATTTTGATGAAAATATTTTTTTGAAAGAACAAGCAGTTAGAATATGCAAGCTGGCAGAGCAAGCATATGAACAAGCGAGGGCGTATACAGATGATTACGCTTATTTGGCGAAGTTCTGTGTTGATTTGGCTATGGAACTCGATGAAGCGTCTATGAAGAGTGTATATACATGGGATAATAAAACATTCATGAATCCAATATTGGATATGGCAGTAAGCTTATTCGATGATGCAGAAAAATACTTACCAAAAGCTCAAATGGATTTATCGGAAAGAGAAAATTTATATGAGCAAATGATGGATTTTTTCTCTGGAATAAGGGCATACGAATGTGGCATGTTGGAAGAGAGCATAGAGGAAAATCAAAAAGAAATAGAGGAACTTTTGGATGACAATGACCTTGGAAATATGTATAGAATGAATCATTATATAGACCATGAGAGAGCATATCGCTATCAACAGATAATAGATTCTTTTGAGAGAGAAGATGATTCTTATAGAATAGGGATGAATCTAATAGATTTAGCGGAGAGTGCCGAAAATAGACTTGAGTATAGAAAAGCTATCGATTTATATTACGAGGCATATCAAAAAGGTGATGAATCATATCATCTTGCTTTTAGCAGTATTACGAATCTTTATATTAAAATGGGGGATAGTAATAATGCGATGAAAAGTTTTAAAGGATTATTAAATGGTAAGTATAGTCAATGGGTAAATAGGGTGTGCTGTAATTTAATTGATTTACTTATATTTGAGAAAAAATATAATGAAGCACAAAAATATGCCGAAGAATTGATACAATACAATATAGTTAATATCGGTAAAACTTATCGCATATATCATTTAAAATGGCTGATTGCCGCTAATTATCGATTATATAAATTGGAAACTTCTCAAGATAAGAAAAAGGAATACTGGAAAAATTGTGTAACATATTTATCGATGTTTCCAGATGAAGAAGAAATACCAATTGAGAATATTGATTTTTTAATCGATTTTATAAATTCTCTATGTAGCGATGAAGAAAAAATAAAAAAAGCGTTATATTATTATGGGAAAATGAAAAATGACTGTAGTGAAAAAATGAAAGAAAAATTATTAGATTATATTTTGAAAATATGTGAAGAAAAAGAGCAACTTAAATCATACTATGTTTTAATCTTATTATTATATAGCGAGCTTTTAGTAGAAAATAGCTTTGAACAAGACGAGAAAGTCCTACAATACTGTCTTAAAGCAAAAGAAATCTATGAATCGGAAAACTTGAAAAATGAGTATTTGCGTAGTTTACTACATAAAATATTGGGAGAATATTATTCTTATACAGACGATTTGGATGATGAGACGTATTTGAAGGAGAAGGCTAAATGCAATTATTATTATTTAGCAGAAAAAAATGCAGCTGGAAAATCATTAAAAGAGCAAATTGAGATATGGGAAGATGCTGCCAAACAATATAAATATGTGGATAATTATAAGATGCAGGAAAAATGTTATTGTTCGTTGCTTGGATTGCTTGAACCTATATTGTATAAATATGAGTTTAGTAGTTTCGATAAGTATTGGAATATTGCTTTTGATCAGCTTGAGTGTTATTTTAAATTAGAAAATGCGAAAGAAATTAAGAAGAATACACTAAAGCTTTATTATAAAGCAATTGAGTATTTTTTTGAAATATGTGAAGAAAAAGAGAAAGAACAAAAAGTAGATGATTTTAGGCGGAAACTAGCAGATTGTGCATATTATTTAATTGCAGCAGACTGGGAAAGAGAAGGTTTTATAATTTATATCATCGCAATCATAATTTCAATTGATATAAATCAGGAAAAAGGTTTCTTGTATGATATGGAAAAATATGTAGAAGGTGACTATAAAATATTACTTACTGTTTTTTCACAAAAGCTTCATGGGGCAATATCAGATAAAAATATAGATGACGTCATTGGCATATATGAAAGATTAGTTCCGCTATTAAAAAAAGATTCCAGTTTGCATGGGTTTAGCGATGAACTGAAATGGTTCTCGGATACATATCAGCACCAAAATATAGAATTTAAGAGATAGGAAAGAAAAATTAAGGGATAGAAGAGAACAAGATTACAGTGATTAGAGTAATTAAAGTAATAAAAGAACAGGCAAGAAAGTCTGTTCTTTTTTTTGAAAAAATTTCGGTTCTCATACTCAAAAGATAACTACTGTTTTGAGACTTAATATAATATATACCTATCAAAACTGACAAAAATGATTTTCACAACTTAAGTAGAAAAAAATGATAATCTAAAACCACCTAATAGTAAATGACGAAAAGCGATATTTTAGGAGGGAGGATTTAATTATGAATTCACTACAACAATTAGAGACAAAAGTGCCTAAAAACTTGCGTATTTTAAGCATCTTCACAAGATTAATGGAGGGAAAAGTCTTGAATAAAGCTTATGAAGCCAATCGATTTCATGTTGCTGAAAGATCAATACAGCGAGATGTAGATGATATTCGAAACTTTTTGGCGGAAGAAAGAGTAAATGGAACAGAAAATAGGATTATTATATACAGTAAGGAACATCAGGGGTATGTTTTAAGTACAGTAAATGGACTTATGGATTAGGATGATAACTATTATCATCTTCTGTGTAATTTTTTGTGTATTATTATAGAAAAGACTTGAATAAATGAAAAAAATAAACTATAATTACTGTAATGAACCAAAACAATATATTAGGAGGGGATTGGAAGTCAAACTAGAATTTTAGAATTATTCGAATTAACATTGTTCAAATGATAGATTATAATAAAATAAAGTTAGTGCATTTGCTTTAGAGTTATACAGAGATAAGTAATGAACGAGTATATAAAAATTTCAGAAGTTGCAATCGAATGGAAAATAAGCGAAGAATGAATATATTATGTTGCAGGGAGGTATTTTGGGTGAAGTGAAATTTGAAAATACTTGGGCAATTCCACGCGGTTTAGAAAAACTTAAATATAAACATATAAAATCAGGTAAATATATTAAAAAGAATGATAAATAAAGTCAATTGAATGTGATATTATACTTACGTATAAAATAAAAAAGACAGTATGAGGAGAAATACAGTGAAAGCATCTAGATTTAACGAATATTTTGTTGCCCCAGATGGAAAAAAGTTAGCATTTAATAGTTATAGTTGTGGTTTGGCAGTTGTTGATGATAAATATGAGCAGTTAATGCAAGCGCTGGCAGACTTATCATCTGATACTATTCCTGAAGAATTAGAAGAATGCTATGAGGCTGCTTGTGAAGGAATGTTTATTATTCCTGATGAATATGATGAGTTAATGGAACTCTATACAAAACGAAATTTTCAAAAATATAATACAGAATCACTGGGATTAACTATTGCGCCAACGCTCGCATGCAATTTTAAGTGTATATATTGTTATGAAACAAGCAAACCAGGAATAATGAAAAAGCATGTTACAGATAAAATGATAGATTTTGTAAAATATCAATCTGATCATCTGAAAAACCTAAGTATTTCATGGTACGGTGGAGAGCCTCTTTTGGCGAAAGAACTTTTATATTCACTTTCAGAAGAATTTTTGAAAATATGTGAGGAAAAAGGAATTGAGTATAATGCTTTTATTATTTCAAATGGTTCTCTTCTTGATGATGATACAATAAATAAACTCATAAAATATCGTGTGAGAGGAATACAGATTACAATAGATGGCCCACCAGAGATACATGATAAAAGACGTGTGAATAAGGCTGGAATAGGTACATTTGATTTGTTAATAGAGAATGTTAATAAATTGATTGATACAAATGAAATTGAAGTTGTATTAAGAATAAATGTTGATAAAAATAATGATATGGAAGTTGAGGGACTTATTTCTATTTTATCAGAACAACTTCATAGTAAGAAAGTAAAAATTACTTTTGGACAGGTAACTGCATATACTGATGTATGTAGAACAATAGAATCAGATTGTTATAATAATGGGGAATTTGCTGTTAAACTGTTACATTATTATAAAGTATTAGAAAAATATGGTTTTAGCGAGTATAATGAATTTCCCTATCCAGAGGTAAAGTTAAACTATTGTTGTGCTGAACTAATGAATTCATTTGTGATTGATCCAGAAGGATATTTGTATAAATGTTGGAATGAAGTTGGAAATGTACAGAATGCAGTTGGTAATATTGTAGATGAACTATTTGATGTGACAGGTTATAAAAATGGTATCTGGCTAAGAAGAAATCCAATTGAGAATGAAAAGTGTTTAAACTGCTCGTTATTACCAATTTGTATGGGAGGGTGTCCACATAATGATATGGTATTAAATAGTGATAATGTATGTGATTTGATAAAGTATAATATTACAGATATTATGTTGAAGTACTATGAAATGAATAAATAAAGATAATAAAAGGAATAGTTGTTTTCAGTAAGTAAAATGATTTTAGTATTTTATATTAATACTAGTTACTAATTAAAATTATAAGGAGGAAGTTTTATGAAATTTATTGTAAATCCTAAGAAAGTTATTAACATGGTAAGTGGATGTGATGGAAGATGTAGTGGAAACTGTATTGGAAAATGTGGTTCATTAGGAAGTTGTTTCTGCCCACTTAAATAATTATAAGGAGGATTTGATTATGAGATTTATAGTAAGACCCAAAAAGCAGATGAATATGGTTGGTTGTAATGGAGATTGTAGTAGTAATTGTATTGCGAAGTGTAATAGACTTGGAACATGTTTTTGTCCACTTGATAGATAATTTAATGTGGAGGAATGTTTATGAGATATATTGTTAAAGCGAAAAAAGTTTATTTTTCTAGCTCATGTGATAGATATTGTTTTTTAAAGTGTGACAGAGTAGGCAAGTGTCAAGCTAAACAAAGGTAGGTGGATAGTGTGGAATATATTATTAAACCGCATAGAAAAAATTTTGATTGGAACAGTGTCGGTAAGTGCAGTAGGGATTGCACATTAAGATGTTGGGAATTTTTTAGATGGTAATAAGGAGGCATAAGCATGGGATTGTTTTCGTCAATTATAAAAGCTGGAATGAAACAAAAGGCGGATGATAAGGAATTCTATGATGTTACTTCTTCTGTTATTGAAGAATTTCCAAGTGGTAAGTATAATACTGTTCGAATTGAAAGCTGTTTAGACTTAAGAATATCTTTTGTTAGGTCAAAAATGAAAACAAAAGTCTATTTAGTAGAAAGAGGAAAGGCTGATTTAGTACATATTAATTGTGAAGTAAGTGAAAGTCAGCTGAATTTGGATATTAAAGCAGATACTGATAGTGTTAAAGGATATATTTATCTTCCTTTATTTACTCTTGAAGGTATTGAGATAGTAACAAGTGATTCGAATGTTAATATTAAAAACTTGAATGTAAATGTTGCTTCTGTAATAACAACAAATGGAGATGTTCGAGTAACTGTTGATAAAGTTGAAAAATGTACTATCTCAACTGAATCGGGGGATATTTTGACAAAAATAAAAAGTAATGAATATGATATTAAGGCAAAAAGTAAAAAGGGTGATATTTTGATTCAAAATGTGAAAGGAAAGGAAAATTCGGACAAAATAATTAATTGTAGTAGTATAACTGGTGACATTTTGATTGAAGCAGTAAAAAGTAAGTAGTTAGAGATTCCACACCTATGTTTGGTGTGGGATTTTTCTAAGAGATAGGAAAGAATAAGATTAAAGTAATAAAAGAACAGGCGAGAAGATCTGTTCTTTTTTTGGAAAATTTTGATTCTCATATTCAAAAGATAACTATTGTTTTGGAATCAAAAATGATTTTCACAACTTGAGTAGAAAAAAATGATAATCTGAAAACATCTAAAAACTTGCATATTTTAAGTATCGTCACGAGCTTAATGGAGGGAAAAGTCTTGAATAAAGCCTATGAAACCAATTTATTTCATGTTGCTGAAAGATTAATACAGTGAGATGTGGATGAGTATTTGAAGGAGACAGAATTACATATATTAGCCACGACTGATATGATAGTATAAATGCATATAATGAGGCTGATTATGTTGTGATTGCGGTACCTACGAATTTTAATGCAGCAATAAATGCGTTATACGATTGTTTATACCCTTCACGAATTGTTGTATTAAAATCAGGAGTGAAGCAGGATATAGAAATGGAAACTTTTGTGAATTTGCTACAGCAAGGGGCACATAAGAAGCAGGTTTCGGTAATGTATATGGATTCCTCAGAGGCAGAGGCGGTAAAACTTTTTTCTAATGTATATTTAGCTATGAGAGTATCATTTTTTAATGAGTTAGATACATATGCTGAGTCTAATGGATTAAGAACCAAGATGATTATTGACGGAGTATGTTCAGATGAGAGAATAGGAAATTGGTATAACAATCCGTCTTTTGGTTATGGAGGGTACTGCTTGCCTAGAGATTCGAAACAATTAAGGTCATGTTTTGGAGGAATTCCTCAAAGGATGATTTCCTCAAAGGATGATTTCTGCTATTATTGAAAGTAATGAAATATGAAAAAGATATATTGGTCAACAGATAGTTAATAAAGTGAACAGCTTAAAGGAAGATTATCTTGATAAAACAGTTATAGTAGGTATTTATAGACTGACGATGAAACACGAATCTGATAATTTTAGGGATAGCTCAATATATGATATGATAACGGAACTTCAAATGCAAGATATAAAAATAGTTGTGTATGAGCCACTTTTTAATTCTACTAATGCATACTACGATGTAATTAATGAATTGACAGATTTTATTGAGATTACAGATATTATAGTAGCCAATAGATTAGATGAAGAATTGAAAAATGTAAGTGACAAAGTGATTTTTAGAGACATTTTTTTAGAGATTGATGTAAATTTGCGTGTTTCTTACGAGAGGGAGTTAGATGGTGAAAATCGATATTGTGAACGAATGGGAAGACATTATTGAATCAGATGTGGAAAAAGTGGCCGATTATCTTAGAAATAATCCGGTTTCTTATATTGATGGTGCGGTTATTAAAACATTTGAAAATAATTTTGCAAAATTTGTAGGGAAAAAGTATGCGGTGGCGTATAGTAGCGGAACTGCTGCTTTGTACGCAGCGATTAGCACTTGTGAATGTTTGAAAAATAAGAAAATAGTGTTGTCAGAATATAGTTATTTTGGCGCTGTATACGCAGCGTTGGAAAACAATGCTATGGTAGTATTGTGTCCGTTTGAGGCAGACACGCTAACGATTGATGTAAAAAAGTTGGAAGAGATTATAGACAATGATACTGTAGCAGTTATTGTGACACATATATGGGGCAATCCTTGTGATATGGATAAACTTTCAGAGTTGCGTCAAAAATATGGTATTAAAATTATTTCGGATGCTTCTCATGCGCATGGAGCTGAGTGGAGAGAATGGAAAATAGGCGGTTTACCGTGTGAAGATATTGCTTGCTTTTCGTTGGGAAAAGGAAAATTAATAACAGGGGGAGAGCTGGGAGTGGCAGTTACTGACAGTTTAGATATATATAATCGTCTGTTGTTGATAGGACATCCAAATCGAGTGCCGAAAGCGTTGGTGGACGATAAGTATAAAAAATATTCTAATGGATATGGGATAAAGTTAAGACCACATGTAGCTGCATTGATTATAGGAAATGAGCAACTTAAACGTTATGATGAGAAGTTAAAATGTAATAGGGAAACAAATGAGTATCTTGAAAAAAGAATTGTTGAGATACCAGGATTCAGTAAAATTCATAGTTCGGAATATGCAAACAGGGTCTATTGGAAGCTAGTTATTGTATTAGATAAAGCATATTGGAAAGACTGGAACACAGAAAAAGTTGTAAGTATGCTTAGAGAAAGAGGAATAATACTGGAGCAGTTCCATAGTTATGATTTTGCCTATGAAAACGATATTTTAAATAATGACAGGTATACAGGAAGGTTGATTAATGAATCGAATATGACACCTCCAGGTAATTTGTTGTTTTTGCCAACATTTGTAAGAGTGAAAAGAGAATCTTTAGAAGGAATAATAGAGGCCTTCCGAGAGGTTTCAGAGGAAAGGGAAAGATTATGATATCAGTTATTATACCATGTAAAAATCGCATTGAGGATTTAATAAAATGTATTAAAAGTATTGAAAATTCTGTGATGAAATTTTTGGAAACAAATCTAGTAGATTACGAAATAATCATCGCAGATGATCATTCTGACCAAGGGTTCGATGAAAAAGTTTTGGCGAACTTTCCAGATATTCTAATATGTCATTCGCAAGGAGAGGGTCCTGGGTATGCAAGGAACGATGCATTTGAACTGTCGAAAGGAGAATATATTTTCTTTACAGATAGTGATTGTGAAGTTGATATTAGTTGGATTGAAAATGGATATAAGGCACTTGCCGATGGAAATATCATTGTTCAAGGAAATCCTTGTTTGTTTCAGAAAAATAACAATTTGGGGAACGAAGAAGAAAAACTATATACGATCATGTTTTCTTCATATGTAAATGGAGAATCCACAATGATGACTGATTCCAGAAATCTTTTAATTAAAAGAAATATTGCAGACAAACTGGGGAAACGTATATTTGCAGAAAAGCAAAATAAAGCAACTGCGGAGTCAAGAGTATTTGCACATAGATGCATGGAAAATGGATTAACAATGTATTATGCTGAAAATGTAAAGGTTTATCATAAAGATCCAAATACGATTATACAGTCTTGTAAGCAGAAGTTTAGGCATGGCATGGGAAGAAGAATGTTTTGGTTAAAAAATCAAGATTTTTTCAAGTTGGAGAATAGATATTTTCGGAATCCGATAGTGAATGGGGTTGATAAGAAGTATGTTGTTTGCACACATGCCTGTTTTTTGTTAGGTTTTTTTGAACAATTTAAAATTACAGATGCAGAATATTATGAGAAATTTTTAGCATGGTTACAGGATAAAGTGGATTACTATACATATGAAGGCTGTTATGAAAGTGAAATGAAAGAAGTGATGAAAGATGTTTTGCGATGAAATAAACAGAAGGATTGCTGCATTTCTAAAGGAAAAGGGATTTGGGTTTGAGCAGAACATTGTTGTAAGATATAGTGAAAATGATAGTAGTGTAGTTGTTAGATTGTTTGCCGGGAAATCGAACTTTTATGTAAAAGGTTTTTGGAGAAGATCAAAGGAAGATGTTCTTCGAGAAATTAGATTTATTAATAAGATTTCTGAGTGTGGAATTGGTGTCCCTAAGATTATTTACATAGATGGAGAGTGTGTATTTGTATGTGAATGGAAGAGTATCTGTATTATTTTCTATATTATGTCTGAACTTATAGGGGATACGATTGTTGTAAAAGAGACATATTTAGATATTGTTTCCAAAATAGCGGATATTCATAATATGGAAGAAGAATTTCAATGTTTTGAGCAAGTCGATAGAAAAAGTGATCATCACAGATTGGAGGATTTTTTAACCGAAAATCGAAAGTTTGTATCAGAATTTCTTAATGTTGAGCAGGTAAAGCATATGCTGAAAAATCATATTCCACCTAATGATTTTTGCTTGATTCATTCGGATTTACATATGGGAAATATCGTTACAGAGAATGGGCATTTTTTAGGATTAATTGATTTTTCGGATGTAAGACACGGATTGACGGAAGATGATTTTGCGAAATTCCTTCAAAATATACTGACAATCCATGTGGATTTTGGCTTTGCCAAAGAAGTAGTTGAAATGTATGGTAAAAAAAGAAATCATCAGATTGATTTCAAGGAAATATATTTGAGTTGCATTTATCGTATTTTGTTTAACTATAGAAGCATAGATAAGCAACTAGATAAAGAAATAAGCGAAAAATATAGGAAAGCTATTAATTTTTGTATTGCGGAGTATGAGAAGTATGATTGGAATTGATTATATTGTGAAGATAGGCGGTAGTGTGCTGTATTCTATATCTAAGACAAAAAAAGTCTTAAATAAGTTAGAGGAAACAAAAGAACGCATAGCTATTTATGTTGGTTCTGGTGCCATTGGTGAAGTGGTTAAAAGGCTGGTAAATTCAGAAGGCGAGAATATTGTATTTTCAAAAGAGAATGGATTTTTAATTACTTCGAGTATTCATAAAATCAATGCACTCATATTATGTTCGCTTAGTGATTCGTTTATTCTTTGCTATAATAAAGAAGAGTGTATATCTGGAATACGAAATAATTACAAACCAATATTGGATTCAGAAGGTTTTGCTCAGGTCTTAGCCAATGAAGAATTGTTACAAACGGATTTTCAAGCAGCTTTATTATGTAAACACTTTGATGTAAAAAAATTGGTTATAGTGACAGATGTTAATGGTGTTTTTCCGGTTGACCCTAAAAGTGATGCTGAAGTAGAACAGATAAAAAATATATCTACTAAAGAACTGGTGGATTTGGGAAGAACGAGTGTCGATTTAGGTACGGCAAAGATACTTGATGAATGTAGCATGGAGTGTATTGTTGTTGGATGTGACGAAGTTATTTCTATAGAAGAATGGAACTATGATAATGTTAGGGCTATTGGAACTGTTATACGTGGGGAGAAAATAAATGATTAGAGAAGCATGTTTTAAAATTACAGAGGAATGTCCGTGTAATTGTACTTTCTGTGATTCAAATTATAAGTATAAAGAAGTGTTAAAACAGAAAATAATGAACTTAGAGCAATGGAAAGTTATTTGTGATAAACTAATAGAGCAAGGAATATCGGCAGTAGTTATTAGTGGCGGAGAACCACTGTTGCAAGCAGAGTTGACATTGAGTGTTGTAGATTATTTGAGAAAGAATGGTATTTATGTAGTTTTGAATACATCAGGTATTTTGTTCAAGGATGTCAAGCTATTGGAAAAAGTAATTCATACACCGCCTAATCTTATAGTGTTTTCGGTGGATTCGTATATTGGAGAAAAACATGATTTGAATCGAAGAATGCCAGGATTATTTGATAGGATGGTATATTCTATTAGGTATTTTAAAGAAAAGAGCGATATTTCTGTGGGAATTCGAACAGTGATTACAAAGAATAATTTTAGAGAACTCCATAATATAATTACTTTTTTTGGAGAACTTGGTGTTGACTGCATTAAACTTACGAATATTGAAAATGATGTAGATGGTTTGTTTAGGCTTGATTATGATGAGTTAGTTGAGTTTAATGAAATAATTCGACCAGAGATGTGTAAAGCGATACATAAGATATGTCGAGGCGAGGAGAATCTCGAGATAAATATAGCTAATGTTGCAGGATTATTAGGGAATATTGAAGATTATGTAACAATTTCGAAAGGTTTATTTTCGCCAACATATACCGGAAATAGAGAGTGTTGTTTGAATGGACATTTTATAACAATACAATCGAATGGAGATGTTTTGCCGTGTTGTGAAGCAGAGCACCATTATTATCCGATTTTAGGGAATCTGTTAAGAGATGAGATTAAAACTATTATTTCTTCTGATGTGTATAATCGTTTTTTAAATAATAGACTAGAGTATTGTACAAGGTGTACGCAGAATTTAAATTATCAGCTTTCGTTTACAGAGAACACAAGAACAGTGGAGAGAAGGTAAATTGATATGAAGGCTATGTTGATTGGATTAGGTCATATTGCTCAAGTTCATATAAAATGCCTGATACATTTGAATATTGATATAGTTGCTATTTGTGATATCGATATGAAGAAATGTGATAAGGCGATTGCTGATTATGGATTGTTGAGTGCTGTTTATACGGATTATCATGAAATGATTGAAAAAGAAGATGCGGAGATTGTTCATATTTGTACGCCGCATTATCTTCATCCAGAGATGATCCAAAATTGTCTAAAAAGGGGGAAAAAAGTTTTTACTGAAAAACCACTGGCTATTTCAAGAACACAGTTGGATGAACTTAGAGAGTTGGTGAATAAAACTCCTGAAAGCGTAGGAGTATGTTTTCAAAATAGGTTTTCTCCGGCAGTAGAGTATATTAAAAGTTATCTACAGGATAGAAAAATAGAAGGGATAATTGCGTCATTGTCATGGGACAGAGGATTTGATTATTATGTTGGTAGCGACTGGAAAGGAAAAAAAGAATATGAAGGTGGTAGCGTTTTAATTAACCAAGCAATTCATACGATTGATCTTATTCGATATTTGAAAGGAGAACCAGAAACGGTCATTTGCCATAGTACCAATGATACATTAAAAGAGATTATAGAGACAGAGGAGAGTGCTTTTGTCTTATTTGAATATTCTGATGGAACAAGATGCGTTCTTAATGCAACTAATACACCCAATATTTACTTTCCGGTTATCGTTCAAATAAAGACGGAAGATAAGCATTACATACTTATGACAGGAGAGGAATTATTTATTGATGGAAAGCCAATAGAATTAGTACAATCTGATTTATACTTTGGAAAGAAAGCGTGGGGGACGAATCATTTAACATGTATTAGAAAATTTTATGAAGCTGTAGAAAGAAAAGATAAATTTCAAATAGAATTTGAGGACGCAGTAAAAACTATGAATCTCTTATTTTGTTGTTACGAATCTAATGGAGAGAGGCAAAAAGTATTAAAGAGGAGTTAAGCAGTATAATGGAAGAGTTTGTAGAACAACTGAATAATATTGGTTATAAAAATGTGTTACCGATGAAGGTGAATAGGTATCGAAAGGAAAGATTATATTTTTCGGCAGAAAGTCCAAGCGGAGATAAGGTTTTTATAAAATGGTTAATAAAAGGAGATAGTACTGAAAAAAGAGAAATTTCTTATGAAAAGTTGATAGGGAAAGTTTTAGGAGGAAAAGAATATCCACTACCCAAAAAATATGGTGAAACTTGTGTTATTTCAGAGTTTATAGATAGTGTAGGGGATATGAAAAGTGTAATTAAAAGAGAGAACGTTCAAGTAGCACTTGATTATATTCGAAAATCTATTGAAAATTATATTCAGTTATTAGGGCAATTAAATCAACAAAAAGTGGAATGTTGTAATTATGGATATTTGAAATTAATAGACATATATAGTAAGCGATGGGCTTATTACAGTAAGAAACCTAAATATAGAAAAGAGATAGCCTATTATTCATTTGTGCTTTACGCCAGAATATTAAAAATAAAATATGGAAGAGAAATAATTCCTCAAAAATATGTTATTTTAGGTGATCTAAATTCAGGAAACTGTTTGTGCCTAGCAGATAAAACTGTAAAGTGTATTGACTATGAAAAGGTGTGTTGTTCAGATCCGAATATCGATATGGCGAGCTATATTGTGAAAATCCGCCATCATGCTAGAAACAATGTTCAGTTGCTTCAAGGGATTGATGAAGCTATTGAAATTTTTATGAAATGTAAATATTACAGGGAAGATAATTATAAGTTTGCATATTCGGTTTTTGATTTTATAGATAAGAATTGGAGCTGATTTTATGAATTATACAAAAGTTAATCGTGAAAATATGTGTTACTTGGAAGCGGATAATTTTGAATATCATGAATTAATGGAGCGACTTGTTTTAGATGAACTAATGGTCTTTTATGTTATGAAGAATGACAGGATAATAGGAATATTGGATAAGGCTGATGTGATTTTAAAAAATGCTCCATCTATGAATAAGGACTACATAAGATGTTTTGATAAAATGCCAACAAGCAAACAAATACAGGATATTTTAAAAACTTGGATGTACAAAAAACTTGTGATTTTTGTGGGTGATGATGTTGTGTGTGAGTATCGAAATTTGGAATATGGATATTTTCCTAGACAAGTATACCGAAATTTCATAGCACTTAGATATGTAGATATTTTTGGAAATCAGTTTGCAGATTATTTAAAAGCAAGCAATGTAAGACGAATATATATACTTTGTGAAAGTGATTTGACAGATTACTTAAGAAAGAAAATAGAAGATATAAATTTTATATGGCACAAAAAGTATTCCACTATTCCGGAAAATGATAACATAGCTATATGGAATTTTAGATACGGAAAAGATTATTATGAGGATATACCACATAGTTTGGTGAAGAGATTTGAAGATTTCTATTTTCTGGCTGAAAGAGTAATTTTTAAAGTATTTACAGATTATTGTGAAAAATATGATATGCAATATTATTTTGTAAAAGGTCCAGTTCCAGAGGAGTTGACTTGCCTATCATATTTTGAAGAATGTAATCTCGGAAGTGGGAAAACTCTTCAAGAGTTAATTGAAGATAAAGATATTGTAAAGAAAATTGCTGCTGATGAAAGTGACTTAGAATATCTTGATAATAGGCTATTGAATGCTACGGTGGCTCTTAATAATGGTTTTTCTATAGTTGAATCTGACATTGCGGTGGAACATCTGCATATTAAAGGTGGGATTAGAAAGACAATACCAGAAATGAAAAACTTTTGTAATTCTTTACATCTTTATGGACCATGTATTTCGAGTGGGTACATGGTAAGTGATGAACATACTATAGAATCATACTTACAGGAAATATATGTACATCAAAATATAAATATTAAGGTTTTTAATCATGGAACAAATAATGGACAAGTTCTTCTGTGCGACGTAATAAATGCTTTGAATACTCCAGCAAAGGCTGGGGATGCATTTGTATTTATATTTGAAAAGGATCCGATATTAGATGAATTGGGGATTTCTGTATATAATTTGAATCCTGTATTTAATCAGAAGAAACATAAAAATGAGATATTTTTTTATGATTGCCCTGCACATTGTAACAAATTTGCAAATTCCTTGATGGCAGAGTGTTTATTCTCGTTAAGAAAAGAAGAAAAAGTAGTATGTGGAGCAAATGAGAAAACGTATTTCGAGTTGATGGATATCGATATATTTCAATTTGAATATTATAATGTTGTAAATCCTAATTTGCTTTCGTTTTATTTAAGATATTCAGCATTAAAAAGGGAACTTAGTAAATACGAAAAAATTGGTGGTATGCTCATTCATGCAGCCCCCTTTACTAAGGGACACAAATATTTAATAGATACAGCACTGCTTGAGATGGACGCAGTAGTTGTATTTGTAATGGCTGATTATTTTCACAGCTTAAGTGTACTAGATAGAGTCGAAATTGTCCGGGAGAATATGAAAGCATATAATAATGTTTATGTGGTACCTATAGAACCGTTTGCAATATCTTCCTCTTACTTTCCAGCATATATGTATAGAGATAGTAAAATGTTTGAGAGTAATAAAACATTAAAATTTACCGGTGAAATGGTTGACAAATATACATTTTCTTACTTTGGAATAAAGTATAGATTTTTGGGAGAAGAAGAATCGGGGAGTTTTACAGACAAGTATAATGACTTGGTTAGTGAGGAAGCCCCTAAGCATGGGATTACCGTTAGCATTATAAAAAGAAAGTTGGATGATTGTGGTGCGGTAATATCTGCTGGTACCGCCCGAAGAGCGATTGCAGATAAAGATGTCAGTACAATGAAAAGAATTTTACCTGATGAGACGATAAACTATATTTTAAAGAATGATGTTGTGCTTCATCAGAAGTAAGATAGGAGTTTTTTGTGATTAAAGCTATTATTTTTGATATGTATGAAACTCTTGTTACGCAGTATTCGGGGCAACTATATTTCGGTGAAGAAATTGCACGAGATTTGCAAATTGAAGAAGAGTTGTTCATGCCAATTTGGAGAAATTCAAAACAAGTTCGTACTATTGGGGAAATAACCTTTGAGGAAATCATTGAAACTATTATGTTGAAACATAATTTGTTTTCAAACGAAAAAGTTGAACAGATTGTAAGGAGAAGACATTTTTTCGAAAAAAATGCATTTCTAAACATAAATGAAGATATTATGCCCATGTTGAAGATGTTGAAAAATATGGGATTTAAGCTTGGTTTAATAACGAATTGTTTTTCAGAAGAGGTAATCCATATTCAACAAAGCGATTTGTTTACTTTCTTTGATGCTACGTGTTTATCTTTTTTAGAAAGATGTCAAAAACCGGACGAGGATATCTATCGATTGTGTGTTGAACGATTGCAAGTAACACCGAGTGAATGCTTGTATGTTGGGGATGGAAAAGAAGAATTAGAGAAGGCTGAGCAACTTGGAATGAGATGTTTTCAAGCTTTGTGGTATATAGGCAACCATCCTGAGAATGAATCTAGGCGTTGGATTGAATTTGATGCATTGTACTCACCGATGGATATTTTTGAATATATATAATGTAAGCGATAAACCACTCGTATGAGACCTCAATAAGCCATCCTCATTCTAGAGGATGGCAGTACTTTCTACTTTTCTGTTTTTCGTATCTCTGACGGAAGTTGTTTTGACCATGGAAATAAGTTCTTAAGGAAATCCTTCTCAAACTCGTTCTCATACCCATTCCAATACTTTGGCAACTCTTTCAATAAATATTTAAAATACAAATATGGTTTTAGATGATTGACTTTTGCTGTTTCCGATTTTGGAGGAATCAGAGGATTTTCTTTTTGTTTTTTACTCAAGAAAAATACTCTAGTACCAATGGTTTTAACACTTGTCGCTTACCTTTATCACCAATAGAATGGTTTGTACGAAGAAATCAAAAAAGTTGACACAAAAAAAGCAAGTTTTATACAGTCTGCAAGTATTTTTTTATTATTCAACTGTCAAACTTCTGTGTCAACTAATATTGACAATATCACTCATAAAAATTATAATAAATATGCAGTTGTTGAAACGAAAGAGGGAAAAGAGAAAAAAGTCCAAATTAATCGTATTTTTTACGATAAAGATGGGCAAAGAAATATGAAACAGCATTCGCACGGAAATAAGGGAGAATATACCCAAAATTTTACTTTTGAGTATGAAGGAGAATATGCTTGTATTAATCTGTATCATACTCCAAAAATTGAAATAGGATATGGAGATATTGTAAAGATTCATGAAAGCATAGAAGAGGCTATAGAGGATAAAATATTCTATGGAAAAGATCTGCAAATCTTTACAAATTGCTTAAATACCGTCCATTTTTGTTGAATGACTCGCCCAAAATAGCACATTGTTCAACTGATACAATATACACTTGAAATGAAATTGGTAATAAATCAGTTTTATTTCATTCATTAAAAGGAGGAACTATATATGGGATTATTTTTAGACAATTTGTTTGATGGCATTGCACTCGCTGGTATTGACTTCTGTAATGCAGTAGATTCCGTATTAGGTAATACTGATGCAGATTTGTCGTTTCTGGAAAAGAAGTGTGAACCAGAACCTAGACAGCTAGAGAAAAAGAAACCTAAGTTAGAATCGAAAGAATTCGACGAAATAGTGAATAAGTACAAGGAATTCGGTATCCAAGATGCCGAATATTATGTGACACTATACTTAGAAGCATTTCCAATGATTTCTACGAAATCAATCGAAGAAATCTCTCGCGAATTAAATTGTTCAGCACACGATATCCGTAAAGCTAATTTGTATATGGCAATGTACGAGAAAGAGAAAAGGGAGTCCATATCCAAAATAGGCAAAAAGATGACGCCTGATGAACACTTTGTCTATATCCTAACAGAAAAATTAGGGTATGAGAAAAATAAAGCTGAACAAGCGATAATGCTAGAGAAAGACATAAAACTTGCTCAAAAGAATGGTCTTGATGATGCTATGATTATCGACCTTCTAAACCTCGATCCGTCGTGGGTGGATATAGTTGTTCAAATGAGAAATATATATGAATTTTACACAGTAACTCACCCTGAAGAAAAACTGAAAATGGAGCAGGGGATATAAGCATTTGCGCCTGCTAAAGATAAAAATACTGTAGGCAGAAGTAGAAGTAAGACTATATTGTTTGGACAGAAATAATATAATAACTATAAATGAGTAAATAGCAAATATATACAAAACAAAGACACCCTCTGTAATAAGGGGTTCTTTCTTAACTTTGGGTATATTAGTGTAATAATTGAGCCGCCAGATAAGAATTCTGACGGCTTAGCTTATATCAGATTCATAAGATTAAAATCAAGTGCTTTGGCTAGAAAAGCGAGCTTACACTTTTTAGTCAGGTTGACAATCTTTGAGCTGTCATATGCAATACGTTTGATGAGTTTAAATTTGTTGTTGTTTCCTTCGACAAATCTAGAACTTACATCCAGGGATATCGCGTTCTTGACCGAGAGATATCCTTTTTTAGACCATTATAAAAAGATGACAGTGCCGTATCAGCATATGTCTTGATATATGAATCTATTTTCTTCGGTATATTATCCATTAGTATTTCGTGAAACTCAAGGAATGCATCCTTGCCCCATGCTACTATGGAAAACTTCTTTTTGATAAGATTCAGGTTTTCAGAATTAAGTTAGAACGCAAAAAAAGATGGGGTGTTGCAAAATGCAATGCTCCTATTTTCGGGCACAAATGTTGAAAGAAGGATTCCAAAGCCACCGCCTTTTATAGTATCATTAGAATATGAACAGTGCCCCAAAATACTAAAAAGATTATACTGAATTTCACGATACTTATCAACTGGTTTTTCCATTAAATCTAGAAGGATTGGTTCTGAATAATGAATTGGTTCGATTGCTAAGTTATGTATTGGAGAAGTTAGATTGTCATAATCTTTATAAGGCGTACTCCCCAAAAGGGAGAAATCTTGTAGTCAAGTTCAAGTTGATATTCAAGATTGTGGTATATGCCTATTCCTAGGAAATTTACTCGAGTAGAGAAATAGAAGAAGCCTGTCGTTGCTATATAAACTTCCGTTGGCTACAGCACCATTTTCCGCTTCCAAAAGGTGATCCATTCGGATGTCTGCGAAAGACTTTTTAACATCCAGATTGGAGTGGACAGTGAATATATTATGGTTTTACTAAAGTGGAGTTCTTCCTTTGAGTTGTTCTTTTTTCTTTTCTAATCAACTTACAAAATTTTATACTATCAACAAAAAGACGACAAAAAGCAGGTTTTATGAGGTATAGAAGCATTTTTCTATTATTCAACTGTTAAACTCTTGGATAATTTGACAAATAAGGGTTATATTTGTCGAATTATAGTATTCGTTATTATTTGACATTGAGTTCGCAACTTTGTACAATTTAATTATTAAATTAATATTTGCAGTTATAGTATAGGAGGATGAAACAAGAATGAATCTATTTATAAGAAAAATAATGAATCAGATAATAGCGGAGGATATTAATGTAACTAGAGACAAGATTTGTGCAGAAGATGAGATGTTTCAACAGGATGAAAAAGATCTGGATAAATTAACAAAGAGATTTATGGATCTTAATTTGCTGATGCATGACAGGATAATAATAAATGATTATATCGCTTGTTTACAGACAGTAGATTGTCGGTATGCGGATATTTCTTATATGGCTGGTATCGAAGACACCATTACTTTTTTAAAGAAGGTGAGATTGATAAAAAATACAACTGAATAAGCATTAAGAGCTGCTCTTCTTCTTTTTTACCCAAACACTCAAGTATACTAGAGTATTTAGGGAACTTCCTGTATAATTTAAAATGTGGACGTTGAAAATTGAAGAAATCGAAAGAACTCGACGACAATACTCACAATAATCTGATAAAGAATGACCGTGATACAACAACAATCGACTTTAGGAAGTAATGCTCTTAATTGAAGAAGATGCAGCCAATATTTCAGTACTTGATACATCAAAATATTCGTCACTGTGGCTTGTTCACTGAGATATGAAAAGTTAAAAAACCTTGAATTTTTAATAAAAAACACTTGATTATATGGGGAGGAATTAACTATGGTAATAGGTGTAAATGCGATGATGAGAGCTAGAAATAAACTTGTAGAAGAGAGACAGCAGAAGTTAATAAAGAAACTTGAGGAGGCAATGCAGGAAGAGTTTATTGACGATGAATGTAGACAAAAGAGGATTGATGAGGTATTGACGGAATTTCAGAAGGAAATGCAGGAAGAGCATATTGATAATTCACAAACAGTAGAGGTATTTTCTTCTTCGTTTGATTATACAATATTGCTCGAAAAATATGATATAGAAGCAATTGATGCATCCATTATTAAATATTATGAAGCAGTGCAGCGATGGACAGAGGAGCTTTTGGATAAGCTTGATTATTACGAAAAGAAAAAAGAAAAAGTAATTCTTGATTTTAATATTATCGGTTTGAAACTTTCAAAGAAATACGAGGAAAATGATCACTTGAATCAAGAAGAAAATAAGCTTTTACGTGAACGCCAGTGTCATTTGGCAAGTTGTTTCTCTCTCGGAATGAATAGTGCAAAGTCCAAAATTCTTGCTATAAAGCATCAGGCAGATGAATTAGAATATCGTATTGATGAAATTGATAATGGAGAGGATGCGATTCATCAGTTTGCAGTTTTGGAAAAAGAAGAAAGAGCAAGTTTTTCTCTTATTGCTGAAAATACAGCCAAAATTATATGCAATGCTCTTAAAAAGATAGAGTTTTTTGAGGCAAACTACCAGTATGTTAGTTGGGCAATAGATACATGGGATAAATGGACGGAAAGTTACCGCGTATTTAAGACAACTTATAAAGAGGATTTTAGAAGCATTTGTGAAAGTGATGATATAGAAGTAGAAGTTTGGCAAAAATGGTATGAGAGTTGGAGAGTATTGCGACTGGAAATTGAAAAGAAAGTTCAGGATATGATTGAGTGGGAACTCTCACATCATGTGGAAATGATAAAAGAATATGAAGTTTCCGTGTCACAGCAAATTCTTTCTAAATTGGAGTCTTATCGCGATAAAATCGATACTTTTTATCGGGAGGAACGCAAAGGTATTTATCAAAACTTTGTATTTCAGGCAAACGGAGAATTGCAAGAAAAGTTCGATACCGAGAGTAAAATCTATAAATATACGGCTGAGTTTCAGTCTGATTTACAAAACATTATTTTTAATTGTGCAAAAGCAGAAGACCGTATTTTTATTTTCGAGTGGGCAAATAGTTTGTTAGATATTCAAATTGATGATATTCGTTCTCTTATTAGGGATAATGATTTGCAGAAGATTTCGGATACCATTTTGACAGAATTTTCTAATTTAAGACAAAAAAATTATGAAATTTACCTTGCTGATGCAAAATCTTACGGTGAAGAACAGGCAAGACGAGATAAGGAGTTTAATTCTTTGATTTTTAAGATGAGAAAAGGACTTTTGACAAAGTAAAGGGAAAATGATGATGAATGGGATAATAGAGGATCCTCGAATAATAAATATTGACTTTGAAGAGCAACTAATCAACGCTAATTTTACAGAGGAAATATGGGAAAATAGGACGCCGAAAAAAGGGGATCATATTCGTGTAAAACGGATTGGAGGTTTATATGCTCATCATGGTATTTATGTATCAGATGATGAAGTAATACATTTTACAGGAAGAGATAATGATAGTGTACTTGATTGGTCAAAATGTGAAGTTTTAAAATCTGATTTACTTTATTTCCTAAAGGATGGTATTCTGGAAGTGAAAGAGTATACAGAAGAAGAATTTAAAGACTTATATTCTCCTGAGCAGATTGTGACTTATGCACGTTCTTGTATTGGAGATAAGAAATATCATTTAGTATTTAATAATTGTGAGCATTTTGCAAATGTATGTACACTAGGTAGGTTTCGTAGTCAGCAAGTGGAGCGAGTTTTCATGGGAAAATTGCCAAATGAGGAGGAAAAAGAGATGGGATTATTTGGAGCAATTGGTGGATTTTTAAAAAGTTTATTTGATGGTGGTTCTAGTGGAGGTGGTGGTCGCACTACTACTACCTACGAACCAGATAAAGTAAAAATTGCAGAAATTGAATCGGAAACAAAAATTCGTCTTGCTAATATGGAAATGGAACGAATTGAGCTTATGAAACAAGCTCGTTTAGAAATGCTTGAACTTGAAACAAAGAGTCAGCTTGCTTTAGAGCAGGCAAAACTGCAGGAACTATCTGAAATGACACAGATAATTATAAATATGCAAGATAGATTGAATGATGTTGCCGAAAAACGTTTGCAAATTATTGAAAAAGGCTCTATTCAGATTATTAAGGAGATTGAAAGTTTTTATAATGAAGTGGGAAATAAAATAAAAGAAGATAATGAGAAATATAATCGGGAAAAACTTCCAGCATTACTAGATATATTGGGGCAGTATGAAGAAAATTCTCCAGCATATCAAATTTATTTTCAACAAATACAAGATGATAGAAAATTACAGTTAAAACATTATAATATGCAAATTGAAGCAGTTGAACAACGGCAGTTAAGAATCATAGATGGTCTTATTTCTAGTAAAGAAAAAGTGATAGAACAAACTGGAAAGATTACACAGGGAATGCTAGATGCAGTGCAAAATCAGATGTTGCAGTTGAGTTCTTCTATGTCCAATTCTTCTATGTCTAATTCTTCAGTAACTTTTGCCTTGCCAAAAGAAGAAAGATTAGCTTTGTCGTTGAATGAAGAAGCTAAATCAGAGTAGTTAGTTGATTTTGGAATTGGAATGACGAGCGAGATAGAGAGCGAGGTGGAGAATATGTGTAACTTGAGTGAATTAGTTGAGAGACAAGGCATGGAACAAGGCATTTTAGAGACAAATATAAAAGCAATTAAAAACTTAATGGAGACATTCAAGTTGACAGCAGAGCAAGCGATGGAAGTATTGAAAATACCGATGACGGATAGACAAGATTACTATGCTAGACTGTAATGCTGTTGTAGAGAGATATAAACTTGTCTTTGACAATTGATAAAGTAAAAAATCTGCGGTTTTCTTGCATTTGGGCGAGATTCCGTGGATTTTTGTTTTGTAGATGAAAAGAAATGACAGCTTGATCTCAATGAATATATCTGGCAGGGAGAGCTTAAGCAGGCTGAAAAAACGAGAACTGGAAGATAGCAATTGCATTGCAGCAGTTGGATAATTTTCTGATTTTATAGCAATAAATTAAGAAAAAAGAATTGATAGCTTGCAAAGAAAGGGCGGTAACGGTATAATAAAAACGTCGATGTTTTTGAAACATTGCTAGAACTATAAACTTAAGAGAGAGGAAATGAAAATGGGAAACTTATTTCAAAAATGGATGGATATTAGCCTCGTAAAACGTATTTTAGTGGGGTTAATATGCGGTGTACTTTTAGGGTTATTCCTGCCTTCCGCCACAGGAATAGGAATACTAGGCGATTTATTTGTCGGTGCGTTAAAAGCAATTGCCCCAATCTTAGTATTTTTTCTTGTTATGAGCTCACTTTGCCACGCAAAGGAAACACAGGGAGGAATTATCCGGACCGTTATTATTTTGTACATGTTTAGTACCTTTTTAGCGGCTTTTATCGCAGTAGCTGCCAGTACGTTATTTCCAGTTACGCTGACTTTAAAAGAAGCAGCCACACAGACGAATGCTCCAAGTGGCGTGGCGGAAGTTTTAAAGAATCTGGTTTTGACGGTTGTCTCAAATCCGATTACATCTTTATCTAATGCTACTTATTTATCGATTTTATTTTGGGCTGTTTTGCTTGGAATTGCTTTTCGACGTGCCAGTGAGACGACAAAAAATACACTTGAGGATATTTCTAATGCCATCTCTCAGTTGGTAACATGGATTATTAATCTTGCTCCATTTGGTATTTTAGGTCTTGTATATACAACTGTTTCTACAAGCGGATTATCTGTCTTTTCCGAGTACGGAAAGCTTTTGGCAGTTTTGCTCGGATGTATGTTTTTCATCAGTCTTGTGACAAATCCGATTATGGTTTATGTATTGACAGGGAAAAATCCATTTCCACTTGTATTTAAATGCTTAAAGCGAAGTGCAATTACTGCATTTTTTACGAGAAGCTCAGCTGCGAATATTCCAATTAATATGGCACTCTGCGAGGAGCTTGGTCTTGACAAAGATACGTATTCTGTGTCAATTCCGCTTGGAGCTACCATCAATATGGATGGTGCAGCAATTACTATTACAGTAATGGCATTGGCGGCGGCACATACGCTTGGGATTGAGGTGGATTTTGGAACGGCTATCATTTTGAGCGTTTTGTCAGCATTATCTGCTTGTGGAGCATCTGGAGTGGCTGGAGGTTCCTTGCTTTTAATTCCGATGGCTTGTTCTCTATTTGGAATTCCAGATGATATTTCCATGCAAGTAGTTGGTGTAGGATTTATTATTGGTGTTGTACAAGATTCTGTAGAGACTGCGCTTAATTCTTCTTCTGATGTATTGCTCTCAGCTACTGCAGAGTTCCACCAGTGGAGAAAAGAAGGAAAAGAAATTAAATTTTAATAATGAAAAAAGACGGCTGTAATATAAAATTTTATTTTACAGCTGTCTTTTTTATTCTTTTATTCTTCCATTTTTTTATTTTCTTTTATTTTTTATTTATTTTTCTGTTTCTTCTTTAATCTGAAAAAGTTTGCTGTCTAGATAGCTTATCATCTTGGAGCATTCCCTCAAATCTTTATGCATATATTCTGGAACTTGTCCATTATATTTGTAGTAAGTTTTTTCTTCCAGTGAAGACCAGAAATCCATCATCGCAGTTTGAATTTGTATTTCTATTTTGGTCAGTACGGTTCGATCGGATAAAGAAACGGGAATCGTCACTAATAAATGATAACTCTTATATCCGTTTGGTTTTGGATCTTGAAAATAATCTTTTGTTTTTAGTACTTCTACATCCTTTTGAGAGGTGATTAAATCTACAATCCGATAGACATCTGGCGTAAATTCACAGAGAATACGGATTCCAGCGATATCTTCAATATAGAGATTAATATTGTCTACAGTAATATCTTTGCCTTTTCTCTGGAGTTTGCGGATAATGCTTTCTTCAGTCTTGATTCTCGATTTTATCTGTTTCATCGGATTAGATCCATGTGAAAACTGATATTCATCTCCTAATATTTCTAGTTTTGTTTTCATCTGCTTTAAAGCTGACCGATACAAAAGCAGCATTCCCTTATATTCGAGCATGACATCTCTTATATCTGGTAATTTCATACACAATTCCTCCTTTACCACATTCTTTTCCGATATTAAGCGGTAAGAATGGCTATTTTTATTTTTATTATAGCATATTTTTTGAAAATTGGAACCTTAAGTTTAATGGATAATATAGTGCCGTTTTTGAAAAAGATAGTTGAAAGAAAAATAGGAAAAGGATAGAATAAGTATAAAAAAATAGTAGTTGAACTTTAGGAGATATATAATGGAAAAAACTAGTTATGATGAATATAACCAGAATCAAGAACTTCAGAAGAAAAACAAAAGCGACAGTTTAGATAAGGTAATTGCTCTATATAAATATATTCGCGATGTCACAGCTCTTAGACAAAAAAATGTATTAAATATTAAGGATTATAACTGGTCGTGTTCGCTCTTTGATATTCCAAAGGATGAAGAAAATATTAAGGTGTTTTATCGAGACCGTATGGATGAGGATGTAATTGATTTTGACAGAGTTTTGCTTCGTGTGCATAAGCCAGAATTTATGCCCTGTCCTGAGCCAGACGAAGAGATTAGAGAGTGGATTTTAGATGGATGGGATGCTTTTGAAAATGGAATTACCTGTTATCAGGCGATGAAGAAGAATAAAAATACAGGAGAAATTTTAGAGAAGATGGAAGAACTTGAGGAACCAGAAGAACTCGAGGAAGATACGGGAATTATTACGCTAGATCTTCTCTTAGATGAAAAAAGTGGGAGTGATAATGATAAGAAGAAAGAAAAGCAAGAGCAGGCAAAAGAAGAGACAGAGATAATAGAATTTTTCTTGGAAAATAGTAATCGTGTCAATTCCTATGTGACTTGGATTAGAGAGCGGGAAGAGTGGGTGAAAAAACAGATTGTCATTGACGAGACGAGAAAATTTTTTACAAAATTATATCAGCTGCATATTGAGTTAGAGCGAGATGCACAGACATTGGAAATGGTTATTTCAAATGGATTTTTAAGAGATAGTGAAAGGAAGGAAATAAATTATCCAATTCTTACCCGTCGCGTGAAAACAGTGTTTTATGCCAAGGAAAATATCATTTGTATCGAAGATACAGATGTGGAATCGGAAATTTATGCCACGGCACTCCAAGAGATGGATGCAATAAATTGGAATGCCGTTTCGATGTCGATAGATGATTTAGAGGAAAATGATTATCATCCTCTAGATAGGAGGAATACGCCGCAGTTTTTGCAAAGATTTTCTCACCAGCTCTCGGCAGAGAGTTTATTTTCGATGGAAGGGGAGACTAAAAACTGGAAAAAAGAGAATCGTTTTCTTGTTTACTGGAATCCGACTTTTATTGTCAGGAAGAGAGTAGATGGAACGAGAAAGGCGGTTGAACAAATCATCCAAAATTTGGAAGATATTAGGGAAGTGCCATCTCATTTATCAGATATTGTAAGTGGTGGAAAGATTGCTCTTTTAGCAGATAAAAAAGAGGAGAGTTTGGAAGAACAGCTTGCCGCAGTTGGGGGAGAGAGTATTGATATTTTACTTTCAAAAGAGGCAAATAAAGAACAGTTGGAAATTGCGAGAAGAATGGAACTTTATAATGCCGTTTTGGTGCAGGGACCTCCGGGAACTGGAAAGACTCATACAATCGCCAATTTGATGGGACATTTTCTTGCGCAGGGAAAGACGATTTTGGTGACAAGTCATACAAAAAAGGCGTTAAATGTTTTAAAGGATAAGGTGGCGAGTGGACTTGAGGCTCTTTGTGTGTCTGTATTAGATGACTCGAATGAAGATATGGAAAAGTCTATCGATGCAATTACAGATTATATGTCAAAATATACTTCCTTTGAGCTGGAACAAGAAAAAGAGAGAGTAGCTATAGAGAGAAAGCAGGTCATAGATGATTTAGCTAATGTGAGAAAGAAAATATTTAAGACGATTCACGAGGAATATAAAGAAATTGTTTTAGATGGAGAAGCAATTGAGGTGTCTAAAGCTGCTAAATTTGTGGCGGAGCATAGAGAGGATCTATCTTATATTCCAGGAGATATCAGGATGTACAGTCCATTTCCGGTAAGTTTTGAGGAGTTATCTAGTCTTTATAGAAGTAATGAAAAATTGAGCTATTTGGATGAAAAGGAGCTGCTCTGTGAGTTGCCAAGGTCTAGTGAGCTAATTTCTCCAGTTGAGTTTGAAAAATGTTTTGTCAGGAGACGGGAAATAGAGCGTCAGCTAGAGGAGTTAGAGATTCAAAGAGAGTGGAAAATTACGAGAAAAGACGAAGGAAATCAATTATGCTTTGAGACAGAATTTGCGGGTTTTTGTGTGGAACTTCCAAGTCAGGAAAATTTAGATGATCTAAATGAGCAGATGCAAAAATTTGGTCAGATTGAGGAGTGGATGAAATATGCTGCTGTGGACGGAAGAAAGGGAACAACTTATAAGAAGCGTTGGGAGAGATTGATTGAGCAGATTAAGGCGACATGTAATTTGGCGGAGAATCTCGTTGCAGAGCAGTTTGGCAAGGTGATTTATTTTGAACATGAAGACCATAAAGAGGAATATATACCAATTCTTGAGAAATTAAGGGAAGTTTTTGAAAGAAAGAGGAAGGTATCAGGCCTTGATTTATTGTTTAATCGGAATTTTCATATCGTTTTGGATGAGATTAAGATTAATGGAAATAAAATTCAATCCGATAGTGACTGTAACATTGTTTTAAACAGTATTAAGGTTGAAAAAGAGAGAGAGCAGTGTGCGAGATACTGGAATGAGCTCTTTATGCTGCATCAGGTGCCAGATTTCTTTTCCCTTGACACTTTGGAGCCAGAGAGAATTGCAAGTAAATGGATTCCAGAAATGGAATATTATCTTTCCTGGTATGAGACAGATTACTCTAATTTAGTACAAAAGATGGAGAATGCAAATTTACCAGTTGATACGATTTTTAATATTACGACATTAGATTCTGAATTGGAAGAAATGAATAAAATTTTGACGGCCGCAAAAAATATTATTCCTTTTATAAGTAAGGCATGTCAATTAGGCATTGATATGCAAAAGGAGGAGAGAAAACTTGAGAGAAATAAGTTTATTTTGCAGGAGAAAAAACGTATCGGCTCAGAGATTTGTAGAAATCTTGTCGAGGCAATCAAAGAAGAAGATATTTTGAAATATACAAAAAATTTTGTAAAATTAGAGGAAATTTATGAAAAATATAGTTTGAAAAAAGAAAGAGAAGAGATACTTGCAAAGATTGCTAAAGTTGCACCAAAATGGGCAGAGGCGATTGAAGATAGAGAGGGAATCCACGGACAAAGTATTGTGCCTAGTAATATTGAGGATGCATGGAAATGGAAACAGTATGCAGAAATTATTGCTGAGATTGTGAACAATCCATTTAGAGAACTGCAAGAAGAGAGTATTATGCTTAGCAAAAAATATAGGGAAGCAACAGCAAAATATGCGGAAATTTGTGCGTGGTATCATTTATTGAGAAAAACAGAATGTGATATTGATATGAAGCAGGCTTTGCAAGGCTGGAAGCAGACTGTGAAAAAGATTGGAAAAGGCACAGGAAAGAATGCACCAAGACTTAAGGCGAAGGCTAGAAAACTGATGGCAAAATGTCAAGAAGCTGTGCCGGGTTGGATTATGACGATGAATCGGGCACTTGAGAGCTTAGATCCTAGAGTAAATCGCTTTGATGTTATTATTGTGGATGAGGCGAGTCAATCGGATCTCTCTTCTCTTGCAATTACCTATATGGCAAGAAAACTCATTATTGTAGGAGATGATAGGCAGGTAAGTCCAATGGGAATTGGGATTGACATAGACAAAATGACTTATTTAGAGCAAATATATTTAAGTGATGTGATACCAAATTCTCATTTATATAATATAAAAACTTCTCTTTACGATATTGCGGCTACGACGTTTCAATCTCTAATGCTTCGAGAACATTTTCGATGTGTGCCAGAAATTATTGGATTTAGCAATAAATTATCGTATGATTATAAAATTAAGCCTCTTCGAGATGCGAGCAGTTCTAATTTGTTCCCAGCAGTTGTGAATTACCGAGTAGAAGACGGAGAGAGAAATGGGCGTTTAAAGGAAAATACCGAGGAGGCAAATCATATTGTGGCACTCTTGATGGCATGTATGGAACAGCCAGAATATGAGGGAAAAACCTTTGGGGTTATTTCGCTGCTTGGGGATTTGCAGGCAAAGAAAATTCAGTCTCTTATTTTTAAACATATAGATACTAAGGAAATTGAGAAAAGAAAACTTTTATGTGGAAATGCGTCAAATTTTCAGGGAGATGAGAGAGACGTTATTTTCTTAAGTATGGTAGATAGTAGACAGGAGGAAGGACCATTATCTTTGCAAGGATATGGTGTGGAAGACTCTATGAGAAAACGCTATAATGTCGCCACAAGCCGAGCAAGAGATCAGCTTTGGGTTGTGAATTCGCTAGATGCCTCAAATGATTTAAAGCCAGGAGATATCAGGAAAACATTGCTTGATTATGCCACAAATCCAGAAGCTTTTTTGCAAGTTGTGGATAAGATAGAAAAAAGGGCGGAATCTCCTTTTGAGGAGGAGGTGGCGAAAGCGTTGGCAGCTAGAGGATACCATATCGAGCAGCAGTGGAGTGTTGGGGCTTACCGATTAGATATTGTGGCAATTTATAGAGAGAGAAAAATTGCCATCGAGTGTGACGGTGAGAGATATCATAGCAGTGAGGCCAAGATTCGTGCAGATATGGAAAGACAGACGATACTAGAGAGAATTGGATGGCGGTTTATCCGAATTAGGGGAAGTGAGTTTTTTAGTGATATGGAGCAGACGATGAATCATGTCTGTGAACAATTAGAAAAATATGGAATTTACCCTGAAAATGTAGAAGCAGAGAAAGAAATTTCTAATGAGAGTCGACAGACGCCATTGCTTAACCGTGTTAAAATAAGAGCTTTGGAAATTCTTAAAGAGTTTCAGGAAAAGGCAGAGGTTGATTTAACTACGATACGATTTGCTTTAGAAGAAAAACAATTTTAAGAAGAAGGATAAATATATTTTTTATGAAGTTGTCGTTATAGTTTTGTGACTCCCTCATAGGTTTGTCCGTGGGGAGTCACAAATAGCAATGGCGATTTCATTATAAAAAACAAGAATTGTTAATAAATTTGTAATAAAAACTTGACAAATATTAAAAATGTGTTAAAATATAAAACATGGAAAAAATTTCGAGAAAAATGAATAAAAAGGCTCGAAATTATTTTTTGTCCAAAAACAGGGAAGTATACAAAGTAGGACATAGAAAGACGAAAGACAATGAGAGAAAAATTTTGGATACCAATAGAAAGAGAGGACAATTTTATTATGAAGGGTTTAAAAAAGCTTGTTGTTTTGACGATGGCATTGTTTATGCTATGTGGCATGACAGTGACGGCGCAGGCAGCATCGCCGATTAAAGTAACTTATGATAATAAAACAATCACATATGAGGGAAGACAACATTCTATTACATATAATGGAAAGAGTACGAGACTCACTAGTCCAGGAATTACAATCGATGGTTATGTTATGATTCCATACTACGAGGCGTTTGTGTCTGGAGAAACTCAGATGGGAAGAGAGTACGATGATAATTCAAAGACTTTGACATTAACTTATCGAGGACAAAAGCTAGTATTGAGAGTCGGACAAAAAGAGGCGACTTTAGATGGGAAGATGTTTAGACTTCCAGTAGCACCTACCATTGTTACATATGAGAAGACAGGAAGTTGTATTTTAGTGCCTGCTAAGGCAGTTTGTAAAAGACTTGGCATTGAGTATAATTTTGTGAAAACATCACAGACAACTGGTCGTGTGGAATTAAAAGAGAAATCGACAGATCAGATTCGAAAAGAGATGGTAGCCTATGCAAAAAAATTCGTTGGACTTAAGTATGTATGGGGTGGTACAAGCCTTACATCAGGAGCTGATTGTTCTGGATTTGTTCAGGCAATTTATAAAAAATATGGAGTGAATATCCCTAGAGTATCAAGAGCTCAGGCACAGGGCGGTAAGACGATTTCAAAGAGTCAGTTAAAAAAAGGTGACCTTATTTTTTATGGCTATGGAAGTTATATTAATCATGTAGCAATGTACATAGGAGACGGAAAGGTTATTAACGCAAGTAATTCTGCACCTTATCCGATTGGTGGAGTAAAGATTGTAAAATATGACTATCGAAAGCCAGTGAAGATGGTATCCTATTTAGATTAATGATAGATATAAGTGATAAGTAGTAGAAGAAGATATATCTAAGATAAGATGAAGAGAACGAAAAGGAAGTGAGGACGAATGTCTTGGCTTCCTTTTTTTTATTTTTACGCAAAGTATGAAGTTTTAGATAGCAATAAAAAAACGGCAATACCGACTTGGTACTGCCGCATCTAGCGTGCCCACAGGGATTCGAACCCCGGACACATGGCTTAGAAGGCCATTGCTCTATCCAACTGAGCTATGAGCACATATTCGTTTCGAACAAATGCTATTATATACGATAGAGAGAAAAATGTCAAATGTTTTTTGAAAAAAATTTAAAAAATTATTTTTTTGCTTGGAACACAGTAGTTTCATCGGCATAATTATTGCATAATCGTTTTTTTTATGATAAATTAAAACTATTATGTTTTCCTTTTTTAGGAAAACTTCGCTATTACTCTATTAGAAAAAGAGCGAGAAAGGATAAGAAGTATGGGTAAAAAAGTTAGAGTGGCAGTTGATGCTATGGGTGGCGACTACGCACCATATGAGATTATAAAAGGCGTCGTAGATGCAATCAAAGAATGTGAAGATTTAGATGTATATTTAGTTGGAGACTCTGATAAAGTGAAAGAAGAGTTAAAAAAATATGATGTACCAAAAGAGCGGGTTCGAATCATTCATACGACAGAGGAGATAAGCTGTAACGAGTCACCTGTTGACGCTATTAGGAGAAAGAAGGATTCTTCGATGGTAGTGGCGCTAAAGCTTGTGAAAGAGAAAAAGGCGGATGCTTTTATTTCTGCCGGAAGCAGTGGAGCAGTTTTAGTAGGAGGACAGGCCATTGTCGGTAAGTTAAAAGGTGTGGAGAGAGCTCCTCTTGCTCCGCTTTTACCTACGACAAAGGGTGTGGCACTCTTAATTGACTGTGGAGCTAATGTTGATGCGAGATCGTCTCATCTTGTACAGTTTGCGAAAATGGGTTCGATTTATATGAAGGGTGTTGTTGGAATTGAAAATCCAAAAGTGGCAATTGTAAATATTGGTGCTGAGGAAGCGAAGGGAAATGCTCTAGTAAAGGAGACGTATCCTCTTTTAAAAGAATGTGAAGATATCAACTTTATCGGAAGCATTGAGCCAGGCGAGATTATGCAGGGAAAAGCAGATGTTATTGTATGTGAGGCGTTTGTTGGAAATGTTATCTTGAAACTATCAGAGGGACTCTCAAAAACTTTAATTAAAGTTGTTAAGGACGGAATGATGAGCACAACGAGAGGTAAGATTGGCGGATTATTAGTAAAGCCGGGATTAAAAGCTACGCTTAAAGCATTTGATGCCACAGAGTACGGTGGAGCACCTCTTCTTGGATTAAAGGGATTGGTTGTGAAAATTCACGGAAGTGCAACAGCAAAAGAGACAAAAAATGCAATGATTCAGTGTGTACAGTTTAGTCAACAAGATTTAACTGGAACGATGGCTGAGAAATTTGTCTTAGATGTGAAAAAGAAAAAAGAAACAAATTAGGTTGCCTGCAAAGCAGGCAATCCTGCTTTGTAAAATGAGTAGAAGGGAGAAATTATTACGAAAAAATTAGAAAAAATTATCCAGTATGAATTTAAAAATAAAGCTTTATTAAAACAGGCATTGATTCATAGCTCATACGCAAATGAAAATAGGATGGAAAAAAAACAAAATAATGAGAGATTAGAGTTTTTAGGAGATGCAGTTTTGGAAGTCTCAGTGAGTGAATATCTCTATCATTTATATCCAGATAAGAACGAGGGAGAACTCACAAAACTTCGCTCTAGCCTTGTATGTGAACATACGCTGTCTTTATGTGCGAGAGAAATTGATATGGGAGATTATCTTTATCTTAGTAAAGGAGAGGATATGACAGGGGGAAGAGAGAGAGATTCTATTCTTTCTGACGCCTTTGAGGCACTTCTTGGCGCTATGTATTTAGACAGCGGTTTAGAGACAGTAAAACAATTTTTGAGAAAGTTTTTACTAGATGATTTGGAAGATAAGGCGTTATTTTATGATGCTAAGACAATTTTACAAGAGATTGTGCAAGGGAAAGGCAAAGAAAAACTCTCTTATCATTTAATTAAGGTTACAGGACCAGACCACTGTAAGGAATTTACAGTAGAAACTCATCTTGGAGATAGGGTAATCGCTAAGGGAGTTGGAAAGACGAAAAAAGCGGCAGAACAGATGGCTGCTTATCAGTCGATTCTATTGCTAAAAAATCAAAGGATGTAAAAAAATGTATTTAAAATCAATCGAAGTATATGGATTCAAGTCCTTTGCAAATAAAATCATTTTTGATTTTCGACATGGTATCACGGGTATTGTAGGGCCTAACGGCAGTGGAAAGAGTAACGTGGCGGACGCTGTTCGCTGGGTTCTTGGAGAACAAAGTGCAAAGCAGCTTCGAGGTTCGAAGATGGAGGACGTTATTTTTTCCGGTACCGAAAATAGAAAACCTTTAGGTTCGGCGTATGTGGCCATTACATTAGATAATTCAGACGGAAAGCTTCCGATTTCTTATAAAGAAGTGACTGTGGCAAGAAGAGTATATCGCTCTGGTGAGAGTGAATATTTATTAAATGGAGCTGCCTGCCGGTTAAGAGATATCCATGAGCTATTTTTTGACACAGGTATTGGAAAGGAAGGCTATTCTATTATCGGTCAGGGACAGATTGACAAGATTTTAAGTGGAAAGCCAGAAGATAGAAGAGAGCTTTTTGACGAGGCGGCAGGTATTGTAAAGTATAAGAAGAATAAGGCGGAGACGGAAAAGTCTCTTGATATAGAAAGACAGAATTTAAGCCGTGTCAGTGATATTTTATCGGAACTTGAAAAACAAGTTGGTCCTCTATCAAGACAAGCTGAGAAGGCAAAACAATATTTGCTCTACCGAGACCGTCTCATGCTTCTTGAGGCAAATTATTTTTTCTTGGAGAATCAAAAAAAGACGAAGGAGCGACAAGAGATAGAGGCAAATCTCGTCATTGTTGAGGAAGATTTAGAAAAAACACGAAATGATTTAGAAAAAGCAAGGTTTGAATATGAAAAAGTAGAAAAAGAGCTTGAGCAGTTTGAGAAAGAGATTGAGGAAGTAAACTATACATTAAATAACCAAAAGCTCTCAAAAGAGAGAATGGATGGACAAAAAAATGTATTAGAGGAACAAATTCGAGCTCTTGATATGAGGGTAGAACAGCTCTTGCTCGGTCAAAAAAGATTAAAAGAAAGTATCGAGCAAAAAGAGCAGACAAAGAGTGAGGCGAGGGAAGAACTTTCCTCTCTCAGTGACCAGATTACAAAAAAGCAGGCAGAGCAAGTAAAGATAGTAAAAGAAAATGAAAAGCAGGAAAAACTGCTGAAAAATCTAGAAGAGCGAAGAGATGGCGAGCGAAAAAAAGTAGACAATCTTTTGGAAACGCAAAGTTCTGTCAAAGAAAAGGTAAGTCGCTATGAAGCCATGATTGAGCAGATTAATTATCAGAAGGTGAGTTTAAATCAGAATCTTCTCACTCTAAAAAAGGATGAGGAGGAGCAAAAACAAAGCTTAAAGCAGCGAGAGCTAGCTTATAGGGAAAATAAAAAAGAAGAAGAAAACGCAAAGACTAGTTGTATTGCTCTTCGAGAAAAATTAAAAAATAATCAAAACCTTAGAGAAATGAATGAGCGTTCTGTGCAAAAATTGACGAGCGAGATTCAAATTACACAGTCTAAATTAGAGACTTTAAAGAATATGACGGAGAGATACGAGGGATATGGAAATAGTATTCGCCGTGTCATGGAAAAAAAGACAGAAATACCAGGAATTATTGGTGTCGTCGCTGATATTATTCAGGTAGATGCAAAATACGAGATAGCGATTGAAATTGCTCTTGGTGGCAGTATTCAAAATATTGTCACAGATAATGAAGAAACTGCGAAAGAAATGATAGAGTATTTGAAGAAAAATCGCTATGGTCGAGCTACATTTTTACCTCTTACTAGTATGAAGAAAAGAGAGCGTCTAATGAGAGAGGACGTATTTTTAGAGACTGGGGTAATTGGTGTGGCGAGCGAGTTAATCAGAGTAGATGAGAAATATAAAAACTTATCACAGTATTTGCTTGGAAAAATTTTAGTAGTAGACCATATTGACCATGCCATTGCTATTGAGAGAAAATACCAATATTCTCTTAAAATTGTAACTCTAGAGGGAGAGTCACTCAATCCTGGAGGAGCTATGACTGGAGGTGCCTTTAAAAATAGCAGCAATCTTCTTGGGCGAAGAAGAGAGATGAAAAAGCTCTCCGCTGATATGAAAAAGGCAAAGGATAAATTAGAAGAGGTAAGATTAGAGTACCAGTCGCTAAGAAAAGAATATGAAGAATTATCTGCTAAAGAAAAAGAAGCAGTTAAAATGGAGCAGGCAAAGAAATTAGAAAACAGTGAACTTCGCCTTCGCATAGAGCAGTTAAGACAATCTCTAGAGGCAAATGAAAAGCAAAAAATAGCTCTTCAAAAAGAGCAGACAAAATTATTGGAACAGCTTGCTATTTTGGAAAAAGACCAAGAAGAACTCCAAAAAGACCATCAAGATGTGGAGGGTGTCAAAGAAAAATCTCTCGATCAGATTGAAAATATTGAAGATAGATTACGAGAAGAAAAAGAGAAGAAAAAACAGATAGAAGATTTGCTCGTTTCTTTGCAGCTAGAATACCAGTCACTTTCTCAGAGACAAGAATTTATACAAGAAAATTTGAAAAAATTAGAAGAGGATATAGACAGAGAAAGAAAAGATGCCAAAGAGCAGGGAAATTTTGCAACTGAAATGCAAAAAGAGAGAGGATTGCTTCTCTCTAAGATAGAGGATATTCAACGACGAATTAAAATTTTACAAAAAGAGATTGATGCGGAAGAGGAAGTTTTTCGAGAAAAAAATGAGGAAAAATATCTTCTTTCCAAAAAACAAAAACAGTTCTTTAAAGAAAGAGAAGAACTTAGTGCTCAGGATATGCGTCTTGACAAGGAAGAATATCGATTAAAAAATACATTAGAGAAAATGATACAGACGATTACGGAGTTAAAAGAATATTTATGGGAGAGTTATGAACTTACTCCAAGTCAAGCCTCAAAGATGCAATTAGAAAAAGAGATGAGTTATACTGCGATGAAAAATGAAATTTCATCTATTAAAAAACAGATGAAAGCTCTTGGCAATGTAAATATTAATGCGATAGAAGAGTACGGTGAAGTTTCAAAGCGGTATGAATTTTTGAAAAATCAGTATGAGGATATCAAAAAGGCAGAGGCTAATTTAGTCGGTATTATAAGGGAGCTTGATGCTTCTATGAGAAAACAATTTCAAGAGAAATTTGGACAAATTAAAGAGATGTTCCATATCGTATTTAGAGAATTATTTGGTGGCGGAAAAGGAACGTTAGAACTTTTAGATGATACCGATATTCTTCAATCGGGAATTCAGATTATTGCACAGCCACCTGGAAAAAAATTACAAAATATGATGCAGCTTTCAGGAGGAGAAAAAGCTCTCACTGCGATTGCACTTTTATTTGCAATTCAAAATTTAAAACCTTCTCCGTTTTGTCTCCTAGACGAGATTGAGGCGGCATTAGATGATTCTAATGTAGATCGTTTTAGTCAGTATTTGCATAAACTTACGGAACATACGCAGTTTATTGTCATTACACATAGAAGGGGAACCATGCTTGCAGCCGATGTTTTATATGGAATTACGATGCAAGAAAAAGGAGTTTCTACCCTTATCTCTGTTGATTTGATTGAGGAGGATTTAAATTAAGGTTGTACAATAATATTTTTTATGCTATATAATAAATGGAGAGGAATAAAAGAAGAAAAAGGAGAAAAAATATGGAAGAACAAGGAAAGAAACCTGGATTTTTTAAGCGATTGATCAAAGGACTCACAAAGACAAGAGATAATATCGTGGCAGGAATTGATTCTCTTTTTAATGGATTTTCTGCAATTGATGATGAGTTTTACGAGGAATTAGAAGAAACTTTAATTATGGGTGATATTGGTATTGATACGACAATGAATATCATTGATGATTTAAAGGAGCAGGTGAGGGAGAAAAAAATAAAAGAACCTTCAGAATGTCGAGAATTACTGATTAATATTATCAAAGACCAGATGAGAGTGGAAGATACTGCCTATGAATTTGAAAATAGAAAATCTGTTGTGCTTGTTATCGGTGTCAACGGCGTTGGAAAGACGACTTCTATTGGAAAAATGGCTTCCCTTTTAAAAGCTCAAAATAAAAAGGTTATGCTTGCGGCAGCAGATACATTTCGTGCGGCAGCGATTGAGCAGCTTACTGAGTGGGCACATAGAGCTAACGTAGATATTATTGCTCAAAATGAAGGTTCCGACCCAGCAGCAGTTGTCTATGATGCCATTGCGGCGGCAAAATCAAGAAATGTAGATGTTCTTCTTTGTGATACGGCGGGACGTCTTCACAATAAGAAAAATTTAATGGCAGAGCTTAATAAGATTAATAGAATTATTGAGAAGGAATACAGCGATGCCTATAAAGAGACATTAATTGTGCTTGACGGCACAACAGGACAAAATGCTCTCGCACAGGCAAAACAGTTTAAAGAAGTGGCAGATATTTCTGGAATTATTTTAACAAAATTAGACGGAACTGCGAAGGGTGGTATCGCAATTGCGATTCAATCAGAACTTGGAATTCCAGTAAAATATATTGGAATTGGAGAAAAAATAGATGACTTGCAAAAATTTGACTCTGATGCGTTTGTAAACGCATTGTTTGAAAGGAAGATGGACTAGAAATGTTAACAATGCAAAAATTTGAGGATGCTTATGAGAGAATCTCAAAAGTTGTTCTCCCAACGAGTTTAGTAAAGAGTGATTATTATTCAGAACTTACAGGAAATCGTGTATATTTAAAGCCAGAAAACTTACAGCTTACTGGAGCTTACAAAATCCGCGGTGCATATTATAAAATTAGTACTTTAAGAGAAGAAGAAAAAGAAAGAGGTCTTGTGACAGCCTCTGCCGGCAATCACGCTCAGGGTGTTGCTTATGCGGCAAAAATCTTTGGAGTAAAGGCGACGATTGTTATGCCTACGACAACTCCTCTTATCAAGGTAAATAGAACAAAAGCTCTCGGTGCAGATGTTGTCTTATATGGAAATGTATATGACGATGCGGCTGAGAAGGCAAAACAGCTGGAGAAGGAAAAGGGATATACTTTTATCCATCCATTTAATGATCTCGATGTTGCGACAGGACAGGGTTCTATCGCAATGGAAATTGTAAAAGAACTTCCTACCGTTGACTATATTTTAGTTCCAATTGGCGGTGGCGGATTGGCGACTGGTGTCTCCACTTTTGCAAAATTTTTAAATCCACAAATTCGTGTAATCGGTGTGGAGCCAGCGGGAGCTGCCTGTATGAAGGCGTCTCTCGAAAATGGAAAGGTGACAACCCTAAACGAAGTAAATACAATCGCAGATGGTACTGCAGTAAAAACTCCTGGCGACCAGCTTCTTCCATATATTCAGAGAAACTTAGACGATATTATTACGATTGAGGATGAAGAATTAATTGGAGCATTTTTGGATGTGCTAGAAAATCATAAAATGCTTGTAGAAAATTCTGGTTTATTGACTGTTGCCGCTTTAAAACATATCCCACAAAATGAAGATAAAAAGGTCGTATCTATTTTAAGTGGTGGAAATATGGATGTTATTACATTTGCATCTCTTGTACAGCATGGATTAATCCAAAGAGGAAGAATTTTCACAGTATCTGTTCTCTTGCCTGACCGACCAGGTGAGCTTTGCAATGTATCAAGAGTTATTGCTGAGGAGCAAGGAAATGTAATTAAGCTGGAACATAATCAGTTTGTCAATATTAATAGAAATAGTGCGGTGGAGCTTATCATTACGATGGAGGCATTTGGCCATGAGCATAAAGATAAGATTATGAATCGCTTAAAACAAGAGGGATATGCTCCAAAATTAGATGAGACAAAACATATTTACTAAAAACTTCCCAACATAAGTAAGTTAGGTAAAGCTTGTTTGATTTTGGCTAAATTTGGCTTAGTATTTTAATAAAAATTTTAAGAAAAGAGTTATTGTAAAATAGAAGGGTGTGTCAACCTTATAATGGTTAAATTTTTAGGTCTAACTTTTTGGAGGTACGTTAGGCTACTCTATTTTACAGTAGCTCTTTTTTTAAAATAATAGTCATAATCCCTCACCTAAAACATATATTAATGGTAAAGAGAATGGGAAAAGAGGGGAGATACTATGAGTGAAGAAGTGCTGCTCATTTTTTCGGAGAAGATACAAAATATTTTGCAAAGTCTTACGATAGAGGAAGATAAATTGCAAGAGATTCGTCTTAGGGTGGAGGAACCATTAATGGTATTATACGAAAATAAAGAGTATTTTGTAAATTACTGTGGGGCTATAAACAAAGAAAGGGAAGATAGCTATATTGTGTCTAGAAGGGATATAGAGCAAACATTAGATTATATGAGTCAGTATTCTCTCTATGCGTATGAAGATGAGATTAGACAGGGATTTTTGACAATTCGGGGAGGACATCGAGTTGGGATTGCAGGAAAAATTGTGATGGAGGGGGAAAAAATTAAAAATGTAAAACATATTTCTTTTTTGAATATACGACTTGCCCATCAAAAAAAGGGATGCGCAAATAAAATTCTTCCATATATTTTTCATGATGGGAAAATTTGTCATACAATGATTATTTCGCCTCCAGGCTGTGGAAAGACAACGCTCCTTCGGGATATGATAAGACTTATCTCAGATGGGACAAAAGAAAGACCTGGATTGACAGTAGGAGTAGTAGATGAGAGAGGAGAGATTGGAGCATGTTATCACGGTGTGCCACAAAATGATTTGGGGGTTAGAACGGATGTATTAGATTGTTGTCCGAAATCTCTTGGAATGTTAATGCTTCTTCGGTCTATGTCACCAAAAGTCATTGCCGTAGATGAGATTGGAACGAGAGAAGATTTAGAGGCAATCGAGTATGTCCTAAACTGTGGATGTAAAATTATCGCAACAGTACATGGAAAATCAATTGGTGATATTAAGAAAAAACCTGTTATTCGAAAAATTTTAGATGAAAAAATGTTTGACCGCTATATTATTTTAAGTGGAAAAAGAGAGGTAGGGACAATCGAAAATATTTTTGACTCAATGGGAAATCCACTTTTTAGAGAAAAAGTAAGATGATAAGGGTAGTTGGCTGTGTATTATTAATATTATCAGGATATTTAGGGGGACTTTATTTTTCCAATTCCTGTAAAATGAGATTAGAGCAGCTTTATGAATTAAAGAGAATTATTCAAATTTTGGAGGGGGAAATTCGATATAAAAAAACTGCTTTGCCAGAGGCGTTTTTTAGCGTTGCTAAGAGGACAAAACCGCCATTTTCTAATTTTTTTTGCTCTGTGGCGAAGGAGTTGCTTGAGAATAGAAAAACTGGAATGGGAGAAATTTGGAAAGAAAAAGTAGAAAAGCTTTTGGGAGAATCAAAACTTGCGAAAAATGATAAAAATTCATTAATTCAGCTTGGAAATAGTCTTGGATATTTGGATGGACGTAGTCAAATCGATAGTTTGCAGCTTTATATGGAACAACTTTGTGAGGAAATAAAAAAAAGTAGGGAAGAACTTTATAAAAAAGGGAAAGTATATCAATGTCTCGGAGTTAGCTCTGGAATTTTACTTGTATTAATTTTTCTATAAACGTTAAGAAATGTCAGGGGGAAGGAGATGGAAGTCCAATTAATTTTTAAAATTGCGGCGGTGGGAATTTTAGTTACGATTTTGGGACAGGTATTAAAACATTCAGGGAGAGAAGAGCAATCTTTTTTAATTAGTTTAGCAGGGCTAATTATCGTTTTATCTTGGGTTATTCCCTATATAGAAAAACTATTTGATACGATGAAAAAACTATTTTTATTATGATAAAAGGAGGGTGGTTAAAAACGGATATTATTCATATAGCTTTAATAGGTGTAGTGGGAAGTCTTCTTGCCCTTAAGTTAAAGACATATAAGCCAGAGTTTGGAATTATTCTTAGCGTTGCTCTTTGCCTGCTTTTTTTATTTTATGCCGTAGAGAAACTAACTGTTATTACTAGTTTCTTAAACTCGATTCAAAATCTTATGGATGTGAATCCAATTTATGTAGCCGTTTTACTAAAATTGATTGGAATTGCCTATGTATGTGAATTTTCGTCAAATTTATGTAAAGATGCGGGATATCAGTCAATTGCCACACAGGTAGAAATTATCGGAAAACTTACAATTTTAGTAGTTAGTATGCCTATTATCAATACGCTCTTAGAGACGATTTATAAGTTTTTGAAATAGGTGATAGTATGAAAATAAATATAAAAATCATAATAATTCTATCTTTAAATATATTTCTTTTTCCATTAAAGATTTATGCAGCTGAAATAGAGGAATTTTCTCTTTGCAGCGAAGCAAAAGAGAGAATAATGATAAATTCAGAGAAGATAGACATAGAGGAAGAATATCAATTATTTGATATACAAAGGGAGTTAGAAAAAGAAAGTGAGATTTCCATCTCATTTTCTGATATCGTAACGGATTTGATATCAGGAGATATCAAAAAGGTGGCAAAAAATATTGCAGAAGAAATTTTTAGACAAATTGGAAAGGAGTGTAGGACAAACCAAAAGATGATAGCAGAACTTATGATTCTCTCAATTATGGCCGCTTTTTTTTCTAATTTTTCGAATGTATTTTTTAGTCACCAAGTAGGAGAAACGGGATTTTTTGCCGCTTATCTTTTAATGTTTACAATGATTTTAAGCTCCTTTTTTTTAATGTCATCAATTGTGAGTGATGTCATGGAAAAACTCTTATCTTTTATGAGAGTATTAATTCCATCGTATAGCTTAGCAATCACAGCGTCTACAGGACTTACGACTTCTCTTGCAACGTATGAGTTTTTTATGATTATTATTAGCATTTGTGAGTGGATTACGTTAAAGGGAATTATACCGCTTATTTATATGTATATGATTATGGAACTTGCCAATAATATGGCGAAGGAGGACCATTTTTCAAAACTCACAGAGCTAATAAAAAGAGGCTCTATTCAAGCATTAAAAGGAGTCATCGGCATCGTCCTTGGAGTTAATATGATTCAGAGTATGATACTGCCTGCGACGGATTCTGTGAAGGTGAATGTCATTCAAAAGGGATTAAATGCAATTCCAGGGGCAGGACAACTTCTTGGAACAGTGACAAGTACGATTGTTGGTTCTAGTGTCATTATTAAAAATAGTATCGGAGGGGCAGGTATTTTTTGTCTAATTATTATTTTATCAGTTCCTGTCTTAAAAGTCATTTTATTTGTCTTAACTTATTATATTGCGGCGGCTTTGCTCCAACCAATCTCAGATAAGAGGTTAATTCAATGTCTATATGCGGCGGGGGAGAGCGGGAAATTATTATTAAATGTGCTTTTATCTTGTGGAGCACTTTTTTTGTTAGTAATTGCTATGACGGCAATGAGTACGAATCAGAAGGTGTAAAAATTGGAATTTTTCTATAGTTGGGTTAGAAATATTATTTTATTTTCACTATTAGCGTCTATCGCACTTGAGTTAATACCAAGCGATAATTATAGGGATTATATTCAACTTTTTGTCGGTTTTCTTACGGTATTTTTAGTGATAGAACCAGTAATAGATATTTTAGGAACGAGAAAAAATGTCAGTTTAGAGGCGATGCGCCAAATAATTTTAGTAGATAAAAACCAGATGGAAGATGACTGTAAGGAGTTAGAAAAAAGAGAAAAAGAGAGAAAAAAAGAATTATATGAATCACAATTAGGCCAACAAATAAGAGAGATTTTGGAGGCAGAAAATTATAAAATAGATTCACAAAAAGTAGAAGTTGATTTGGAAGAAGAAAATTTAGGAATCATTCATAAAGTGGAGATAGTATTAAAAAAGAAAGATTTTAAGATAAATGGAGAGGAAGAGATTTCAATGACGAAGAAGTCTTATGATAGTTTAAAGGCGGAGAAAGAAAATATAAAAAAAATTATAAAGGACTTCTATCAGCTTGACGATTCTCATATAGATGTAAAAGTGCAGGAGTAGATATATGGAAAAAGATGGAAAGAAAAAAATTTCAATAAAAGAGATTGGTCTTCCTAAAATTATACTGATGGCGGTGGCGGGAATTTTGCTCTTAGTGCTTAGTATGCCACAAAAACAGGAGTCACAGATAGAGGAGGAGGGAAGAGTGGAAGTGACAGAAAACGATGCCTATATTGAGGCGATGGAGAAAAAATTAGAAAATACATTAAGAACGATTGATGGAGTGGGAAAAGTAGAGGTTATGCTAACATTAGAGTCTTCTAAGGAGGCGGTGTTAAATAAAGATATTCAGACGGAGCAAGAAAAAATGAAAGATGACACAAAAAGCGATAATATAATAAAAGAAAATGAGGAAACCGTTCTCACAGAAAATAGTGGAAATCAGCAGCCATACATAATAAAAGAGATAGAGCCAAAGGTGGCGGGAGCTGTTGTTGTATTAGAGGGAGGAGGAAATCCAGTTATTGTAAAAGAGGTGACGGAGGCAGTTCAAGTTCTATTTCATTTGGAAGTGAATAAAATAAAAGTATTAAAAATGGAGGAAGGAAAATGAAAGTTAGAGTGAAAAAAAATCAAATGCTTATTACGGCTTTGGCAGTTATGATTGCAGTGGCAGGATATTTAAACTTTTCTGGGAGAGATTTATCTGTTGTAAAAGAGGGGGAAGAGAGTCAAGAAGTAATCGAGCAAACAGCGGATGGAAGTATATTTTCTAAAGAAGAAATAGAAAAAAAGGAGCAAGAGGGGGAGAATGCACAGGCAAGCAATGATGACGAGGTGAGTGCTCCAGTAAAGGACAGTCTAGAGGAGAGTGAGATGGCGACAGATACTCAGATTGGAGAGGCAGTGCTTACCTCTGCTAATGTATCAAATTATATTGCTAGTACAAAGATGGAGAGAGAACAAACTTATGCGAAAGCAAAAGAAAATTTGCAAAGCATTATTGAAGATGCGAATGTATCGAACGCTCAAAAAGAGGAGGCAGTTGCTAAAAAGACAGCTCTCTCTGATACAATGGAAAAAGAAGCTGCAACAGAACAGCTTCTTGGTTCTAAGGGATTTTTAAATTCCATTGTGACAATTCAAGATGACTCTGTCGATGTATGTGTGCAGGCTCAGGAGTTATCTAGCGTTCAAAAAGCACAAATTGAAGATATTGTGACTAGGACTGCGGATTGTAAAGTTAGCGATATGGTAATTTCTACACTTAAAATTGCGAAATGAAGAAAAAGATTGCAAATAAAGAGGTTTTTGTTATAATATAAATTAGGAATACGTTCTAACGTAATAAAAGCGAAGTACCTTTGAGATTCAATATCATAGTATACCGCTATAAAAATAATATAATGAGCTTAGGAAAAGGAGGCCTATTTTTATGAGTAAAGAACAAGAAATAAATAATGTTTATAAAATAGAAGAGGGACAATTTGGTCAGGTGCAGATTGCAGATGAGGTTGTTGCGATTATCGCAGCGCTTGCTGCCACGGAAGTGGAAGGTGTGGAGAAGATGTCAGGTAATATTACAAATGGAATTGTAAGCAAACTTGGCATGAAGAATCTTTCTAAAGGGGTGAAGGTTCAAGTGGCAGAAGGTAAAGTTTTAGTGGACCTTACACTAGAGCTAAAATACGGTGTGAATCTTCCAAAAGTTTGTCGCAATGTGCAAGAGAGAGTAAAATCTGCCATTGAGACGATGACAGGACTTACTGTGGAAGAGATTAATGTCAAAATTTCTGGCATTGCAATGCAAAAGGAAGAAGAATAGCCTCCACAGAGCGATAACATAGAATGGAGTTAGAGTATGAAACGAAGCGAGATAAGAGAGAGAATATTTCAACTAATTTTTAGAGTAGAATTCAACTCAGAAGAAGAATTAAGAGAGCAACTAGAATGGTATTTTGAAGATTTTTCAACAATAAAAGAGGAAGATAAAAGCTATATGATTTATAAGATTGATGCTATTTTAGATTCCTTAGAAGAGATTGATGAGATTATTTTATCTATTTGTAAAGGTTGGAGATTAGAAAGACTTGGAAAGACAGAACTTGCAATCTTACGTTTGGCGGTGTATGAGATTAAAAAAGATGAAGATATCCCAACTGGAGTTGCGATTAATGAGGCAGTAGAATTAGCGAAAAAGTATTGCAATGAAAATGCACCTAGATTCGTTAATGGAGTTTTAGCAAAATTAGTATAATATTTAGTTGATATAATCCATTTTATCAGAGAGAAAATGCTTTTATAGCAGAAAGTACAGTGACAGTTAGACAGAGAAAAAAGACAAAAAAGAGGGGGACTGTCAAAATTTTTCAGTCCCTTTTTTGTTTGAGGAAGTGTTTGAGGAAGATAGAGGAAAAAGAGGGAAGATATGAAAAGGGTATATACAGTAGGACAGATTAATTTATATATTAAGCGTATGCTTCAAAGTGACTATATGCTTAGAAATCTCTCTATAAAGGGAGAAGTTTCTAACTGCAAATATCATTCTTCTGGTCATATTTATTTTTCTCTAAAGGATGAGAAGGGAACTATCTCTTGTATTATGTTTAAAGGAGATAGAGCCTATGGATTAAATTTTCAGTTAAGTGATGGACAAAGTGTTATTGTGAGTGGAAATTTAGGTGTTTATGAGCGAGATGGCACGTATCAAATTTATGCAAGAGAGATTAAATTAGATGGAATTGGTGTTTTGTATGAGGAATTTGAACGCTTAAAACAAAAACTCTATGAGGAAGGATTGTTTGATCACGAGTTGAAAAAGGAAATCCCTGCCTATCCTAAAAAAGTGGGAATTGTGACAGCGAATACTGGCGCAGCAATTCAAGATATTAAGAGTATCGCTAAAAGAAGAAATCCCTATGTGCAGCTTTATCTTTATCCTGCTAAGGTGCAAGGAAAGGACGCTGCGAAGACAATTGTAAGAGGAATTGAGATATTAGATAAAATGGATATGGACACAATTATCATTGGACGAGGTGGTGGCTCGATAGAGGATTTGTGGCCGTTTAACGAGGAAATTGTGGCAAGAGCAATTTTTGCTGCTAAAACACCGATTATTTCTGGAACAGGTCATGAGATAGATATGACGATTGCTGATTATGTGGCAGATTTAAGAGCCGCTACTCCCTCAGCAGCCTGTGAGCTTGCGATTCCAGACTATAGTATTTATGCTCAGAGTTTTCTTGGGGCACAAAAAAAGTTAGATAGTCTCATGAGACAAAAGTTAGTATTTTCGAAGGCAAAAAAAGATGAATTATCTCTTCGATTGAAACATCTTAATCCAGAGGATATACTACAAGAGAAAAAGATGAGACTTTTTGACCTTGAGAGGCGAATAGAGGATGCAATGGAGCGACGAGTGTTTTTGGCAAAACATCAATTGGCTCTCTACCAGCAAAGAATCGATGCAAAATCTCCTGCGAAAAAACTTGCGAGTGGTTTTGGATATATAGAGATGGAAAATGAGAAAATGTTGCATAATATTTCAGAGGCGAAAGTGGGACAAAATATAAAGATTACGATGCGAGATGGAAGTATGGAGGCAAAGATAACCAAAATTCAGCGAAAAGAGAGGAAGGATGGACTATCCCATGGCGAGAGAGAAATTTACAATTGAGAAGGCATACGAAGAATTAGAAGGAATTATTGCAAAATTAGAATCAGAGGAGATAACACTTGAGGATTCTTTAAATTATTATAAAAAGGGAGTAAAATTGCTTGAAAAATGTCAGACTGTACTTGATACAGTGGAAAAAGAAATGATTATATTAAAGGAAACTGGAGAAGAATAAGATTACTATCGGAGGAATAGAAATTGAAGCAACAAATTAGTGAAAAAGCAAGACAGATAGAAGAGATTATAGGGAGATATCTTCCAAAGGAAGATGGATTTCAAAAGACAGTTTTAGAGGCGATGAACTATACAATGAATGCAGGAGGAAAGCGTCTAAGACCAATGTTAATGCAAGAGACATATAAATTCTTTGGAGGAGAAGAGTCAATTATAGAGCCTTTTATGGTGGCGATTGAGATGATACACACATATTCTTTGATTCACGACGATTTGCCAGCTCTTGATAATGATGATTATCGAAGGGGAAGAAAAACGGCTCATGTTGTATACGGTGAGGCGATGGCAATCTTAGCTGGGGATGGGCTTTTAAACTATGCCTTTGAGACAGCGGGAAAGGCCTTTTTGGGAAGATTTGGCGATGAGAAAATTGCGAAAGCATTTTTGGTTCTCGCAAGAAAACCTGGAATTTATGGTATGATTGGAGGACAGACAGCCGATATAGAACTTACTGGAAAGAAAATGACGATGGAACAGCTTCAATTTATTTACGAATTAAAAACGGGTGCTTTGCTTGAGGCCTCTATGATGATTGGAGCTATTTTAGCTGGAAGACCAGAAGAAGATATAGAAAAGATAGAGCAAATTGCTAGAAAAATTGGAATTGCTTTCCAAATTCAGGATGATATTTTAGATATCACTAGTACAGTCGAGGAACTTGGAAAACCAATTCACAGTGACGAAAAAAATGAGAAAGTGACTTATGTGACAATACATGGACTAGAAAAATCAAAAGAGGAAGTTACTAGATTGACAAACGAGGCAATTGGCATATTGGACAGTTTTTCTTTTAAGAATGAGTTTTTGAGAAACTTATTATTATATTTAGTAGATCGTACAAACTAAAGCTAGGATAACTTATGAGAGATTTAAAAGCAGTTTTTCTAAGGACAGAGGAAATAAGACAAAATAGTTTCTCAAAGTAATGAGGTATCTAAAGATGACAAAGTTATTAGATAAAATAAAAAAAGAAAACGATATAAAAAAAATTAGTCCAGAGCAGTACGGGCAGCTGGCAGAGGAGATTCGTCAGTTTTTAGTGGAGAAAGTGAGTAAAACAGGAGGTCATCTGGCTTCTAATCTCGGTGTGGTTGAGCTGACGATGGCACTCCATATAGCACTTGATTTGCCAAAAGATAAGATTATATATGATGTTGGACATCAATCTTATGTTCATAAAATTTTGACGGGAAGAAAAGAAAGATTCGACACATTGAGAGAATATAAGGGACTTTGTGGTTTCCCAAGAATTTATGAAAGTGAATGTGATACTTTTGGAACAGGGCATAGCTCTACCTCTATCTCAGCGGCGCTTGGAATGGCACAGGCGAGAGATTTATGCGGAGGAGATGAGACGATTGTTGCAGTGATTGGGGATGGTGCCCTATCGGGCGGTATGGCATATGAGGCACTCAATAATATGGCAAAACTTCGCAAAAATAAAAAGGGTATGATTGTCATTTTAAATGATAATAAAATGTCTATCTCGGAAAATGTCGGAGGAATGTCCACGTATTTGGCTCATTTGCGCTCTGATATGAAGTATATGGATTTTAAAGAAAATTTAGAGAAACATCTGAGGGGGATTCCAAAAGTCGGTGAGGGAATCGCAAAAACAATGAAAAAGTCCAAAGATTCTATTCGTCAGATGCTTATGAAAGAGGGAACTTTTTTTGAAGAGATGGATATCGAGTATATTGGACCGATTGACGGCTCTAATATTTTTGATATGGTTCGCGCCATCAAGGGAGCAAAGAGAATTGGAGCTCCTGTCCTCATTCATGTTTTAACGAATAAAGGAGAGGGATATGCACCGGCAAAGGAAAATCCTTCCAAATTTCATGGGATTGACCCGTTTGACCCTAAGACAGGAGAAATTTTAAAGAAAAAAGAGCTATCTACTTATACGGATATTTTTGGAAGAAAAATTGTGGATTTCGCCAAGAAGGATAAAAAAGTTGTGGCGATTACAGCTGCGATGGAGAGTGGAACTGGTCTTTTGGAGTTTGCAAAGCAGTTTCCAGAGAGATTTTTTGATGTGGGAATTGCGGAAGAACATGCAGTTACTTTTGCGGCGGGTATGGCGGCAGCAGGAATGAAGCCGGTATTTGCCGTATACTCAACCTTCCTTCAAAGAGCTTATGACCAAATTCTTCACGACGTCTGTATGCAAAAGCTTCCAGTTGTATTTGCAGTAGACCGCTCTGGAATTGTCGGAAAAGACGGAGAAACACACCAAGGAATTTATGATATTTCTTATTTATCTAGTATTCCGGGAATGACAGTTGTGGCTCCTAAAAATCGATATGAAATGTCTAGAATGTTAGATTTTTGTATTTCTTTTGATGGTCCGATTGCGATTAAATATCCAAGAGGAACGGCGTATTATGGACTAAAAGAGCATAAAGAAAAAATTGTATACGGTAAGAGTGAAGTTATTCAAAAAGGAGAAAAAATAGCGATTCTTGCGGTTGGCTCTATGGTGAAAACTGTGAAAGAAGCAATAGATTTATTAGAAGTAGAAAATATTAATCCTACATTCATTAATGTTCGATTTATAAAACCGATAGATGAAGCGCTAATTCATGAGTTAAATGAAACGTATGATAGTATTATAACCGTGGAAGAAAATATAAAGACAGGTAGTTTCGGACAGCAGGTGGCACAGTATTTATGTGAGATTGGTCCTAAGGCAAGTTTAAAAACAATCTGTCTTCCAGATATATTTTTAGAGCATGGGGATGTAGAGAAATTAAAAGAATCATACGGTCTTTCAAGGGAAGAGATAGCAAATAAAATACGAGCAAATTGGAATGTATAAAGGAGTAGAAAGTATGAAAGAGCGATTGGACGTATTATTGGTAAAAAAACAGCTTGCGTCGTCGAGAGAGAAGGCTAAGGCGATTATTATGTCTGGAATCGTGTATGTAGATGGGCAGAAGGAAGATAAGGCGGGCTCTATGTTTGATGAGAGTTTGCCGATTGAGATAAAGGGAAATACTTTAAAATATGTAAGTCGAGGTGGGCTAAAGCTGGAAAAAGCGATGAATGAGTTTGATCTTGACTTAAAGGATAAAGTATGTATGGATGTGGGAGCCTCCACAGGAGGATTTACTCACTGTATGCTTCTAAATGGGGCGAGAAAGGTATATTCTATCGATGTTGGAAGAGGACAATTAGATTGGAAGCTTCGAAATGATGAGAGAGTTGTCTGTATGGAAAAAACCAATATGAGATATGTGACAAAAGAAGATATCGATGAGTTGGCTCAGTTCGTATCGATTGATGTTTCTTTTATTTCTCTTACTAAAATTCTAATTCCGGTCAGAGATGTATTAGAACAAGACGGAGAGGTTGTATGTCTAATTAAACCTCAGTTTGAAGCGGGAAGAGAGAAAGTAGGAAAAAAAGGAGTAGTGAGAGATGATAGCGTACATAGAGAAGTAATCGAGATGATTATGAATTACGCAGAGTCTATCGGTTTTTCTCTTTTGCATCTTGATTTTTCTCCGATTAAGGGACCAGAGGGAAATATTGAGTATCTGCTTCATCTGAAAAAAGAGGAGAAACCAGTTAATAAGATTGCACAAGGAAAATGTAAAGAAGTAGTGGATTTATCCCACCAAGCTCTTTCTCATTCCAAGAAGGAGTAGAAGGAAAAATGAAAAATTTTTTAATCATTACAAATGAGATGAAGGATAAAGATTTGGCAGTGACGCAATCGGTAAAGGCTCATTTAGAGAGAAGTGGAACAAGCTGCACGGTTATGACAAACTTAAGTGCTGATTACCAAGATATTCCTGATTTGCCAGAAAATTTAGATTGTGCGCTTGTCATCGGAGGAGATGGAACATTTCTAATGGCAGCAAGGGCATTGCTTGAGCGAAAGATTCCAATGATTGGCATTAATCTTGGCACGCTTGGATTTTTGGCGGATATTGAAATTGCAGATTTAGATGAGACATTAGATCATCTTCTCAGGGGAGAATATACGATAGAAAAACGAATGATGTTAAAAGGTTATATTAAGGATGAAGATGGAGAGATAAAAAGACAGTGGTCCGCATTAAATGATGTCGTCATAGCGCGAAGTGGATATTCTCGTATTATAGAGTATAATGTGTTTGCAAACGGAGATTGGTTAGATACGTATCACTCGGACGGTGTGATTATTTCAACTGCGACAGGTTCTACGGGATATAATTTATCCGCGGGAGGTCCGATTGTCAATCCAGCTTGTAATGTCATTCTCATTACGCCGGTCTGTCCTCACTCTCTTGCCAATCGAAGCGTTGTTTTATCTAAAAATGATAAAATTGAGGTGGAGGTAGGGCGACTTAGAAAGAGTCAAAAAGAAGAGGCTATAGTCACAATCGACGGTCAGATGGCAATTCGATTAGAGCCAGGACAGAGATTTTATATTGAGAGGGAGAAAAAAACAGTTCAGCTAGTTAAAATACGAAGCAAGAGTTTTGCTGAAATTTTAAGGATAAAAATGAAAAATGATTAGAAGAGGGAGACTTAAATGAAAGCACAGCGACAGGCAAAAATTATAGAAATTATAGAAAATTATGATATTGAAACCCAAGATGAGTTGGCAGAAAAATTAGTTGAAGCTGGTTTTAATGCAACTCAGGCGACGATTTCAAGAGATATTAGAGAAATGAAACTTACAAAGCTTGCCTATCAGGGAGGAAAACAAAAGTATATTGTACTGCAAAACCAAGATTATCACACAACAAAGAAATATAAGAGAGTCTTATCAGATGCCATTATTTCTATGGAAATCGCACAAAATATTATTGTGTTAAAGACAGTATCTGGAATGGCGATGGCATGTGCGGCAGCGATAGATTCCCTTGATATTCCCGGTGTGGTTGGTTCCATCGCAGGTGATGATACGGTAATGTGTGTTGCAAGAGATAATCAGATAGCAAAAGAGATTGTGTCTAATATTGGAAAAGTGATTTCTAAAAGGGAAGAAGACAAGAAGTAATAGACAAGGAGTACGAATTATGTTAATGCAGTTACATGTAAAAAATTTGGCATTGATTGAGGAGATAGAAGTAGATTTTTCTGATCAGCTTAATATTTTGACGGGTGAGACAGGAGCGGGAAAATCAATTATTATCGGTTCTATTAATGCGGCCTTTGGCAAGAAGATAGGAAAAGATATGATTCGTACAGGGGCAGATTATGCCCTTTGTGAGCTTGTCTTTTGGGTAAAAGAGGAAGAGACAAAGAAAAAAATAGAGGAGCTTGATATTCCAATGGAGGAAGATGGCACTTTAATTGTCAGCCGAAAAATTACACATGGAAGAAGCATCGCAAAGATTAACGATAGAACGGTGACTTTGGGAAAACTTCAGGAAGTGTCGAGTATGCTCTTAGATGTCCATGGTCAGCACGAACATCAATCTCTTTTACAAAAAAAGAAACATTTAGAAATACTAGATTATTATGGAAAAGAGAAAATTGCTCCTATAAAAGAAAAAATTGAAGCTTTATATAGTTCCTATAAAGAATTAGAAAAGAAGTTAAAAGAGGGACGTCTCGCTGAGGAGGAGAGACTTCGAGAGATTAGTTTTATCGAATTTGAGATACAAGATATTGACGGAGCCTCTTTGCAAGTTGGAGAAGATATTCAGCTAGAAAAAGATTTTATGGTCATGTCAAATGCCAAGGAGATGGCGGAGGTCTTGTCAAATTGTTATGAGGAGACAGGATATGACCATCAGGGAGCTGGAAATTTAATTGGAATGGCGATTCGACAAATCACACAGATTGAGGAGTATGACGAGGAAATTTCAGGTTTACATAGTCAGCTTGAGACAATCGAAGAGCTTTTAAATGATTTTAATCGAGACCTCTCATCTTATATGCAAAAAATGGAATTTGACGAGAGTGATTTTGAGCAGACAAGACAGAGATTAGAGATAATTGACCGATTAAAAGCAAAATATGGAGATTCTATCGAAAAAATTTTAATTTATAAAAAAGAGAAAAAGAAACGATTAGAACAATTAAAAAATTATGAGCAGTATATTTTGGATTTAGAGAGCCAATATAAAAAAGAGAGAAACTCTCTTTTTGAACTATGCGAGCAATTGACAAAGAAGAGAAAAGAAATTGCGAAGGTTTTAGAGAAAAAAATTAAAGAGGCATTAATTGATTTGAACTTCCTAGATGTGCAGTTTGAGATTTCCTTTGAGCCATTATCTGATATTACAAAAAACGGAATGGATGATGCAGGATTTTTAATCTCTACTAACCCGGGAGAAAAATTAAAACCATTAAATGAGGTGGCATCTGGCGGTGAATTATCAAGAATTATGCTTGCCATTAAATCTATATTAGCGGATATCGATGAGATTGATACATTGATTTTTGACGAGATTGATGTTGGAATTAGCGGAAGAACTGCTCAAAAAGTGTCTGAGAAAATGGCATATATTGCGAAGAGACATCAAGTTATTTCCATTACTCATCTTCCACAAATTGCGGCGATGGCAGATACCCATTTCTTAATTGAAAAGTCAGCGTCAAATGAAAAAACTTCCACTTCCATCTATGCTCTTAGGGAAGAAAATAGTATTCGAGAAATTGCCCGCTTAATTAGCGGTGTTGAGATAACGGATACCGTGCTAAAGAGCGCAAAAGAGATGAAAGAAATGGCAGAAGCAGTAAAAAAAGACTGATTCGCAGAGAGAAAAATTTCATATAATACAGATAGAAAAAGCTTAGTGCTAATAAATAGTGCTAAGCTTTTCTATTATGAAAGTTTTTGCCATGATGAGAGAGACAAAGGTATTTGTTTTAACTCAGTAGTTGACAGAAATTTATTTGTATATAAATGAGGCAGCTCTATCACAAAAGAGGAGGGAGAGAACAAAATGAGTAAACAAAAAAGGCAGTATAAAAAACTATTATATATTTTATTATTTTGTAATCTTTTGCTTATTATACTTATAGGACATCATACTTATGCAAAGAAGCCGGTTGAGGTGAGAGAAATCTCTGCGAGTATAGCAAACGGAAAGAAAAAAGTAATCCCTGGAGGATTTACAGTAGGAATTTATGTAGAGACAAAAGGAGTATTAGTTCTTGGAACACAGGCACTTACTGCAAGCGACGGATTAAACTATGAGCCAGCTAAAAATATTTTGCATTCAGGGGATTATATTATACAAGTTGGAATGATACCAATTGAGAATAAAAAAGAGCTTGTAAAAGTATTAAATACAACAAGAGGGAAAGCGACTATATTTCATATTATTCGGGATGGGAAAAAAGTAAAAGTAAAGTTAAAACCGATTGAGGTAAAAGAAGATAAGACTTATAAAATCGGTGCTTGGGTTAGAGATAACACACAAGGATTAGGCACAATGACTTATATAGACGGAAATACTTTTGGTGCGTTAGGTCATGGAATCAGCGATATGGATACAGAAGAAAAAATGGATATAAAAAAGGGAGAACTCTATAAGGCGGATATCTTTTCCATTCAAAAAGGAAAGAAGGGAACACCAGGAGAGATTATTGGACAGATTACTTACTCCACTGTAAATAAAATGGGAGAGATTAAAAATAATACGAAATATGGAATTTACGGAACATTAAACGGGAGAAATTTAGAAAATATAAAGAGAGAGGAAATGGAAGTTGCTTCGAAGCGAGAAGTAGAAAAAGGGAAGGCATATATTCGCTCTTATATTGATGGAAGCTGCAAAGATTATGAGATAAATATTGAAGATATTGATAAAAGTGAGGAAAATATGTTAAAAGGAATGAAAATCTCTATCACAGATAAGAGACTTCTTGAGCAGACAAACGGAATTGTGCAAGGAATGAGTGGCTCGCCCATTATTCAAAATGGAAAGTTAATTGGGGCAGTCACCCATGTCTTCGTGAATAATCCACAAAAAGGGTATGGAATATTTATTGAGCATATGTTGGAACATTAAAATAATTTTATTGTGCTTTTATACAATTATAAAAATAAAGGGTAAAGTCTAAAAATAACTTTACCCTTCGTATTCTTAATTATAATGTTTTTCCTGTAAGCATTTCATATGCTTGAAGATATTTAGCGATTGTCTTATCAACAATTTCTTCTGGTAATGTCCAGTCATGTCCAGAGTTTGCTGTCAACCAGTCACGAGCAAACTGTTTATCAAAAGATGGCTGGCCATGTCCTGGCTCATATCCGTCTGCTGGCCAGAAACGAGAGCTATCTGGTGTAAGCATCTCATCACCGATTACAATATTGCCATTTTCATCTAATCCAAACTCAAACTTTGTATCTGCGATAATAATTCCCTTCTCTAATGCGTACTCGGCACATTTTTTATAAAGAGCGATAGTACAGTCACGAAGTGTTGCAGCGTACTCCTCACCTTTTCCAGGGAACTGTTTTTCTAATACTTCAATACTCTTTTCATAGGAGATATTTTCATCGTGGTCACCGATCTCAGCTTTTGTAGATGGTGTGTAAATTGGTTCGGGAAGCTTATCAGACTCTTGTAACCCTTCAGGAAGAGTAATTCCACATACTGTGCCGTCTTTTTGATAGCTTTTCCAGCCACTTCCTGTAATATATCCTCTTACGATACACTCGATTGGAAGCATCTCAAGTTTTTTACACATCATGCTATTTCCATCAAATTTCTCCTGCTGAAAAAACTCTGGCATATCTTTCACATCTACAGAAATCATATGGTTTGGTAAAATATCTTCTGTCATATCAAACCAGAACTTAGACATCTGTGTGAGAACAGCTCCTTTTTTTGTTACCTGATTATTTAAAATAACATCATAGCAGCTAATACGGTCTGTGGCAACCATAATTAAGCTATCCCCATTATCATAGATTTCTCTGACTTTTCCTTCTTTGATTGGTTTTAATTCTTGCATTTTTAATACCTCGTATGTTTATTTATCTTAAATTTTCTTTTTTATGTTTCATCTTATCATAAAACTTTCATATCTACTCCATAGAGTTTCGAAAAGGAATAATAAGATTTTTCACTATCACTGTAACACTAAGTTTTTCGATTGTCAACTTTGATATGAAAGAAAATACTGTATATTTATTTTTAATTATGCTATAATTTTATAGTAACTTAATGGATTTGCTTGTGAGAGTCTTGGACTTTGTAAAGAAAAAGGAAGGTCACGATGGCTTTTCACTCTTTTTTTGAAAAAATAAATATATATAAGGAGATAAAAATGTACTATTTACCAGACGGAACAAAAAAATGTGGATATTATGAATGTAAGCAATGTAAAAACAGATTTTTGTCTTTACAGACATTAGAAAGAATTCCATGTCCAGACTGCGAGGCAGAAATCGACTATGAAATTGGCCCAGATGAAGATTTAGGAGAGATTTTAGATACCGCATATCTTCAGCAAATTATTGAGGGGGAGGAAGAGATTGAGAAAATGGATGGCCTTTTAAGTCTCGCCGTCACAGGAGGGGACTTTAGCTGGATTTAGCAAAAATACTATGAAAAATCGCATAAAAAGTGCAAAAGAGAAAGGATATTTAAGATAAGAGGGCTTAAATATCTTTTCTTTTTATTTGGTCATATTTAAACTAGTTAATATATTTGTCTTTAGCGACAGTCGCAGAGAAAAAGCTCGATTCCTTCGTCAAACAATAAATATTTGTATAGCAAAAAAACCAAAACTCTATTGATAACGACAAGAATGAAAGGTCATAAGACGAAGTGTATATACAAATAGTCAGAATTTGTAAAACACAGTCGTATTATTTAACACGATATTTGTTGTTTACTATTGGAAGAAAATGTATAATAACGGAGTAAAAACTAACATTAACAGGAGGAGTGAAAGATGAATACAATTCGTGTTGTGATAGCAGATGATAATATGAAAATGATAAATACATTGGAGAAAGTAGTATCTTGCGAGGAAGATATACAAGTAGTTGGAAATGCAAAAGACGGAATGGAGGCGGTAGAGCTCATAAAAAAAGAAGAGCCAGATGTGGTTCTCCTAGACGTAATTATGCCAAATTTGGATGGGCTTGGTGTTTTGGAGAAAATGAAAGATGAAAATTTAAGAAAAAGACCATCGTTTATTTTATTAACAGCGATGGGGCAGGAGAATGTTACAGAAGAGGCTTTTCGTTTAGGAGTCTCTTATATTATGTTAAAGCCTTTTGATAATCAAATGTTATTAAAGAAGATTAGAAATGTGGCTGGAGTGTACAAACAAGAAAAAACAAATAGTTTTATTAAACCTTCAAAATTAGATATTCCAAAGCAAAGTACACAATACCGTCTAGAAATTATTGTGACAAATATTATCCATGAAATAGGAGTTCCCGCTCATATAAAGGGATATCAGTATTTAAGAGATGCGATTATTTTAGTTGTAAAAGATATTGATATTATTAATTCGATAACAAAACAATTATATCCTACTATAGCAAAATTATATCATACAACACCAAGTCGGGTGGAGAGAGCGATTCGACATGCAATAGAGGTTGCCTGGGATAGAGGGAAAACGGATACAATAGAGGAGTTATTTGGCTATGTTATTACGAATGGAAAGGCAAAGCCGACCAATTCTGAATTTATCGCATTGATTGCGGATAAAATCCGATTAGAGTATAAAAATGTTTTAGATTTAGATATAGAAAAATCAAGCATGTCTGTATAAGATGCCTACTTATTTCAAAAAAAGGGCGAGTTATGAAAAAAAGAGAAAGCAGGAAAAAATTTTGTTTATAATGCAAAAGTATGGTGTCAAGAATAAGGCAAGGAGGAAAATATGATAAGTGATAGATTAAAAATTGTAGTGGCAGATAGTAATAAAAATTCTGCTGAGGAATTAAGTCAGTTTTTAAAAGAAAAAGATGAGATAGGGGAGGTAATACTTGTATCTGATGGCACAAGTGCATATGATGCAATTTTGCGCGGCAAACCAGATGTAGTTTTATTAGATATTGTACTAGCTGGAATAGATGGGCTTGGAGTATTAGAAAAAGTGAATGAGACAATGCGTTTAGAAGAAATTCCAAGTTTTATTTTTATTACTTCAATTAGCACAGAAAATTTGATTGAATGTGCATGTAAATTAGGTGCAGACTATTTTATTTTAAAACCATATAATATAGAAAATATTTATAATCGAATTTTGCAAATTGCAATGAGACACGGCAAAATCGAACAAAAGTTTTTTTATCCAGCAAAATTAGGGGAAGAATCTGAAATGGAAGATGAGAGAATGAGTCAAATCGAAGCCGATATTACAGAAATTATTCGAGAAATTGGCATACCTGCTCATATAAAAGGGTATCAATATATAAGAGATGGCATTATTATGACTATTCAAGATATTAAAATGTTAAATTATATTACAAAGCTGCTTTATCCAACGATAGCTAAAAAGTATAAAACGACATCAAGCAGTGTGGAAAGAGCAATTCGGCATGCGATTGAAGTGGCGTGGAATAAAGGAAAAATAGATGTGCTCGAGGAAATGTTTGGTTATACAATTAGTGCTGGAAGGGGGAAACCAACAAATTCTGAATTTATTGCGTTGATCGCGGATAAATTGAGACTAGAATATCGTATTCATGTATAAAAGACGGTATAGAGTGGGAAAAAATAATTTAATGAGGGTATGTTTTGTTTGTGGAGGGGCGAGTTTTGAATATGAATAGAGAAGCTTGACACATACATAAAAGAGTAAGGATTTTTAGGGTGTAGCAAAAAGAATAAAGATTTAGAATAGAATGAAAAATATTTAGCGAAGAATATTAAAAAAATTATATGAAATTAAGAAAAAACATAAGAAATATATATAAAATAGTTTTGAAAAAAGTATATTTTGTGATATAATACTGACATAATGTGATAATTTTTACAATACGGAGGGTAATTATGAAAAATATACTTTTTATTGCGTCAGAGGGCGTGCCTTTTATTAAGACAGGAGGATTAGCAGATGTTGTTGGAACACTTCCAAAGAGATTTGATAAAGAAAAATACGATGTCAGAGTAGTGTTGCCAAACTATGCATGTATCAAACCTGAGTTTAAAGAGGGAATGCAGTATGTAGACCATTTCTATATGGAATTAGCTTGGCGTACAAAATATGTTGGAATTATGCAGTATGTATATGACGGAATTACATTTTATTTTATTGATAATGAAGAGTATTTCTGGGGGGATGCTCCTTATACATCTATTTACGCAGATGTTGAGAAATTTAGTTATTTTTGTAAAGCAGCTCTCTCTATTTTGCCAACAATTGGATTTCGCCCAGATCTTATTCACTGTCATGATTGGCAGTCAGGACTTGTTCCAGTATATTTAAAGACAATCTTTGCGGATAATCCATTCTATCAGGGAATTAAATCTATTATGACAATTCATAATTTAAGATTCCAAGGAGTGACAGGTCCAGAAGAATTGAGAGATATCGCTGGACTTCCATATGACTTAATTACGGCAGATAAGCTAGAATGTTATGGTGGCGGAAATATGCTAAAGGGTGGTTTAGTATATGCAGATCATATCACAACAGTAAGTGATACGTATGCTTTAGAAATTCAGATGCCATACTATGGTGAGAGACTAGATGGTCTTTTAAGAGCAAGAAGCCATGAACTTAGTGGTATTGTAAATGGTATCGATTATGATATCTATAATCCAGCTACAGACGCTCAGATTGTTGCTCCTTACTCTATTGATAATGTAGACACAGAGAAAGTGAAAAATAAATTACATCTTCAAAAACAATTAGGACTTCCAGAAGATCCAGATAAATTTGTTATCGGTATTATCTCTAGATTGACAGACCAAAAAGGCTTTGACTTAATTGACTGTGTAATGGACGAAATTTGCTGTGATGATATGCAGTTTGTTGTAATTGGAACAGGTGATTCTAGATATGAGAATATGTTCCGTTATTATGCATATAAATATCCTAATATTGTATCTGCTAATATTTGCTACTCAGATGAGTTGTCAAAACGTATTTATGCAGGTGCAGATGCCATTTTAATGCCATCGAATTTTGAGCCATGTGGTCTTTGCCAGTTAATGGCACTTCGCTATGGTACTGTTCCAATTGTTCGTGAGACAGGAGGATTAAAAGATACTGTACAGCCATATAATGAGTATGAAAATACTGGTACAGGATTTAGCTTTACGAATTATAATGCACATGATATGCTCTATACAATTAACTATGCGAAATCTGTATTTAAAGAGCATAAAAAAGAGTGGATGCAGATTGTAAAACGTGGCATGGAGGCAGATTTCTCATGGGAGCGCTCTGCTAAGGTTTATGAAGATTTATATGAAAACATCATTGGCGAGTAAATAATTATGTAAATTACCTACAGAATAAAGACAGAGGTTTTCTGGTTGATTTTTATAAAATGAAGATAGAGGACGGTTTTGATAAAAAATCGTCCTCTATTTTTTTGAAGGAAAATTTTTTGAAATTGATATACTAGAAAAAGAGAAAATTTTGTATTATAGTAAAAACGGATTATAGACGATAAGAAAAAATAAACGGATTTATGTGAAAGGGAAGAAAATACTATGAAAGGTACAAAAAATACATATGTAAATGATATGAGCAGAAAAAATGATATTTTCTCTTCGTATGAGGCTAAAAGCGATGAAGAAGCAAAAACTACACCAGTATTGGCTGTTTTTGAGCGTCTAGAAAAAGAAGAACATGGAAAAAAGAAAGAAAAAAACAGGGAGGAAAAGAAAAAAAAGGGGCTTAGTATGTTTTGTATTTTTTCCTTTTTATTTGTATTTATATTTGGAATGATGCAATCACCGCATATTTTATATTCTCTAGCTCAGCAACTTTATAATCAACAAAAGTATGAGGAAGCAATATTTTTTTACGACAAAGCAGCAATTGTTGGAAAGAAACTTAGACAGGAAGAATATAGTAATATGTCAAATCGAGCGATTGCAGATTATTATTATGATTGTGGTAAGTATGATGAGGCTGCAAAATATTATGAGTCAATGATAGAACAGATGGACTTAGAGCGAATAGATGAAATAGCAAGTCAGTATTATAAGAATAAAGACTATGAGAATGCGATGAAATGGTATCAATTTTCAGGAAATCATGAGAAAATTTTGAATATACAAAAAGAGGCAGCAGATGAGCATTATGAAAATAAAGAATATGAGGAAGCAGCGAAATATTATGAAGAGATAGGAGATAGAGAAAGCTATCATAAAGCTGTAAATGCAATGGCATTTTCTTGTTATAATGAGGGGAAATACGAAGAAGCGATAAATTGGTATAAAAAAATAGGACATACTTCAGGAATACATATGGCACAGGTAAAATTAGCGGAGCAATATTACGAAGTTGGTGACTATGAAAATGCGATTTTGTACTATGAAAGTGCAGGAGAGATGGAAAGAGTTTTAGAAATAAAAAAATCTATGGCAGATAATTATTATGAAAATAAAGAGTATAAAAAAGCTAAGCTTTTATATGAGGAATTATTAGAGAGTGAGATTTCCTTTATGACGAAATTAGAGGTTATGATGAAAAAGGGGAGATGTGAAAGTGAACTAGGGAAATAGAGTATATTAATCGTAAATTAATGATAGATGACAGACGCAACGGGTGAAACTACCTCTTCTTTTCAAACACGCTGCGTTTCCAAATTTTACCCGCACGCCTATTTATGCTGCTCCCGCGAACTCGCTTCGCTCCAATCCAATCAATAAAGTCCGATTGCTCCACACTTCGTGTTTTCACAATCGCACCAACATTCGTACTTCGAGCTATTGCTCTACGTACTCATGTTGCTTAGTCTGTCAAATGACGAAGCAAATTTGAGCAAGCTCAATTCACTTCGTCGCTTGACAGGGACTTTATTGAACAAGCTAGTGCAGGTAAAATCTTTGGAAGCCTTGCTATTGTTTGTCAAGAAGAGGTGTTTTCACCTGTTGCTGTATTATGGAATCTGCAATATTAAATTATAGTGTAAAGAATATAATTCCCTTCATAGACCATCGCACGTTCTTCCTGAGAGTAACAAACTTCATAGTGTGAAGAATATAGTTTTCTTCGTAGCTCTAGTCTATTAGTTGGATATTTGATATATCTGGCTCGATGAGCAGAGAATAGTTTGTATGATAAATAACAAAACCAGGTTTTGCATTTGGTGGTTTTTTTAAATTTTTTCGCTCTGTATAGTCAATTTCTACTTTTGGAGCTTGTCTGCCTTTTGAGTAGTAGGCGGCGAGTCTGCCGGCTTCTTCGTAAGTGCGGTCTGGAAGCTCGGAAGCTTTTTCTAGTTTTACAATTACGTGAGAGCCTGCCATTCCTTTTGCGTGGAACCACATATCTTTTCCGTTTGCAAACTTAAAAGTAAGCTCTTCGTTTTGGAAATTATTTTTGCCGACATACATATGAAAGCCATCTGATGAAATATAGTGAAAAGGTTTGCTTGTAATCTTTTCTCTTTTTTTATTTCTTCCTCTTTTTTTAATATAACCATACTGAATAAGCTCTTCTTTTAATTGAACTAAATCTTCTTGCTCTAGAGCAATATCAAGGGAAGTCATAATAGATTCTAGATGTTCAAGTTCTGACTTTGTCTCTAAGGTTAAAGTAGAGAGTGCCTCATAGGTTCTCTTTAGCTTATTGTAGCGGGCAAAGTATTTTTGAGAATTCTCTTGAGCACTTAACGTCTTATCAAGAGGAATTGTAATTTCTTCATTTGTATAATAATTAAGACAAGTAAGTTTATCGGAACCTTCCTCTAAATTATATCCGTATACATTTAGTAGCTCTCCATAAATTTTATATTTATCACGCTTTTCGGTAGATTTTAATTGGGTAAGCTGTAAGTCGTATTTTTTGCTTGTTCTCTCAAGTGCTGTGGATACGATTTTTCGAAGATCCGCAGACTTTTGTCGGATAAGAGTAAGTTGATTTTTCTTTGCGTAATAATTTTCTAAAACTTCAGATATAGAAGTAAATTCCTTTTCTTCCATGTCTTCATAGCAACTTAAATAAAAACAAGAAAACTCAACGGGAGTCGCCCCGTTATAAACGATATTTGGACGATATTTATGTTCTAATACAAGGTGAGAAAAATCATTCATAATCTCATAAATTTCTTCCTTTTTTTCTTCTTTTAGTGACTGCGTTGAATCAGAAGCATCGATATTAGCACGGTGACAAATTTCATTTGCCAAAAGTGGGCTGACTCCAGTAAAAGATGTATAAATTGCTTTTCCAACGGGAAGCGGTTTTTGCATTACAATATTTTTCAAGTAATCATAAGAAAAAGAGAGAGGATTTTCTTTTTCCTGACTTGGAGGAAGTACATAAGTGCGACCTGGAAGTACTTCTCGAACAGAACTTACTTGGCTGGAAATATGTTTAATACTGTCTAAAATCATATTTTCGCTGTTAGTAAAAATGATATTACTATGTTTTCCCATAATCTCGATGATTAATTTCTTCATACAGATATCGCCAAGTTCATTTAAATGTTCAATATCAATCTCAATAATACGTTCAAGTCCTGGCTGTTTAATATCAATAATGCGGCCATTTAGGATATGCTTTCTAAGAAGCATACAAAAATTTGGTGCCTGCATTGGATTTGTCTTATTTTTTGTTGTCAAATATATGAGAGGAAGACTAGCGTCGGCAGAGAGAAATAATCGGTGAGTTTCTGGTTTGTTTTTCACTATAAGAATAATTTCATCTGTCTCTGGCTGATAAATTTTATAAATTCTTCCTCCGCATAGAGATGTTTTTAGTTCGTGGACTATGTTGGAGATGACAAAGCCGTCAAAAGCCATAATAATCCCTCCATTTCTATTAAATTTTTATAAGGAGGAAAGATATTCCTCGTTAATAGCGATAACTTTTTTCATCGCTTCTTGTCCAGGAGCGCCAATTGTATTTCGTTTTTCTACACAAGTTTTAATAGCGATGGCATCATATATATCTTCCTCAAATATAGGATGAATTGATTTATATTGTTCTAAAGTCATTTCATCGAGAGAAATTCCTTTGTCGATACAAAAGAGAACGAGCTGTCCTACAATACCGTGTGCGTCACGGAAAGGAATTCCTTTATTTACTAAATAGTCTGCTGCATCTGTGGCGTTTGTAAATCCATTTGCTGCACTTGCTTTCATACGATCTTTTTTAAAGGACATAGATTCCATCATACCATTAAATAAGAGAATACATCCTTTTGCTGTGTCAATTGCATCAAAAGTAAATTCCTTATCTTCTTGCATATCTTTATTATATGCCAGAGGAATTCCTTTCATAGTAGTGAGCATAGAAATAAGTGCACCGTAAACTCGACCTGTTTTTCCGCGAATTAACTCTGCGATATCAGGGTTTTTCTTTTGTGGCATAATGCTGCTTCCCGTGCTATATGTATCGTCAATCTCAACAAATTGATATTCATTTGTATTCCAGATAATGATTTCCTCACAAAAACGAGATAAATGCATCATAATGAGACAAAGTGCATCTAAAAGTTCGATAATATAGTCTCGGTCTGATACAGAATCCATACTATTTAGAGTTGGTCCGTCAAATCCAAGAAGAGCCGCTGTCTGATTGCGGTCAAGAGGATAAGTAGTACCAGCGAGTGCACCAGCGCCAAGAGGACAAAAATTCATTCTCTTATAAATATCACAAAGTCGGCTATAATCTCTTTTAAACATTTCCATATATGCACCAATATGATGGGCGAGTGTCAAAGGCTGAGCTTTTTGAAGATGAGTAAAGCCTGGCATAAAGGTGTCAATATTGTCTTTCATAATACTATGAAGAGTATTCATCAAAGTAGCGAGAAGTTCTTTTAACTGTGTAATTTCATCCCTTACATAAAGTTTCATATCAAGGGCAACTTGGTCGTTTCTACTTCTTCCTGTGTGAAGTTTTTTTCCGACATCTCCGATTCGGTCAATTAAGTTTGCCTCCACAAAACTGTGAACATCCTCATATTTTTCTGTAATAGTGAGGACTCCATTCTCTACGTCTGCTAAAATTCCTTCTAAACCGCCAATAATAGCATATTTTTCTTCTTCTGTTAAAATACCGACAGACGCGAGCATCGTAACGTGAGCAATGCTTCCTCTGATATCTTGATTGAGTAATTTTTGGTCAAATGTAATAGATGCATTAAAACGATAAACAAGCTGGTCCGTTTCTTTTGTAAAACGACCACCCCATAATTGTGCCATAATTTATACCTAACCTTTCTATATTATAATTATACTTTTTCGTAAGTTATATTTGCAGAGCATATTTTATGCTCTTTGGGTGAAAATAACTTTATTGTTTCATAAGGTATCATACACGAAATAAGAGGAATTGGCAAGGCTAGACTTCCAATCCTATCTAAAAAAATAGGTGGGAGGTGCTTCTAAAAAAAGGAGAAAGCGTAGGAAATCATCTAAAACAATAATAATTGCGGAAAGAAAAAACCAGAGAGTAGAGTAGGAAAGACAAATTTGTCCTAAAAAATTAAAGGGAAGTTCCTCATAATTCCATACATTTAAATGGAGAATTCGGTTGACTAAAATTCCCGTAAAAAGCTCTAATGTCGTGATAATAATGGAGCCAAGTAACATTTGTTGAAGAAAAGAAAAGCTAAAATAATGTTGCTCATTAAGCCCTCCGACTAAGAGAAAACAAAGACCTCCACAGATAAGCATAGAATAATGAGAACTACCTCGATACCAAATTTCTAGATAATAGTATCCAATACCACCCGTAAAAAATAAAAATAAATATTTTATAAATGTGTAGGATTGACTCATTTTTTTCTCCTTTGCATTTGATTTTCTCTATATGCTACTGTCTTCTTTAGTATAAGCGGGTAAGAAAAAAATATTCAGATAAAAATGAAAAAACAATTGACAAGAAAAAGTAAAAAATGTATAATATTGGAAAATAAAGAAAATATATCTAATTACATAAGAGTGGTGAGCAGAGGGGACATTAGATAAAGATGGGACTCATTTGGAAGGAACGTTATGAAGAGAAGAGGCAGATTGGACGAGGGGGAAGTGGGATTGTCTATTTGGCTTGGGACAAGATAGGACAGTGTGAGGTTGCTGTTAAGGAATATGAGCGGGAGATGACAGCGAGGCAGGAAAGTTATATTTTAAGAAAGCTCTCTTGTGAACAGTTTCCCACCGTGATAGATGAGGGAAGGAGAGGTCATTTTTCTTTTCTTATTATAACTTATATGGAGGGAGAGAATTTAAGTGAGGTTCTAAAAGAGAGAAGTCTAAGTATGCAGGAGGTATATTCTTTTGCAACTCAGATTTGTGAGATGTTTTTGTATTTGCATAGCAGAGTTCCTGCGATTATTTATCGGGATTTAAAGCCAGACAATCTCATTTTATCAAAAGATGGAAAACTAGTTTTAGTAGATTTTGGAGCAGCAAGAGAATATAAGGAGGGACAAAGGGAAGATACGATACTTCTTGGAACAAGAGGATTTGCAGCTCCAGAGCAATTTGGAAATATGGGGCAGACAGATAAGAGAACGGATATTTATGCAATAGGAAGAGTACTTTGTATTTTTTTGGGAGGAGAAGATAAGTTAGAGGATTGTCGAGAGAGGGAGCTTGTACGGATTATTAGAAAATGTATCGCTAAACAGAGGGAGAAGAGATACGATTCCGTAAAAGAGATATGGAAGGCATTAAAAAAGGCGAGAGAGAGAAAAAAACAAAGAATTAAGAGAGTAATTTTGATTTTAGGATTAGCAATCTTCTTTTTTAGCAAGTTGTTTTGGGATAGACAAAGAGAGCAAAGCGAGCAAGCGATTTGCGAGCAGCAAATGCGAGAGTTAGATAAGAAGATAGAGCAAGGGTGGGATACGGGGAAAATTATAGAATATATAGAGGAGGGAGAGGATGTAAAAAAAAGAGGGGATGATAAAATTTATGATAGAATATTAAGATATGCTATCGAGAGAGGGGTACAAGAAGAGAGAAGGGCACTTGCTTGGCTGTCGAGACGGTTAGACATAGGAGAAATGAAAAAAGAGAATAAAAAAGAAGAAAAGGGTGAAGATATTTTTTTCTTCGTCGGAAAGTCCTACACTCAGCTATTTCTCCTAGGACAAGATATCGATATCACAGAGAGGGAGATAGAACAGTATTTAGATTATTCTGATTTTACGATAGCCAAACAATATAAGAAATTGCTTCAAAAAAGCGGAATCTGCACAGGGAAAGAGAAAGATACAAAAATATTACTTTTTGAAATTTCTACTTATTTAGACCGTTTACCTATATCAAGATTATGTTTGGAGGGAAGACTCTCTTTCATGAAATTTTATGAGCAGATAGAAGATTTTTCAATGATAAAAACTGAGTGGGCAGTGCAGGCTGAAAAAACGAAAAGGGAGATAGAATATCTAGAAAAGAAGGGGAAAAACTTAAGAGAGGAAAAAAAGATATTTTATGAAAATACACTGTCTTATTGGATGAAGATGGAGGAGAATCTAGGAAAAGAAGAGGAGAGCGAGTATGTCAAGATGCAGATAGCATGTGTAGAGCAATTACAATATTTAACAACATACGAGGAACAATTAGAGTGGAAGAAAAAGGAACTTTTTTTGACAAGGATTATGTTGGAGAATGAGTGGGTTACTCCGACAGAGAGACAAAGTAAGATAAAGAAATTGAGAGAAGAGATGGAGGTATTGATAGAATTATACCCAAAGGATGTAGAGCTTTATAGTGAGTATGGTCTTTTCCTTTTACATATTGAAGAAGATTTGAAAAAAGCAAAGTTTATTTATGAAGAGGCGTCGATGCTTAGGGTAGAACAAAGTGAAAAGTTTTTCTTACTGGAGGAAGAAATTGTGGAGAGAACGCAAGGAAAAGAGAAGATGGAGGTTTCCTAATCGAGTCTATATAAAGAGCATTTTCGGGATATGCTGTATAAGTTTATTAATCTTCATAAAGCTAGATGGAAAGGCAGCAGATTTTAGGCAGCCTGTAATAGAGAAAGTCATTTGGGATGGAGATGCGAATCATCCGATGGAAATAAAAATAGTTATTCAAAGTTCCATTCCGATTACAATAATACACTGTGAAGTTGCCTGTGAGCAAGAAGAAGAGAGAACGATAACGAGAAAAAGCTTTTGGCAGGAGGAGTCGCCAAGTGAGGAAGACGAGGGACAATATAGAAGTATATTTTATTTTAATCCGTTTGGTGCTGTGACTGTGTTGGCGTGGGCTATAGATGAGGAGGGAAATGAGACAACAGTAGTAGAACAAACTGTTTCTAGTGGAAAGACAAAAACAGAAGAAGACAGTGAGTTTGAAAGACAGGAAACAGAAAGAAGAAATGCAAAAGAGATAGAAATTTTTGAAGAGAATATTGGGACCTTAGAAAGAGAAAGAAAGATAGACGAAGATAATATCGATAAACAGATAGTAGATAGCGTAGGACAAGAGAATCAGACAGAGGATAAGAAAAAACCAGTTATCAAGATAGAAGGCGTAAAACCATATATGAATCAGAGGGAGGCAGTTTCTATCGTTGTAAAATTGGAAGATGAAAATTTAGATTTTGAAAAAAGTACCGTTTTTCTCAAAGAGAGGACAAAAAAGATAGAGGCGACTTATAAAAGAGAGTATGTCGGCAAGATAGAAGTGGAATTTTATAATATCAATCAAGATGGAAAATACGAGATAGAAGCGATTGCTAAAGATAAATATGGAAATGAAGAAAGAAAAGTATTATATTTCTTTTTAAATCAGACGGGAACAAGATTTAAAGTATATTCAGATATAAAGCCGTATATGAATTATATTCCCGATATAAAAATATTCCTTCAAAATCAAAAAAACGTTTCTATTTTATCTTGCTTAGTAAATGGAAAAAATATTCAGTATGAATATAAGAATAAGCAGATTACGCTAAATTCTAGTAATCAAGATATATGGAGAGACGGAAGAAAGAATATAGTATTAACGGTGAGAGACTGCGCAGGGAATATAAATAAGATGCCCCCGCTTCGTTTTGTTTTAGATAGAGAAAAACCAGAATGGAAGATAAAAGGAGTTCAAGATGGAGGAATTTACTATAGTCAAAGGGAGATAGAGATATCTCTAAAAGATTCCTCTGATCAAATTTTATCGATACAATTAAACGGACGAGAAATAAAGAATGAAAAAGATACCGTTGTTTTTAAAGTGGAAAATTATGGAAAATGGGAATTAAAATTAAAAGCAAAAGATAGAGCGAATAATTATAGCGAAGAGAATGTATGTTTTTGGATAAAACCTTATAATCCAGTAAAAAGTCAGCAATTATCCTTTTTTCATATAAGTTATTTCTTGTCAATTTTATTATTTGTGGTAGAAAGCATATTAGTGAGAAGACAAAATAAAAAGGATTGAGATGAAGGTAGTCCCCAAAAATTTAGATTTTTTCATCTAAGTTTTTGGGGTACTACTAAAATCAATCCTTTTTATTTTTTATGTAAATTATTCAGCTAAATGCATATCTTTTAATGCGCGAACTTTCATAGAAAGACCAAAGAGGTTGATAAAGCCTTCTGCATCGTGATGGTCATAAAGTTCTCCAGTTGTAAAGCTTGCTAAAGACTCGCTGTATAAGGAATATGGAGAAGTAGTTCCAGCTTTGATGATATTTCCTTTATAAAGTTTAAACTTAACTTCACCTGTTACACGCTCTTGAGTTTTCTCAACAAAAGCTTGAAGAGCCTCGCGAAGAGGTGTGAACCATTTTCCTTCATATACAAGATTAGCAAATTCGTTAGCAACTAATTTTTTGTAAGAAAGTGTCTGGCGGTCTAAAATAAGCTCTTCTAACTGAGTGTGAGCTTCCATAAGGATAGTTCCACCTGGAGTTTCATATACACCACGAGATTTCATACCAACAACACGGTTTTCAACGATATCGATGATACCAATACCATGTTTTCCGCCTAATTTATTTAATGTACGGATAATATCAGAAGCTTTCATCTTCTCTCCGTTTACGGCTGTAGGAACGCCCTTCTCAAAAGTAAGTGTTACATACTCTCCCTCTTCTGGAGCTTTTTCTGGAGTAACACCTAAAACTAAGAGATGATCAAAGTTTGGCTCGTTAGCTGGGTCTTCAAGCTCTAATCCCTCATGGCTAATATGCCATAAGTTACGGTCACGGCTATAGCTATTATCAGCGGAAAATGGAAGGTCGATTCCATGTTCTTTACAATACTGAATTTCGTCTTCACGAGATTGCATCTTCCATGTCTCATTACATCTCCATGGAGCGATGATTTTGATATCAGGAGCGAGAGCTTTAATAGATAACTCAAAACGAACCTGGTCATTTCCTTTTCCAGTAGCACCGTGGCAAATTGCAACAGCACCCTCTTTTCTAGCGATTTCAACAAGGCGTTTTGCGATAACAGGTCTTGCGAAAGAGGTACCTAATAAATATTTATTCTCGTAAACTGCGTTTGCCTGAACAGTTGGGATGACATATTCATCAACAAACTCATCTACGACATCTTCGATATATAATTTAGAAGCACCAGAAAGAGCAGCTCTCTCCTCTAATCCATCTAATTCACTCTCTTGTCCAACATCGATACAAACGCAGACAACATCATAATTATAATTTTCTTTTAACCAAGGAATGATAGCAGTTGTATCAAGACCTCCTGAGTATGCTAAAATTACTTTATCTTTCATAAAAAAGTCCTCCTTTAATAAATAAATCCATTTTCTATAAAAATCCCTTTGGGGTATTTTTTGTTGTTCATTTCGTTGACATGATAAATATACGTCATTAATGAATATTATGCAACCCCTTTTTTGAAATTTTTTCAAATTTTTAAAAAAAATTATGATTGAATATAAAAACAAAAAAATGAAAAAATATTAATTATGTGAAAAAATCAAGAAAAAATGCTGAATGTAAGGAAGTTTTGAAAAATGAGAATAAAATACTGAAAAGAGAGGAAGAAAAGAAATGTTAATTTTTAGTTGCATAAAATACAAAGAAGATGTATAATTATGAGCGTTATATAAAATTGCAATAAAAGTTTTGACAAAAATGTTGAAATGAGGCAAAATATTTGGTAAACTAATATGCCTGCTTTTGCAGGTGTATTCAAGAATGAAAGGTTGGTAATAAACATGATAAAAGCAGGAATTATCGGTGCAACTGGCTATGCCGGTCAGGAATTGGTAAGGATTCTGTTAGCACATAAAGAAGTAGAAATTGTATGGTATGGCTCAAGAAGTTATATCGGAAAAAAATATTATGATGTATTTCGTAATTTATTTGAGATTGTGGAAGACGAATGTTTAGATGATAATATCGCAGAATTAGCAAAAAGAGTAGATGTTATCTTTACAGCAACTCCACAGGGATTTTGCGCATCTTGCATAAATAAAGAAATTTTAGAGCAGGTAAAGGTCATTGATTTAAGCGCAGATTTTCGTATTAAAGATGTGAATATTTATGAAAAATGGTATCAAATTGAACATAAGAGTAAAGATTTAATTGCCGAGGCTGTATATGGTCTTTGTGAGGTAAATAGAGAACAGATTAAGAATGCGAGATTGCTTGCAAATCCAGGATGTTATCCAACTTGTTCTACATTATCTATTTACCCAATGGCAAAAGAAGGCATTATTGATATGAGTACATTAATTATTGATGCGAAATCTGGAACCTCAGGTGCAGGAAGAGGAGCGAAGGTTGCCAATCTCTATTGTGAGGTAAATGAAAATATTAAAGCTTACGGTGTGACGACACATAGACATACTCCAGAGATTGAAGAACAGTTATCTTATGCGTCAGGAGAGCAAGTTACTCTAAACTTTACTCCACATTTAATTCCAATGAATCGAGGAATTTTAATTACAGCGTATGCAAATCTGAAAAAAGATGTGACAATTGAGGAAGTAAAGGCAATTTATAAAAAATATTATGATAAAGAGGCTTTTGTCCGTGTGTTAGACGGTGCACAGGCTCCAGAAACAAGATGGGTTGAGGGAAGTAATTATGTAGATGTGAATGCTGTAATTGATCCTAGAACAAAACGTCTTATTATGATGGGAGCAATGGATAATCTAGTAAAAGGTGCTGCTGGACAGGCAGTGCAAAATATGAATATTATGTTTGGACTTGAGGAGACAGAAGGACTCATGATGGTTCCAATGTTTCCATAAAAAAGATAGAGCACTCAAAATATAGAATACTCAAAGAGAATCTTTAGAAGGAGAAAAATATGATAAAAAAAATCGAAGGCGGAGTGACAACTCCAAAAGGATATAAAGCGGCAGGTCTTCGCGCGGGGATTAAGGCGGGAAAGACAAATAAAGATATGGCAATGATTGTTAGTGAAGTGCCAGCAGTGTTTGGTGGAACATTTACAAAAAATGTAGTAAAGGCAGCTCCTGTACTTTGGGGAAAGAAGAGAGTGGAGCAGCAAGAGACAGTAAGAGCAATTGTTGTAAATAGTGGTATAGCAAATGCCTGTACCGGAGACGAGGGAATGAAAAATGTTGAAATGACGGCAAAAGCAGCAGCTGATGGATTAGGTTGTCAAAAAGAAGAAGTCTTAGTCAGTTCAACAGGTGTGATTGGAGCACAGCTTCCGATGGATACGATTAAAAATGGAGTGAAATTGCTCTGTGATTGTGTGAAAGAGGATAGACAGTCAGGTATCGACGCTGCACAGGCAATCTTGACAACAGATACCCATAAAAAAGAGGCGGCTGTTGAGGTAACATTTTCAGACGGAACAAAAGCTGTGATTGCTGGTATGTGTAAAGGTTCTGGCATGATTCATCCAAATATGGGAACAATGCTTGGATTTATTGTGAGTGATGTGGCAATTACGAAAGAATTGCTTCAAAAAGCATTAAAGGCAGATGTGGAAGATACTTATAATATGGTGTCAGTAGATGGAGATACTTCTACGAATGATACTGTATTTGTGTTGGCAAACGGTCTTGCCGGAAATCCGTTAATTGCAGAAGAAAACGATGATTATGCAGTATTTTGTAAGGCTCTCCATGAGGTAAATGAAGAGTTGGCTAAAAATATTGCGGGAGACGGCGAGGGATGTACAAAATTATTTGAGGCACAAGCTCACGGTCTTAAGACAAAGGAAGAAGCGAAGATAATGAGTAAATCCATTATCACTTCAAGCCTTACAAAGGCAGCAGTATATGGAAAAGATGCAAACTGGGGAAGAATTCTTTGTGCGATGGGATACTCAGGGGTGGATTTTGACCCGCAAAAGGTTGATATTATTTTAGAGAGTGAATACGGAGTACTTCAAATTGTAAAAGATGGAATTGCGACAGATTATAGCGAGGAGGAAGCTACAAAGATTCTTTCTTGTAATCCAGTAATATGTAAAGTCAATGTGCATGAAGGAGACCAGATGGCGACAGCTTGGGGTTGTGATTTAACATACGATTATGTTAAAATTAATGCGGATTATCGCTCTTAGACAAGCGGTGAGATAGCTTTACAAAATTTTTCATTTTAATATAGAAGTTTTGTATCATTCCAAAAAGGAAAGAAAAAATCTAAGATTTAAGAAGGAGAAAAGAATGTTAGAAACAGGAAATATCGAGGAAGTAGTATTAAAAGCCAATACTTTAGTCGAGGCTCTTCCATATATTAGAAAATTTAATGGAACAAAGATTGTCGTAAAATACGGCGGAAGTGCAATGCTTGATGAACAATTAAAATATAATGTTATTAAGGATGTGGCATTACTTAAATTAATTGGATTAAAGCCAATTATCGTGCATGGCGGCGGAAAAGAGATTAGTAAATGGGTTCGCTTAAGTGGAAAAGAGCCAGAATTTGTCAATGGTCTTCGCGTCACAGATAAAGAGACAATGGATATTGCGGAGATGGTTTTATATAAAGTAAATAAACAGCTTGTCGGAATGATGGAAAAGATTGGTGTACAGGCGGTTGGTCTTTGTGGTAAAGATGCTGGAATGCTCCGTGTGGAGAAAAAATATGCAGATGGCAGAGATATCGGATACGTAGGAAATGTAAAAGGTGTAAATGTTAAATTATTGGATAGCTTAATTGAGAGCGACTTCGTTCCAGTTATCGCGCCAATTGGTTTAGATGATAATTACGATACATATAATATTAATGCAGATGATGCTGCCTGTGGAATTGCAAAGGCAATTAATGCAGAGAAATTAGTATTCTTGACGGATATTGAGGGAGTATTTATCGACCCATCTGATAAATCAACGTTAATTTCTGAGATGGATTTAGATCAGGCAAAGGATTTTATTGATAAAGGCGTTGTTGGCGGTGGTATGTTGCCAAAATTAAATAACTGTGTTGAGGCGATTGAAAATGGAGTATCTCGTGTCCATATTCTAGACGGAAGAATGGAACATTGTTTACTTCTTGAGTTCTTCACACAAAAAGGTATCGGTACAGCCATCCTAAAAGAGCCACTATTCTAGCAAGTGAAAGCCTCGGCAAGCAGCAAGATAGACCAAACTTGTTTGGTTCTATCTTGATATTTGCCGAGCTA
>JBJEOA010000059.1:0-9406 GCA_051880475.1 Lachnospiraceae bacterium | reverse complement strand
CAAGCAGCAAGATAGACCAAACTTGTTTGGTTCTATCTTGATATTTGCCGAGCTAGGATGGATGAGCACGGAGGAGTGAGGTTCGAAGATTGTCAGAGCAGATACAAGAAAGGAAATAGCACAATGAACGAATTAATGAACAGAGCAGAAGCTGTGATTATGAAAACATATAATCGTTTCCCTGTTGTATTAGAGAAAGGAGAAGGTGTCTATCTCTATGATACAGAAGGAAAAAAATATTTAGATTTTGGAGCAGGTATTGCAGTATTTGCACTTGGATATGGAAATGAAGCTTATAATCAGGCGTTAAAAGACCAGATTGATAAGTTGATTCATACTTCTAATTTATACTATAATATTCCAGTGATTGAGGCGGCTGAAAAAATTATAAAAACATCGAAAATGGATAAAGTATTCTTTACAAATAGTGGAACTGAGGCGATTGAGGGAGCTTTAAAAGTAGCCAGAAAATATGCCTATATGAAAAATCCAAAGAAAGAATATGAATTTATTTCTATGAATCATTCTTTTCATGGAAGAAGTCAGGGAGCACTCTCAGTGACAGGAAATAAACATTATCAAGAAGGATTTGTCCCAGAGGGATGTCAGGCTGTATTTGCTGAATTTAATAATATTGAAGATGTAAAGTCTAAAATTACAGATAAGACTTGCGGAATTATCTGTGAGGTAGTACAAGGAGAGGGTGGAATTTACCCAGCAGATAAGGAATTTTTAGAGGAACTTCGTGCGATTTGTGATGAGAAAGATATTGTTCTTATATTTGATGAAGTTCAGTGCGGTATGGGAAGATGCGGAGCTTTGTATGCACATGATTTATATGGTATAAAGCCAGATGTCTTAGCTCTCGCAAAGGCACTAGGCTGTGGTGTTCCAGTTGGAGCATTTGTTGCGTCAAAGAAGGTGTCTAAAGTATTAGTTCCTGGAGATCATGGCACAACATACGGAGGAAATCCTTTTGCCTGTGCAGCAGTATCTAAAGTATTTGATTTATTTGAAGAGATGAATCTTGTAGATCATGTTAATAAAGTAGGAGCATATTTATCAAAAAAACTGGAAGAACTTCTTGAGGAATATGATTGTATTAAGGCACATAGAGGACTGGGCTTGATGCAAGGATTAGAATTTTGTGAGGATAAGCCAGTTGGAGCCATTGTAAAAAAAGCGATATTAGAAGAAGGATTAATTTTAATTTCTGCTGGTGGAAATGTAATACGTTTTGTTCCTCCTCTGATTATTACAGAAGAACATATTGATGAGATGATTGAAAAATTGAAAAAAGCGATGGCATAAATGACACCTATATCTGCATAAGAATGATATAGGAGAGGAAAAATCAAGAAGAAAAGGGACTATATGACAGATACATATAGTCCTTTTATCATTACCTGATAGGATTTACTCCTTAGATAATGATTTGATGGAAGTTTTGCAGTTAAGGATTTCGAAAGGAAAAAAGACTTGCAAGGAATAAAATTATTCGTTAGAATAAAACAGAGGGATTCTAAAGTATAATAGAAGGAGAGATTATTGCACTTTAAGAAAAAAAATAAAATACTTTTTAGAAAAATGCTTCTAGTATACTGTATGGCGGGTGTTTTTTGTACTTCTTGCTCGCTATTAGAAAAAGAAGAAGTACATTTTCAAGTAGAAGAAGAAAAAAAGAGTACTACGATAGAGGAAAAAGAGAATGTGACAAAAGAGGAAGCAAGCTCAACAGGACAAAAGAGTGAAATTTTGTACGTATATATATGTGGACAAGTAAGAAATCCTGGTGTATACTCATTAGAGGCTGGAAAGAGAGTGAATGACGCTGTAGATTTGGCAGGAGGTTTCACAAAAGAAGCGGATATGACATATCTTAACTTGGCAAGACAAGTTGTAGATGGAGAACAGATATACGTAATGTCAAAAGAAGAAGTAGCCACGGCTCACAATACAGCTGTACAAAGAACAGATTCTGAGGAGAGCGTAAAAAAAGAGGGGTCATCCCCAATATCTGATATGGAAGGTTTAGGAAAAAAGGTGAATATTAATACTGCATCTAGGGAAGAATTAATGACAATATCAGGTATTGGACAGGCAAAAGCAGATAGTATTATTGCCTACAGACAGACAAATGGTCCTTTTCAAAATATTGAAGAGATTAAACAGATAGAAGGAATTAAAGATGGGATTTTTCTTAAAATAAAAGATCAGATTACAACCTAGAGATTTCTTCTAGCTTCAGAAAGAATATAGAATGAATTTGAAATTTGAGTAGAGGTGAAAACCATGGATAAGAAGAAAGTATTAGTTGTAGATGATGAAAAATTAATTGTAAAAGGGTTAAGATTTAGTCTATTGCAAGAAGGGCTGCAAGTGGAATGTGCTTATGACGGTGAGGAAGCTCTTGAGATGGCAAAAAAGACAGAGTATGATATTGTTTTATTGGACGTAATGTTGCCAAAGTTAACTGGGCTTGAGGTATGTCAAGCGATTCGTGAGTTTTCCGATATGCCAATTATCATGTTAACAGCAAAAGGCGACGATATGGACAAGATTTTAGGATTGGAATATGGTGCAGATGATTATATTACGAAACCATTTAATATATTGGAGGTAAAGGCAAGAATTAAGGCGATTATGAGAAGAAGCTCCAAGAAAGTGGAGGAAGAAAAGGAAGAGAGAATCATTGATTTAGGACTCTTAAAGGTAGACTGCGACAGTCGCCGTGTTTTTGTAAACCACAAAGAGGTGAATTTAACAGCGAAAGAGTTTGACTTATTAGAACTTCTTATTTTATCACCAAATAAAGTATATAGCAGAGAGAAGCTTTTAGATACCGTTTGGGGAAAAGATTACCCAGGTGATGTGAGAACTGTGGATGTGCATATCCGTAGACTTCGTGAAAAAGTAGAGATAAATCCAGGTGAGCCAAGATATATACATACAAAGTGGGGTGTAGGTTATTACTTCCAAGCTTAGTTTTAAACAAAGAGCGAAGAATCTGTTCACTAGCATGAGTTTTGCCTTATTTATAGCCTTTACAGTGCTCACCACAGTATTAGTTGTTGTATTTGGCTTTAGTATTGAGAGAACATATCATAAAAAAACGATTGAGCAGACGAAGAATAACGTACAAGTTCAATGTAATATTTTGGCAAACCAGATTTTAAATACGGGATTTCGGTTTGACGATGATGACGAAGTGTTAGAGGCAGAGATAGAGCAATTTGTAACCATGCTAAATGGACGACTCTTAATCATTGATAAGGATTTTCGGGTTGTAAAGGACACGTATGGTCAATTAGACGGACTTTATTATATGTCTAAAAATGTATTGAATGCTATGAATGGCAAGGAGAAAGCTCCTCAAATTCTAGAAAAGCAATATATGGAAATTATTGTACCAATTAAGGAAGATAATATAGTATCAGGTATTATGCTAGTCAATGTCTCTACAAAAGACATCAATGACTTGGAAGAGTATACGAGGTCTACTTTAAATATTCTTTGTTGGATTGCATTTATTGTAACGATTATAATTGCTTTTATTTTAGTGAGATTTTTCACAAAAGACTTTAAGACACTTGACAAAAGTTTAAAATATATCGCAGCAGGGCATGTAGATGAGTCGATTCCAATTATTGGATATACGGAATTTCGAAAGATAATTGAGCGTTTCAATGGAATTTTAAATAAACTGCAGATATTAGAAAACTCTAGACAGGAATTTGTATCCAATGTATCTCACGAGTTAAAGACGCCGATTACGTCAATCAAAGTATTGGCAGATTCTCTTGTGGGACAAGAAAATGTTCCTGTAGAGCTTTATCAAGAGTTTATGTCAGATATTGTGGAAGAGATTGATAGAGAGAATAAAATTATTAATGATTTACTCTCGCTTGTAAAGATGGATAAGACGGTATCTAATTTAAATATTCAAAGTGTCAATGTAAATGATATGCTTGAGGTGATACTAAAACGTCTTAGACCACTTGCCAAAAAGCGAAATATAGAAATTACTTTTGAGACTTTTCGTCCGGTAAACGCTGAAATTGATGAGGTCAAACTAACTTTAGCATTTTCTAATTTAATTGAGAATGCGATTAAGTATAATTATGATAATGGTTGGATTCGCGTCTCTTTAAATGCGGACCATAAGTTTTTCTATGTAAAAGTAGAAGACGGAGGTATCGGTATTCCGCAAGAAAGTCAGCAACAAGTATTTGAGAGATTTTATCGCGTGGATAAAGCAAGGTCTCGTGAGACTGGTGGAAGTGGTTTAGGACTTGCAATTACGAGAAATGCTATTTTAATGCATAAAGGAGCAGTTAAGCTCTATAGTAAAGAGGGAGAGGGAACGCTGTTTACTGTTCGAATTCCACTCACTTATATATCTTAAAGGAGCTGACTGCCTTCTTAGGCATGGACTATGAATGAAACGTAGATAGAATGGAGAAAAAATGAAAAAGAAAAGAGTTTTTTACTGTATTATTCTGATTTTATCTTGTACAATCCTCTTTTCAAGTTGTAATAAAAATGAAAAAGAAAAAAAGTCAGAAAAACTCCCAGAGGGAAGTGTTTATGCGTATTTTATCGACTCGGATTCCACAGAACTTATTCGAAAAAAGTATAAACTTGCTGATCCATCTAACAGAAAAAAATCAGTAAAGGAGTTAATAACATTACTGGGGACTCCACAAAAGGAGATGGAATATCGTGCCCCAATTCCAGAAAACGTAAAAGTATTAGATATCTCAATTGTAGATTCGAATGTTATTATTAATTTTGCATTAGGTTATGAAAAACTGACAAGCTGTGAAGAAATTTTACTTCGGTCCGCAGTTGTATCTACTCTGACAGAGGTATCTGGAGTGGAGACAGTAGAATTTAAAATTAATGGAAAATCTTTAACAAATATAGAAGAGCATCCAGTAGGTCCTATGGGGAAGAGAAGTTTTGTAGATGCGATACAAGATGAAAATGGAAATATAAATAGTATCGTGAAACTTTATTTTACAGATGAGTCAGGAAAAAAATTAAAGTCATACGAGGTGACTCTAAGGGAAAATAAAATTCCAATCGATCAAAAAGTATTAGAGCTTTTGATAGAAGGACCAATGAAGAAGGGATATTATAGGACTCTTCCAAAAGATTTGAAAGTATTGAAAGTCAGTACGAAAAATCGAGTTTGTTATATCGATTTAAATTCTAAAATTTTGGAGCCTTATAAAAATGTTGTGGGAGAAATTAGTATTTATTCTATAGTCGATTCTCTTGTTGCTTTACCTAATATAGATAAAGTCCAGTTTACAATTAATGGAAAAAAAGTAAATACGATAAGAGAAAATATTACATTTGATAAGAGTTTTGAGAGAAATTTGGATTTAATACAGGGAGAATAATATTTATGAGACGACCACTTGGCTATTGCTTTGTGGGATGGATTTTTGGAGAAAGTATAAGCTATCTTCTCGGAGTGAGAAGAGCAATATTTATCGCTTCTATTTTAGTATTTTTTATTATTTTACTGGAAATAATAGTATACTCTAGTAGAGGCAGTGATTTATTAAGTTATAGTATTAAGAAATGGAAAGAGAAGAAATGTGCTTCTAGGCAAAAAGGAGAAACTGCGGGAGGCACATTTTTTTTACAGACAGTATATGTAAAAAAATGTAAAATATTATTTTATCCTCCTCTTTTATTTTGGAGTTTTGCTCTGATAGCGAGTTTTCGATTTCAGGGTGAGATAAATTTACCTTCTTTTTATGAGGATATAGGCAAAGAAGAGAAAATTTCACTTTATTTAAACGGAAAAATTATAGGGCAAAAGAAAACGACATCAGGAAATTCCCTTATTTTAGATGATGTTTTTATTTTAAAAGATGAGAAAAAAGAAAAAATACCAAAAAAGGTTATCGTATATGGAGTAGTATGTGAGTATCTTATGGGACAGAGAATAGAAGGATATGGCGAATTTTCCCTGCAAAAGGAGCCGACAAATCCAGGAGAATTTAATTCTTATATATATTATCGAGCAAAAGGAATTTACGGTTCACTTTTTTGTAAACAGGTAAAAAGAATCTATGGAGTGTATAATCCAATCTGGGAATTAGCGAGACGAATTCGTATAAATCTTGAGAAGATATATGAAAGCTTATTTTCAGAGGAAGAGGCGGGGATTGTGTCGGCGATTATGATTGGAGAGAAAAATGGACTTAGTGATGAGATAAAAACGCTCTACCAAGAGAATGGAATTAGTCATATTTTGGCGATATCCGGACTTCATATTTCCTTTATTGGAAGAAAATTATATAAGAGACTTCGAAAATATCGCATCTCTTTTTTTAGCTCTGCCTTATTTTCGGCAAGTCTTCTTTTGTTTTATGGATATGTGGTGGGATTTTCTCACTCCGCATTTCGTGCAATTATTATGCTTTGTATGACATTTTTAGCAGATACGATTGGGAGAAGTTATGATTTAGTGTCTGCAGTTTATTTTACGGCACTTTTGACACTTATTCGAGAACCGTTTTGCCTTTTTGATGTTGGATTTTTATTATCTTTTGGTGCAGTACTCGGGATAGGTCTTATTTTTCCGATTTTACAGACTATTTTTTTGGACAAAGAAGAAGAGGAGGCAAAAAGTTTAAGCTACAAAATCAAAAAATCCATAAAGGAATCGTTGATTTTTAGTATTTCCATTCAGATTGTGACAAATCCTATTTTACTATTTTTTTACTATGAGCTTTCAACTTACGGAATTTTACTGAATTTAATTATTCTTCCATTATTGTCTATTTTATTGCCATTTGCTCTATTAGCGGGAATAGTTGGAAGTATACAACTTTCTTTTGGTAAAGTTTTTGCGTTTTTCGTTTCTTTGATATTATGGATTTATAAAAGTTTAGCTAGGTTTTCTGCGAAGCTTCCCTTTTCCAAATTGGTATTCGGGAGTATAGGAGAGAGAGAAATTATAATCTATATAATAGGGATGATGATTATTTTATTTTTTCTATATAGTAGAGTTCATATAGAAGAAATGAAATTTCTTGGAAGATTATTATTGTATTTTTATATAGTAGGATTTGGATTTCTTTCCTTTGGAGCGATGGTGCAAAAACATAGTGAGATGAAACTTATTATGTTAGATGTGGGGCAGGGAGATGGAATTTTAATGAAATTACCAGACGGCATAAATTGTATGATTGACGGGGGAAGTAGTTCGCGCAATAAAATTGGAAGTTATGTTTTGCTTCCAGCTTTGAAATATTATGGAATGGGGTATTTAGATTATGCTTTTGTAAGTCATGAGGACAGTGACCATATTTCTGGCTTAATTGAGTTATTGGAACAAGATTTTTTAATTAAAAATCTTGTCTTGCCATACCGAGAAAAGGAAGAAAAAGAAAAAAATTATAAAATTTTATTAAAATTGGCGAGAGAAAAAAGGGTAAATTTGATTTTTTTTAAAAAAGGTGATAGCATAAAAAAAAGAAATTTTAAAATATCCTGTCTTCATCCAAAAGAGAAAAATCAAGAAGGTGATTTGAATGCGGATTCCATGGTATTATCGCTGCAATATTATGATTTTCGGGCATTATTTACAGGAGATTTAGCAGATGGCGGTGAAACTGCGGTAGTGGAGGAATTAAAGGGAGAAAATTCATACACGCTTTTAAAGGTAGCACACCATGGCTCTAAAAAATCTACGTTCGAGCCTTTTTTGGAGGAGGTGAACCCCAAAATAGCGGTTATTTCTTGTAGTGCGAATAATCGATATGGTCATCCAGGCTTTGAAACCTTAAAACGACTAGAAGGAGTTGGAAGTAAAATTTTGATTACGAAGGATGTCGGTGCGGTGGAGTTTTGTATAGCAAAGACAGGGAAAATTTTAGGGAAGGAATGGAGGAAGAAAGAAGCAAAATGAAGACAATAAATGAACAGATAAAAAAGGGAGAATTAAAATCGGTCTATCTGCTTTTTGGTTCGGAGAAATATCTTGTCTTAAAGATGAAAGAAAAATTAAAAAATGCCATCATTTCTCCAGAGGATAGTTTTAACTATAGTTATTTTGAGGGAAATAAAATAGATTTGGTTCATATAAAAGAATTATCAGAGACTATGCCGTTTTTTAGCGATACGAGATTAATTTTGATAGAGGGGAGTGGGTTATTTAAAAAATCTTCTGATAGTATGGTTGATATGTTAAAGCAAGCTCCAGAGACGACAAAATTTATTTTTGTAGAGAGCGAGGTGGACAAGAGAAATAAGCTCTATAAATATGTCAATAAAAATGGTTATGCCGCTGAGTTAAACGGCATGACAGAAAGAGAATTATTGGTTTTTGTGGCGAGAATGATAGGGGCAACGGGCAAGAAAATTCGTGAAAATACCGCAAATTATTTTTTGGCTGTAGCTGGAACAGATATGAATACGCTGCAAAATGAGACGGAAAAATTGATTTCTTATGTGGGCAGCAGAGAAGAAATTACAAAAAAGGATATCGATGCCATTGTCACAGTAGAGATTACAAATAAAATTTTTGATATGTTGACTCATATTGTGTATAAGAGACAGCAGCAGGCGTTGGATTTATATTATGATTTAGTGGCAAAAAAAGAGCCTCCACTTCGAATATTAGCTTTATTAGTTCGCCAATTTCAGATTCTTTTTCAAGTAAAAGATATGCAAAGCTATGGAAAGAGTCGGCAAGAGATGGCAAAGGCAACAGGACTTCCGCCATTTGTCGTGGGAAAGTATGAAAATCAAACGAAAGGATTTTCTCTAGAACAGTTAAGAGAATATGTGAGAGAATGTGCTAAGATTGAGGAAAAGATTAAGACAGGACAGATAGCAGATTTGATTGGCGTAGAACTTTTAATTATTGGATTTTCACAAAAGTAGTTTATGAAAAACCCCCTGTTTTGCTGACGGTACAAAACAGGGGGTTATATATATCTTTTTGAAACTAAGCCATTTTGTTAACTGCTTTTGCAAGACGGGAAATCTTTCTAGCAGCTGTGTTTTTGTGGAAAATTCCTTTAGAAGTAGCTTTGTCGATCTCAGTTGTAGCTGCAACTAATCTCTCCTGAGCTAAAGCTTTATCGCCAGCAGCGATAGCATTCTCTAATTTCTTGATATAAGTTTTTACTTTTGTTTTGATCATTTTATTTCTTAATGTTTTTGTCTCGATGACTTTAATTCTCTTTTTTGCAGATTTGATATTAGCCAATCTGTACACCTCCAAATTATTATTATATGCTTGAAACGCTTAGTTTCACTTTATTGTTAAAATTTATGTTCGCTAGAAAAGGACACGGACAATCTAGCGAAGACATCTTCTTTATTTTAGAGGGGAAATGAAGATTTGTCAATATCTATTTCTATATTTTACATATTT
>JBJEOA010000058.1:0-28447 GCA_051880475.1 Lachnospiraceae bacterium | reverse complement strand
AATATTGAGGTGAAAAGTTCATGTTTAACTTGTACTTTTTCTTGACATAGGACCACTTCTTCGGTAAGGACGATGCGTTCTGGGCGAAACTCAATGTCTCCCACAGCTTTTGGTATCTTTACCGTAACCTGACATTCGGCTACGAGGTTGGTTCCATCGGTTGTCGTTGCCGTAATCGTTGTCGTTCCGTCATAGACTGCTTTGACTTCTCCTGTCTTTGATACCGTAGCCACGTTTTCGTTATCACTTTTCCATGTTACTGATTTCTTACGAGCGTTACTTGGCAAAACAGTCGCAGTCAGTTGTTTTGTTTCGTCTTTTTTCTGTAACGTCAGTTCGGTTTCGGATAGGCTAAGACTCGTTGCTTTGACATCCACCATCACGTTACATTTGGCTACGACTTTGGTTCCATCGTTTGTTGTGGCACTTACCGTGGTTGTTCCATTGGTTAAGGCAAGAACGACACCGTCTTTCGATACCGTTGCTACTTTTTCGTTGGAACTTTTCCATGTCACGGATTTGTTACGTGCGTTGCTTGGAGAAACGGTTGCCGTAAGTTGTCGTTTGGAGCCACGACTGGTTAGCGTGAGTGACGTTTTGTTGAGCGTTACTTTATTCGCTTTGACATCCACCGTTACGTAACATTTGGCTACTTTTTTCGAACCGTCGGTTGCCGTAGCGGTAATTGTGGTCGTTCCGTTCTTTAGAGCAAGTACCAAACCCGTTTTCGATACCGTTGCCACTTTTTCATTCGAACTTTTCCATGTCACCGCTTTGTTGTTTGCATTGCTTGGATAAACGGTTGCAGTAAGTTGTCTTTTCGAACCTCGGCTTGTGAATGTTTTCGTCTTTAGGTTTAGTTTGATAGATGTAACGGGTTGCTTTACCGTTACTTTACAGTAGTAACGACTACTTCCTACTTTTGCTGTAATGGTAGCGGAACCTTTCTTTTTGGCAGTTACGGTTCCTTTACTTGACACGGTTACATAGTTTTGATTGGAAGAGGACCACGTAACCTTTTTTGATGTATTATACATTTTTAAGGTATAGGTCTGCCCTGTGTTTAGCGTAAGGGACGTTTTACTCAGTTTTGGGGATGCCGCATCTGCGTAGGTTGGCATTAGGTGAAAGAGTAACAAAAAACTGAGAAATACAAATACAGCGAGATGTTTGGTTTTACTTGTCTGTTTCATAAATAAAATCTCCTTTCTTTTTTTATATTTAATACAGAAAAACAAAAAACCACTGTATCTATTTTTGTATTAAATATACCTATTATTGTACTATAAAAGGACAAATTTTTCAATCATCTTTCAAAATATTACAATTTTTTTGGTTATAATAATATAATATTGGAAAGTTTGAATTATATTTTAGAGATTAGCAAAATATTCTAGATTTTCCTTGTATATCGCCGAGAATTTGCGTACAATATGAATTTTTCACACAAAATATTCCCTTTTTTATTTTCTCCTAGTTTGTTTCATAATCCTCCTGACCTTCTTAAAAAAAACAGCAAAACAAAAAAGGCAGCAGAATTTTTTGTTTTCTGCTTCCTTTTTTAATAATGTCAATTATAGTAAAGATGTTTAATCCTTTTTCTTAATGGCTTGATTGTATGGTAATGCGTGTGTTATGATTAAACTAATAAACTATCCATCACCTAAATGTAATGTGCTTCTAAGGAACTTCAAGATAAAATGAATGGAATAGAAAACAAAGAAGGACAGGGAAAATAAAATGGAAAAAGAGAACCGAGGATACAAAGACAGCGTATTTGTTGATTTATTTTACAGTGATGAAACAGCAACGGAAAATCTATTAAGCTTGTACAATGCTTTACATGATGCCAATATACAAGATACCTCATTGATTCATAAAATAAAAGTGGATGATGTATTGTATAAAAATTTTAGAAATGATATCTCTTTTGAAGTAAACGGAAAAGTGATTGTGTTTGGAGAACATCAAAGCACGGTAAATCCTAATATGCCATTGAGATGTCTTATGTATGCAGGCAGAGCCTATGAACAATTGACGGATGATAGCGTGAAATATAAAACAACGCTTGTAAAAATTCCAACACCAGAGTTTTATGTGTTTTATAACGGCGTGAAAAACGCACCAATAGAACAGGAATTATTGCTATCAGATGCTTTCTTTGATTCCACAGGAAAAGAGACTATGGAGTTGAAAGTTAAAGTATTCAACATTAATTCGAATAAAGCGCATAAGATACTAGATAAATGTCGAGTATTGAAAGAATATAGTATTTTTATTGACAAAGTGAGAGAATATCAAACAAAGGGGAGTAAAACAGCAATTAAAGACGCAATCAATGATTGTATTGAGAATGGTATTTTAGTGGAATATCTGAAAAGAAAAGGAAGTGAGGTGCGTAATATGTTGACAATGGAGTATAGCTATGAAAAAGATATGCAGGTAAAGCAGGAAGAAGCAAGAGAAGAAGGCAGAGCCGAGGGCGAAATTGCCAAAGCAAAAGAAACTGCTACCATTCTTTTAAGCATGAATATGTCTCTCGATAATATTGCGAAAGCTGTAAATACAGATATAACTATCGTGAAAAAATGGTTAATTGAAGAATAAAAGAAAATCGAGATAAAATGAATGGAATAGAAAACAAAAAAGGGTAGGGGAAGTAAAATGGAAAAAGAAAACCGAGAATACAAAGATAGTGTGTTTGTTGATTTATTCTATAGTGATGAAACGGCAACAAAAAATCTATTAAATTTGTATAATGCTCTACATGATGCTTAGTGGAATATCTGAAACGAAAGGGAAGTGAGGTGCGTAATATGTTGACAATGGAGTATAGCTATGAAAAGGATATGCAAGTAAAGCAGGAAGAAGCAAGAGAAGAAGGAAGAGCCGAGGAAAGAGAAACTATGGCAATCCGTTTGATAAAAGTGGGGAAGTTATCTATTACTGAAATTTCTTTATGTACAGGGCTTTCAGAAGATAAAGTAAAAGAACTTGAAGAAGAAAACGGTTTGTAAGAGTGAGGTGCGTAATATGTTGACAATGGAGTATAGTTATGAAAAGGATATGCAAAAAGAAGTAGAGAAAATAGCGATTAATTAAATTTTACTACTATTTACTTTTCATATGTCATAAGAAAAGAATACTGACACTCCCACGGCTAAAGCATGTGGGGTTCTTATATACATTCCCTTTCTAATATACTCGAAAGCATATAAGACTGATGAATTTCTATAAGACTTTCACTATCAAAGATACCTATGCATCCATTCACGATAGTATAAGGCTCATGTCAAAACCTATTGTATTGTGCTATCCATCCCACACCTAAAAGAGTGGGCTTTTCGCACATTGTTGTAAAATCTAAAAAATCGCATATATTCAAAAAAAGCTATTAAATTTTAAAAGAAAAGATAGGATAGGATTGGATTATTTCATGGAACGAAATAGTCCAACTACCTTTCCGACAATGGAACATTCCTTTACAATAATCGGATCCATAAAATCATTCTCCGGCTGGAGACGATAATAATTATCTTCCTTAAAGAATCTCTTCACTGTGACCGAATCATCGATAAGAGCAACAACAATCTCACCATTTTCTGCTGTCGATTCACTCTGTACAAGAATATAATCCTCATCATAGATTCCTGCATTAATCATGCTTTCTCCTTTGACCTTTAACATAAAGGTTGGACCGCTTCCTAAAAAATCAGGAGAGATTGGGAAATATCCCTCGATATTTTCGACTGCTAAAATAGGGGTTCCTGCTGTTACAGAACCGATAATCGGAATATTAACAAGCTCTCTTCTTGTGATATTGAATTTATCATCTACAATCTCAATCGCTCTAGGTTTTGTTGGATCTTTTCTTATGTATCCTTTTTTCTCTAGAGTTGATAAGTGTGCGTGTACAGAAGAAGTGGAGCGAAGAGAAACTGCCTCGCAGATTTCTCTAACTGATGGCGGATAGCCTTTTGATAAAATCTGTTCTTTGATATATTCTAAGATTTGTGATTGCTTTTTACTAATCTTTTCATATCCCATAGTAGTTCACCATCCTGTTCTTATTTTCTTGCAAACTGTTTGGTTTTCCTTAATCTGCAAGGTTTTTCTTATGATTTCATACTATTATTTTATCATAGAACCTTATATATCACAAGTTTTTTCGAAAATTTGTTCCATACTTTATTGTTTCGAACACTTTGTTCGATTCCTTGTTTCTTGCTTTTTTGGCCAACTATCGAAGTTTGCGTTGACAATTGCTCGAAATATTCTGTCTTTTGCTCCAGGATGATCTGTATTTAATTGTTTTAAAATATCTTTTGCATATTCTCGTTTTGTGTATCCATCGACAGGGCAAGGACTCTTAGCGACAGGAAGATTTTGCTCACGTACAAACCCAATGACATCTTTTTCTGCCATATACATAAGAGGGCGAATTACTGTTAAATCCATACGGTCTAAATAAGTTACAGGAGAGAAAGTGTGAATTCTTCCTTCAAATATCATGGACATAAGAAGAGTTTCATTCATATCATCTTTATGGTGTGCGTAGGCAACTTTATTACACCCCAGTTCTTTTACTTTTTCATTTAAAGCTCCTTTTCTCATTTTCGCACATAAAGAGCAGGGATTACTTTCTTTTCTGTAATCGAATAAAATAGGAGCGATATCTGTCTTTAATATAGTATACGGAACATCTAATTTTTGACATAGTTTTTCTATCTCTCCTAAATCTTGATTTCCAAATCCTAAGTCTACGGTAATGGCAGAGAGCTTAAATGGATGGGGATAAAATCTGCGAAGATGGCTAAGGGCATAAAGTAAAGTTAAACTATCTTTTCCACCCGATATGCCAACTGCAATATGGTCATTATCTTGAATCATTCCATAATCATCAATTGCTTTTCGAGTACAGCTTAATAATTGTTGTAATTTCATAAATTTATATTAGGTATTTTCCTTTGTCTTAAATCGATTTCTTATAGATATACTTATAGATGTCGATGTATTTATAAATTAAATTTGACTAAGTTCGATTTATCCTGATTTATTTTAATTTATCCCGATTCGATATTCGATTTAGGCAGCAGAAAATACGGTTCCTCCTTTCAATTTTTACCGACATTAGTATAGCATACCTAATTTTTTCACGCAACTTTATTTCGTATTCTTTTGCCCATTGCCTTGACAAATAATATGCCTAATATGTCATAAGTTTTAATAATATTATAAAAATGAATTGATGTATCCTACCAGTTTATGGTATGATAGAAGAGTAAAAGTCGTGCCCCAGGCTATATGGGAGTTTTATACATTTTATTCTATATATAGCATACATATATTAATATATTAGTGGATGAGTTTGTCTATTTGTTAAATAGAGTGAAAAACATCAAGGATACTAAATAATAATAAATAGAAAAAGGAGAGTGTATTATGAAACAAATTATACGCAGGGGGATGGCATTTTTTCTTTCGTTTTGCTTGTTGCTTGGATGCATAAGCATAACTACGAATATGGGCAGTGTGTCTGCTGCCAGTACAACAGTAAATTATAAATACAATAAAAAAGCATACCAGTATAAGGGAGAGGCAATTACCATTACCTATGACGGAGAAAAACTTGATATGACTAAAATCCCAGCGTTTAAAGTGGGAGATGTCGTTATGGCAGCTTACAAGAAGGTATTTAAAAATACAATCGGAGTAACCTGTTCTTACGATAAAAAATCAAAGGTATTAGTATTAAAGTATAACTCTAATACTCTTGAGATGACAGTTGGAAGTAAGAAAGCGACTCTAAATGGCAAAGCTGAGACATTAAAGGCTGCACCTATGAATATCACTTATACTTCTTCTAAGGAAAATCGTGTTGTTGTTCCTGTAAAACAGGTGTGTAAACTTCTTGGAGTGGAACGAAGCTGGGATTCTAAGACCAATGTATTAGCAATTTCCTCTAAAAAAGCAACAACGGTTGAAACAAAAGAGACGATTGCTACAACAGACGATGATGAGGAATTTAAGGCTATGTGGATTTCTTATCTCGAATTGGAAAGCTATGCTAAAAGCAGTGACCATTCCGAAGAGGCATTTAAAACTTTTATTGACCATATTTATGATAAGACTGTTGAGAGTGGTATGAATGCAGTTATTGTTCATGTAAGACCAATGGGAGATGCACTTTATCCATCCAAGTATTATCCATGGTCTAAATATTTGACTGGAACAGAGGGAGTAAATCCTGGATTTAATCCATTAAAGATTATGGTTGAGGAGGCTCATGAGAGAGGACTTGAATTCCACGCATGGATTAATCCATATCGTGTATCTACACAGGATTCTTATGATGCACTTTCAAGTAATAATCCAGCAAAGAAATGGCATAACTCAGACAATAACGCAGAACAAAGAAATGTATTATCCTATAACGGAGCATTATACTATAATCCAGCGAAAAAGGAAGTACAAGATTTAATTTTAAATGGTGTAAAAGAAATCGTACAAAATTATGATATTGATGCGATTCATTTTGACGATTACTTCTACCCACAGTTTACAAGTGAGAATGTATTAACTGATTTTGACGCAAAGGAGTATACGGGAACAGAAACAGTTACAGGCATTGCTAATTGGAGAAGAGAAAATGTTAGCACTCTTATTAAGAATATTTATTCTATGATTGATTCTATCGATCAAAACGTTGAGTTTGGTATTAGTCCAGCAGGTTCTATCGATAATTTGAAGAGTGAATATTCTTATTATGTTGATATTGAAAAATGGTTAAGTCAAGAGGGCTATATTGATTATGTAATTCCTCAGATATATTGGGGATTTACACATAAAGTAGCAGCTTTTGATAAGATGGTATCCGAGTGGAGTACTTTAAATAAGAACAATATTGTAAAGCTTTATATCGGTATTGGAACCTATAGAGTGGGACAGACGGATTCTAATCACACAAATCAATCTGAGTGGATGGATTCCTCTCTTATGAAAAAACAAATTTCCAATGCGAGACAAAATAGCAGAGTGAAGGGATTTGCTTTCTTTAGTTATGCGTATTTTGACCTTCGTTCTACTTATAATTTTGCTCAGACATCAGGTATTTCAAGTTCTAGATATTCCTCTATTGAAAAAGCGGTAAATGAACTAATCCCAATGCTAAAAAGCAAATAGACTTTTACAAAATAAAAAGACGGTCATATTAAGCAATAACATAAAGTTATACGAAACACTTAATATGACCGTCTTTTTTCATTTTATTTTATTTAATTAAGGCAGCTTAAGGTAACTTAAAGCAACTTAAGGCAGCAGGAGAGGAATACATAGTTTATAAATCGGACTCTTTTTTTTTCTTTTCTCGAAGAGTAATTACTTTAGCCGCCTGTTTTCTCTTTTCATCTCCAAGAGCTGCGTAATGTTTTTTTGTTGTGTTAACATCATGATGGCCAAGCACATCTGCTACAAGGTAAATATCTCCTGTTTCTTGATACAAATTAGTTCCATAAGTACTTCTAAGTTTATGTGGTGTGATAGGTTTATTTGGTGTGACTTGTCTGGCATATTTTTTTACAAGATTTTCCACAGCACGAACACTAATTCTTTTTCTCTGTAAAGAGTAAAAGAGGGCATTTTCATGTCCGGGAAGAGGATGGATTAAGTTTCTATCTAGGTGAATATAATCGTAGAGTGCCTCAAAGACTTCTGCTCCAAAAAAGATATACATCTGATTTCCACCTTTTCTTGTCACTTTAATATTATTATTCTTAAAATCTACGTCATTCAAATCAAGACCGACACATTCTGATACTCGAATTCCAGTGCCTAGTAGAAGAGTAACGATAGCGAAATCTCTTAGTTTTGTTTTTTCGTAAAAACGAAGTTTTTGTCCGCTTAATTCGCTTCCACAGTTTTCGATATAATCAAGAAGCATAGCGACCTCATCTACGTCAAGTTTGATTATGGCTTTATCATGCAACTTTGGCATATCAACCATAATCATCGGATTTGTTTTAATAAGACCACGCTTAAAAAAATAAGCGTAAAAGCTTCGTAACATTGACATTTTTTTAGAGAGACCTCGCTCACTGTTTGTAATATATTTTTTGTCATCTTTTTTGCTAGAATATAACTTTAAATGATCTACATAATCCTCAATATGAAGAACACTTAGTTTATCTAAATCATCTACCTTAAAATCCTTCATAGTGTAAGAGGAAAAAAGAGGATTTTGTTCTAGTAGAAATTGAAAAAATATACGAAGGTCATAAGCGTAAGAAATTCGTGTTCGTATAGAGGTAGTAATTTCAATTCCCCTAAAGAAATCTTTTACAAAGTATGGCAGTTCACTTAAGAGAGTTCGAAGTTTTAAAGTTCCATTTATATTTAATTGATCGTAATAAGTTAAATCGCTCATAATAAAATCAAAACCTTTCTAATTTATTTTTTATCATTTTATATAGTTTTATATAAAATTGCAAATAATTTATAAAAAAACAACTATATAAAACCACCTAAAAACCATAAAAAAGTGGACAAAAGATGGGATATTTTCTTTTTGGTTCCATCTATTCGTGAAAGACGCATTTCACGAAGTGATGTATAGAGATTTTTATAGGCATCTCCTCTTTCGTTTTATATCAACGTCTAGTTTCGATGCCTATTTTGTCTTTGGCTCCTATATTAAGCTTCGCAAAGAGCAACTCCTTTTTTAATTAATTCTACTGCACCGTCGATTCCAAATTGGCTTGTATTAATCGCTAAATCATAACTCTTAATATCTCCCCATTTTTTATTTGTATAATAATTATAGTAACTTGCTCTTTGTTTATCTATTCTCACAATCTGATCTCTTACTTTATTTTCAGGAATATCGTATAATTGCTGTACACGTTTCATACGCTCTTCCATATCTCCAGAAATAAATACTTTCAATACATTATCATAGTCTGCCAAAGCATAGTCTGCACAACGACCAACGATAACGCAAGGTCCCTCATCCGCTATTTTCTTGATAACATCAAATACCGCTAAAAACACTTTGTGATTAAGAGGAAGTTCAAAAGAATTAGAATTATATCCCATCGCATATGGATCCATCACTAAAGAATACAAAAAACTAGTTGTTGGTTTCTCATCATAATTTTCAAATAGTTCTTCACAAAGACCACTTTCTTTTGCTGCTTTTTTTAAGATATCTTTGTCGTAAAATGGAATTTGAAATTCTTCTGCTAACTTCTTGCCAATGAGTCTTCCACCACTGCCGTATTGTCTGCCTATTGTAATAATTGTCTTCATAGAAAACCCCTCCTTTATTTTTTCTCAAAGAAATGATAACCTACGCTGCGCTTTTGTTGTTCTGCTTCTGCTGCCCTACTCGCCACTTCTTGCTTTTTACTTCTTGCTTTTTACTTCTTGCTTTTTACTTCTTGCCTTTTACTTTTTTGCTCTTTGTTTTTACCTTTACTTTGTACTCTTACCCTGCTTCCTAAACTCCAAGCTCTAACTTTAAGCTTCAAGTGGCAAGCTGCTGCCTCAGTTTTAATCATCTCTTTTTTATTTTATATCATTATTATACAATATTTTGTAGAAAAAGTACAGAAATATAAGCAAAAAAGATTTATTTTGTATATTTTTCTGATAATTATAGGTGATAAAAAGTCAAAAAAAAGGAAAATAGTTCGATTTACAACAAATCTACTCTATTTTCCCTTTTTCTATCTGTCTTGCTTCATTTTATTAAGCATGTTTTCTTCTGATTAAAATAACAGTTCCGCCAACTAATACACAGAGAATTGCGATTGCCCCAAACAAAAGTGGTTGACTCTCATCTGCTGTTCTAGCAGAAGCTGTATTAGGATCTACACTATAATTATTTTGAATCTTAAGCTCTTTCGTTGTAGTGTCATTAGCTGTCACATAAACAATATTTCCATATGGATAGCTAATTGTTAAAGTGCTTGTGTCTTTCTTCAATGTTCCACTTGAATTAGATTCTGCAAAATAATAAGTTGTAGCTGCAAGATCTGTAAATGTCACTGAACCAGAACTAGCGTTACTAAGTGTTATTGACTTTGTAGACACTACTTTTGTACAAGCAGAATCAGAATAAGCTGTCACATAATAAGTAGCACTATTTACACTAGTGGAAACCCCACTTCGTAGTACTTCCAATGTCACTTTAACAGAGGTGGAAGCAGCGTTAGACTGAGAAGCAGCTACCGGAACCAAGAAAGCGATAGTAAGCACTAACAAGAATGAAAAGACCTTGTTGACAATGCGTTTCATAAATTTCCTCCTTTAAAAAATGATGTCATAATATTCTTTCTAACTCATATTATATCATAGGTTTACTTTAAATTACAATATCCATTTCTAATTATTTAGGTCAAATTCATAAAACTGTAAGAAATTCGTAAATAATAGAGAAATCATTTATCACCAAAAAATCGTACATTTTAAATAGTAAGCTTTATCTTCTATTTATATTAGAATCATTATAATACATTTGCAAACTATCTTTTTTATCAAAATGTACATCTAGTTGCGGATATGGAATAGATATATTGCGTTCTTGGAATACATTTTTTATATTTTCTAATACATCCCAGCGAATTTTCCAGTAATCATCGGTGGGAACCCAAAAACGCACCCCAATGTCGACAGAGCTGCTCGACAAATTATCAACGAAAATTAAAATTTTATGTTCTTCGTCTTCGAAAACCAAATCTTCCTTTAGAACAATCTCTCTTATTGTCTCTTTTACATAAGAAATATCGCTACTATAAGAAACCCCTATAACTAAATCAACTCGCCTTGTATCTTGCTTTGTCACATTTACTAAAGTTGCATTGGAAATCAATCCGTTTGGCACAACAATTGTTTTATTATCCGCAGTGGAAATTCTCGTATAGAAAATATCAATCTCCTTTACAATCCCCTCACAATTAATAGAAGAAGAATCAAAAACAATATAATCTCCGATATGGAATGGTTTAATAAGCAAAATAATCAAACCACCTGTTATATTAGAAAGTCCTCCTTGTAATGCCAAACCAATAGATACACTGGCTGTACCAAACAAAGCGATAATGGATGAATTTGGTACTCCAATTATAGTCACTGCCCATATAATAACAAGTGCTTTTAATCCAATCTTGACAAAAGAAAGTAAAAAAGTTTTTACCTCGTATTCGATATTAAACTTATCTAACGCTTTTTTGCATCCCTTTGAAATAATACCAACAATTCGAAATCCAACAAATAGAATAATTCCAGCAATAAAAATATTAAGGAAAAAATGAAAAATACCACTTACAATTTCGTCTCCGTACCGCTCAAAAAATCGTACTCCCTGTTTACTAACCTGTAAAATAAACTGTTTCACTTCATACATATCCTCCTATAAACAATATAAACAATGACTTTACTAAAACTCTATAAAAGAAATCTTACGAAATGATAGTAAAGATACGCTTCTTTTGCTATCATACCATAAATATAATAAAATTCTCAACCAAGAAATAAAAAGTTTGCAAAAAAGAGCGATGTTATCCGTTTTTATCCCTCAAACATCACTCTTCTTTTTATAGATTGTCTTTTATCAACTTCATCAAAGGAAAATCAACGAAGAGCTGATAAAACTTACTTTATTCGATATTTATTTTTTTGGTTTTGGAGTTTTTGGAGTCTTTGCTGTAGTTTTTCTTGCCTTTGCTGGCTTACATTTATAAATAGACATTCCAAGAGGAGGTAACGTCACTTTGATTGAATTCTCTCTTCCATCCCATGTTTCTTTTTTGGAACGTTTTGCTCTCTTATTAATATAGCCTTTTCCGCCGTATTTCTCATCATCACTGCTAAAGATTTCTTTATAAGTTCCAGCAAAAGGAACACCTAACTGATAATCTTCTCGAAGAACAGGAGTGAAATTGCAAACAATAAACAATGTCTCATCCGTTTTCTTTGTTCTTCGAACAAAACTTACAACACTATCATCCGCATTATCACAGCTCATCCACTCAAATCCCTGTGGCTCTACATCGAGAGCATAGAAAGCTGGCTCACGTTGATAAAGTTTATTCAAATCTCTCACATAAGACTGCATTTGTTGATGTTTTCCTGGCTCTTGTAATAAATTCCAATCAAGTTCTTTTGCCTCGTTAAACTCAGAAAATTGAGCAAACTCTTGACCCATAAATAAAAGTTTCTTTCCTGGATGAGATTGCATAAAGCCGTATGCGACTCTTAAATTATCAAACTTACCGTCAAAATCTCCAGGCATCTTTCCAATCATAGAGCCTTTCATATGTACTACTTCATCATGGGATAATACTAGAACATACTGTTCGCTATATGCATACATCATACTAAATGTCAATTCTCCATGATGATGTTTTCTAAAGAGTGGATCTGTCTTCATATAGTCAAGGAAATCATTCATCCAGCCCATATTCCACTTATAATCAAATCCAACACCGTTATTTTCTAAATCATGAGTTAAATATGGCCAAGCGGTGGATTCCTCTGCAATCATAATCGCACCCGTTTTTTCTTTCTTTACGATAGAATTTAAATGTTTTAAAAACTCAAGAGCCTCTAAATTCTCATGTCCGCCATACTTATTGGCAACCCACTGTCCATCTTGTCTACCATAGTCAAGGTAAAGCATAGAAGCAACTGCATCCATACGAATTCCATCAACATGATATTTTTTAATCCAAAAGAGTGCATTGGCAATTAAGAAGTTTTTAACCTCTGGTCTTCCATAGTTATAAATATAAGTTCCCCAATCAGGATGTTCTCCTTGTCGTGGGTCTAAATGCTCATAAAGAGCTGTTCCATCAAAACGTCCAAGACCTGGTGCATCTTTTGGGAAATGTGCTGGTACCCAGTCGATAATAACGGAAATACCTTTTTGATGCATATAATCCATAAAATACATAAAGTCTTTTGGCTCACCGTATCTAGAAGTTGGTGCAAAATAACAGCTTACCTGATATCCCCAAGATGGGTCAAATGGATATTCTGTGATTGGCATAAGCTCAATATGTGTATATCCCATATCGAGTACATAATCCGCAAGCATTGGAGCAATCTCTCTATAGTTATAAAATTCTCTGCCATCGCTTGGTCTTTTCCATCCGCCAAGATGCACTTCATAAATAGACATTGGACGATGTGCAGAATCTACTTTCTTTCTGTCTTTCATCCATTTTTGATCATGCCACTCATAATCATTAATATTTGTGACAATAGAAGCGGTATTTGGACGAAGTTCACAGAAATTTCCGTATGGGTCAGTTTTTAAAAATACATCTCCGTTTTGAGCTCGAATCTCAAACTTATATAATGTGCCGACGTCAATTCCTGGGACAAACAATTCAAACACACCTGAATTTGGGAATCTGCACATCATATGACGTCTTCCATCCCAGTTATTAAAACTGCCAACAACGCTGACTCTTGTTGCATTTGGTGCCCATACAGCAAAATAAACTCCCTCTACACCGCCAAGTGTCATCTTATGAGCTCCGAGTTTTTCATAGATTGTATAGTGAACTCCCTCTTGAAACTTTAAAATATCCTCTTCTTTTATATATGGCTCAAAAGCATATGGATCTTTATAAGAGAATGTATTTCCATCTGCAAAAATCACCTCAACGGTATAAGGAAAGCTTCTCTTAAGTGTTGTTTCTAGAGTAAAGAAACCAGGAGCAAATACATTTGTCATAGGAAATACTTTTCCATTCTTATCGTTAATGATATTCGCACTCACTGCGTCCGCATAATATACATTGATATTCAGACATCCATCTACAATCTGTGGTCCGAGTAAACGATGTGGGTTATCATGCATAAAATTTGTTAATCCATAAACTTCTTCTTGATTAATCCAAGCGCCAATTGTCTTATCCATCTTTTCGTCCTCCCTTTTTTGTCTCACTATCTATAGCAATATCTAAAATAAACTAAATTGATAATCAGACAGTATTACTATTAGTATTATAAAATATTGTATCATTTCTCTATAGTTTTGACAAGTATTGCTTTTATTTTGATATAATTTTTGTATAATATTCTATTATTTTTATTAGATTATTCCAAAATTTAATCTTATTTTCGAGATGAAATTAGGTGAAAATTTACAGTATTTATTTTTCATCTTCTAATGAGTGGATGAAAATGCCACTTCTAAGCTTTGGCTCAAACCAAGTAGATTTTGGAGGCATAAGTTTACCTGCATCTGCTACGTCAAATAATTCTTGGATAGAAGTTGGATACATGGAAAAAGCAAGTTTCATATCGGTTTTCGCTCTTTTTTCTAATTCTTTTAATCCTCTAATTCCACCGACAAAATCAATTCGAGTATCTACTCGTGGGTCACCAATTCCTAAAATTGGTGATAAAAGTTCATTTTGCAAAATAGATACATCAAGACCTAAAACGGGATCGTCTGATAAAATTTCTTCTTTGGCGATTAATTGGTACCAAGTATGATCAAGGTATAGTCCAAAATATCCTTTCTTTTCTGGCTCATAAGGAGTAGAGCCGATTTTTTCAATATCAAATTTTTCACTTATTTTTTCTAAAAATTCTTCTTTTTTATATCCATTTAAATCCTTTACCACACGATTATATGGCATAATAAAAAGCTGGTCGTCTGGGAATAATACAGATAAGAAATAGTTAAATTCTTCCTCTCCTGTATATTCTTTCTTTTGTGCTCTTCTCTTTTGTCCGACTTTTACCGCGGAAGCTGCTCTATGATGACCGTCTGCGATATAAATTTGATTTGTCTTTTGGAAATTTTCTTTTATCACTGCAATCTGGTCAATCTGATCAATCACCCAAACATTATGTTCGATTCCATCATCTGAGATGAAATGATATAGAGGGCTTTCCATCTTTTTTTCGTTTACAACTTGATTAATCGCATCATTAGAGCGATAAGCAAGAAAGATTGGCCCTGTCTGTGCATTACAAGTATCTACATGACGAATACGGTCTAATTCCTTTTCTTCTCTTGTATTTTCATGTTTTTTTATGATTCCATTTTCGTAATCATCGATGGATGCACAGGCAACGATTCCTGTCTGGCTTCTTCCATCCATAATAAGCTCATATATATAGTAGGAAGGGGTTTCTTCTTTTATGTATACACCATCCTCTATTCTTTTATCTAATAATTCTTTTGCTTTTTGATATACTTTATCATCGTACGTGCTGACAGAATCATCAAACTGTGTCTCCGCTCTGTCAATATTTAAAAAAGAAAGCTCGTCTAATTTCGCTACTTCTTTTGCCTCTTGTCGATTGTATACGTCATAGGGAAGTGCTGCTACGCGACTTGCTAATTCTTTTGTCGGACGAATACAAAGAAATGGTTTTATTGTTGCCATTTTCTAACCTCCTGTGTTTATTATCATACATTTTATTTTACTTCTTTTTTGGCATAAGAGCAAGTATATTTGTAAATACACCTTTTCCTCTCTTCTTCTTATCGCTTAGATAAAAAAAGAAGTCTGGTATTAGCCTTAAAAGGTATACCAGACTTCTTTTTATGTTTCTATGATTAAGAATGTAAACAGCTTTATCATTTACTGGCTATTTCTTTTCGATATATCCTTGTGCTTTTAAAAGTTCTGCACAGAGGATAGCACCGCCTGCTGCACCACGTACTGTATTATGAGATAATCCGATAAATTTATAATCGTAAATAGAATCTTCTCTAAGACGTCCCATAGATACACCCATTCCATTTTCGTAGTCCACATCTTTTGTTACCTGTGGGCGATTATCCTCCTCTAAGTACTGAATAAATTGCTTTGGAGCACTTGGGAGATTTAATTCTTGTGGAAGTCCCTTAAAGTTTACCCAGCGGTCAATAATCTGCTCTTTTGTTGGTTTTTTCGCAAAATTTACAAATACGGCAGCAGTATGACCGTTTAATACTGGAACACGAATACATTGTGTTGTAATCTTTGGAGACTCTGCTTTTACAATCTCACCGTCTTTTATCTCACCGAAAAGTCTAAGTGGCTCTTGCTCACTCTTTTCTTCCTCGCCACCGATATAAGGAATAATATTTCCAACCATCTCTGGCCAATCTTTAAATGTCTTTCCAGCTCCAGAAATTGCCTGATATGTTGTAGCAACTACTTCTGTTGGCTCAAATTCCATTAATGCGTAAAGTGCTGGTGCGTAGCTTTGGATAGAACAATTTGGCTTTACAGCGACAAAGCCTTTCTTTGTTCCAAGACGTTTCTTTTGCTCCTCGATAATTGCAAAATGCTGTGGATTGATTTCTGGAACTACCATAGGAACATCCTTTGTCCAGCGATGTGCACTATTATTTGACACAACTGGTGTCTCTGTTTTTGCGTATGCATCTTCAATTGCTCTGATTTCTTCCTTTGTCATATCTACTGCACTAAATACAAAATCAACCGTGGAAGCTACTTTTTCTACCTCATTTACATTAAGTACAACGATGTTTTTAACAGCTTCTGGCATTGGAGTATCCATTTTCCAGCGTCCTCCGACTGCCTCTTCATATGTTTTTCCAGCAGAACGAGGGCTTGCAGCGATTGTAACAACTTCAAACCAAGGATGGTTTTCAAGTAATGCGATGAATCGCTGGCCTACCATACCAGTTCCACCTAAAATACCTACTTTTAATTTATCACTCATTTTTGATTACCTCTTTTTCTTATTTGATTACGCGAACTCTTAAAACTCCGTTGATAGCACGAAGTTCTTCAATTACCTGTTTAGAAGGAACAGAGTCTGCATCCATTAATGTATATGCATATTTTCCTTTTGACTTATTTGTCAAGTTAGGGATATTCACATCTTCTTTTGCCATAAAGGAAGTAAGCTGACCAAGCATATTAGGGATATTTCTGTGAAGAATCGCAATACGAGCTACGGAATTTGCTGCTCCCATATCACAGTCTGGGTAGTTTACGGAATGTTTGATATTTCCATTCTCTAAGTAATCTTTTAATTCGTCTACTGCCATAATTGCACAGTTATCTTCAGATTCTTCTGTGGATGCTCCAAGATGTGGAATAGCAATGACATTTTTTCCTTTTACAACTTTTGGATCTGGGAAATCTGTCACATATTTTGCTACTTTTCCGCTCTCTAAAGCTTCTAAAATATCGTCATCATTTACAAGGACATCTCTTGCAAAGTTCATAATTTTTACGCCATCTTTCATTAATGCGATTGCGTTTTTGTCAATCATTCCCTTTGTGGAATCAAGAGCAGGTACATGAACACTGATGAAATCACAGTTTTCATAAATTTCTTCTACCGATGTCACATGTTTAACGCTTCTAGAAAGATTCCATGCTGCATCTACAGATAGATATGGGTCATATCCGTAAACGTCCATTTTTAGGCGAACACCAACATTTGCAACTAAAACACCGATAGCTCCAAGACCGATGACACCAAGTTTCTTTCCTTTTAATTCATTTCCTGCAAAAGCTTTTTTTGCTTTTTCTACATCTTTTCCAATTGTCTCACTGTCTGCATGTTCTTTTACCCACTCAATACCGCCAATGATATCACGGGAAGCAAGTAACATACCAGCTACAACTAACTCTTTTACACCGTTTGCATTTGCACCAGGTGTATTAAATACAACAATACCTTTTTCTGCCATAGCATCAAGAGGAATATTATTGACACCAGCTCCAGCTCTCGCTACTGCTTTTACAGAAGGAGAAATCTCCATCTCATGCATAGATGCACTACGCACTAAAATAGCGTCTGCCTCAGCTACATTTTCTGTTTTCTCATATATATCTGTGAAACGGTCAAGTCCACAAGAAGAAATTGGATTTAAACAATTATATTGAAACATAATAATAAACTCCTTCACTACTAGTTTTTTTATTCGATTCGTCTCTTAAGCGTTTTCTTCCTCGAATTTTTTCATAAATTCAACTAATTTCTCAACGCCTTCTCTTGGCATAGCATTATAAATACTTGCTCTCATACCACCAACGGATCTATGTCCTTTTAAGTTCTCAAATCCTGCTTCTTTTGCAGCAGCTACAAATTTTGCGTCTAATTCTTTGTCTCCTGTTACAAAAGGTACGTTCATTAAGGATCTATCTTCTTTTCTTACAGTTCCTTTAAACATTTTGCTCTGGTCTAAGAAATCATAAAGAATTGCAGCTTTTTCTTCGTTCATCTTTTGCATTACTTCTAGGCCGCCAAGGTTTTTAATCCATTTAAATACTTTACCGCAAATATAGATACCATATGCAGGTGGTGTATTGTATAAAGATTTTGCATCTGCATGTGTCTTATAAGTAAGCATCGTTGGTGTTCCAGGTAAAACATCTTCTGTAATTAAATCTTCTCTAATGATACAGATAACAACACCGGCAGGTCCGATATTTTTTTGAACTCCAAAATAAATCATTCCGTATTTTTCTACATCAACTGGCTGAGATAAAATATCAGAAGACATATCTGCAATTAAGAGTTTTCCTTTTGTATTAGGAAGTTTTTTAAATGTTGTTCCATAAATTGTATTATTATGACAAATATATACATAATCAGCGTCATCAGAAATATCAAGATCGGAACAATCTGGAATATAGCTAAATGTCTCATCCGCAGAGGATGCAACGATATTTACTTTACCGTATTTTTGTGCTTCTTGGCTTGCTTTTTTTGCCCACTGTCCTGTTACGATATAGTCTGCAACTTTATTTTTCATAAAGTTCATAGGAATCATAGCAAATTGTTGAGAAGCTCCGCCTTGTAAAAATAATACTTTATAATTGTCTGGAATATTCATAAGCTCTCTAAGATCAGCTTCTGCTGTCTCGATAATCTCTTCAAACGCTTTTGATCTATGACTCATCTCCATAACGGACATTCCTGTTCCATTATAGTCTAACATCTCATTTGCAGCTTCTTTTAATACTTCTTCTGGGAGTACTGCAGGTCCAGCAGAAAAATTATAAACTCTTCCCATTTTTATTTCCTCCTTAATTAAATGGTTTTTCTACATCTCATATTTCAAAGAGAGAATCTAATAATAATAAATGATATATGTATTATTTTTTATTTTTTGAAGGGTAAGACTTTCATTTCCTTCATAAATAAAGGGACTTTTTATATGATATTTCCCTTATCTTCTTGCGTTAAGCAACATTTTAGCGAATAATTGGTAGTTCGTCAAGAATGAATTCGTCAAAAGGGTATCTTTTTTGCAAACATTATAGAAAATTCATAAAAAACAGGAAAGATATGAAAAAATTTTGTCCATTTCTATCTGTAATTTTTTTCTTTTTATTATATGAGAAAATGAAAAATTTGTTCCAAAATTTTTCAAAATGAAACTGTCAAGAAAGTTTTGCTATTTTATCCTTTCTTGACAGTCTTATTTTCATTATTTATTTTTCTTTTTTAAGTCTTCCCCAGTGAAACATTCTTCGATTGCTCCTCCTGGATTTACCATTGGCCATACTTTATCGTCTTGGTCGATGATGCAATCGATGACAAATGGCTTTTTCAGTTCCATTGCGTAGGAGAATGCCTGTTCAAATTCTTCTAATGTATGAACGGTTGTTCCTTGTGCCCCAAGTCCCTGTGCAACTTTTACGAAGTCTACGCCGTCATTTAATGTTGTATGGGAATAGCGCTGTCCGTAAAATAAATCTTGCCACTGACGTACCATACCGAGTACATGGTTATTAAGGACAATCTGAATAACTGGGATTTGGTATCTGGCAGCAGTTGCAATTTCATTTAAATTCATTCTAAAACAGCCGTCTCCTGCAAAGTTGATAACTGTTTTTTCTGGGCATGCCATTTTAGCACCTATCGCTGCGCCAAGTCCATAACCCATTGTTCCAAGACCACCGGAAGTTAAGAAGGTTCTTGGATGTTTAAATTGATAATACTGTGCAGACCACATTTGATGCTGTCCTACCTCTGTTGTGATAATTGCATCTCCATTTGTCATCTCAGATACTTTTTCAATAACAGCAGGTCCTGAAATTGATAGAGATTTATCATATTTTAGAGGGTATTTTTCTTTTAACTTGGCAATTTCTTGCATCCAATCGCTATGGTCTTGTTGTTTGAGACGTTTATTCATCATAGTGAGAACCACTTTTGCATCCCCAGCAATTTTTACATCGACATTGACATTTTTATTGAACTCAGCCTGGTCAATATCGATATGAATAATTTTTGCATTTCTTGCAAATGTAGCGGTATTTCCCGTAACACGGTCACTAAAACGTGCTCCAATTGCGATTAATAAATCGCATTTAGAAATTCCAATATTGGATGCTTTTGTTCCATGCATGCCAACCATGCCAGTATATCTTTCATTATCTCCTGGAAATACACCTTTTCCCATTAAGGTATCTGCAACAGGGGCATCGATTTTTTCTACAAACTCAGAAATAACATCCGATGCGTTCGCAGAGATACAGCCACCGCCTAAAAATACATATGGTTTCTTTGCCTCCTTAATCGCATGGATTGCTTCTAAAATATCTAGTTCACGCACATACTCACAAGAAGGAATAATTTTATTTGGCTCTTGTGGAATATAAAGTGTTTTTGCCGCTGTTACATCTTTTGTAATATCGATAAGAACAGGTCCTGGTCGTCCAGTCTGTGCAATTTCAAAAGCTCTTCGAATTGTAGGAGCTAAATGCTCTATGTCCTTTACGATATAGCTATGTTTTGTGACAGGCATCGTAATACCTGCGATATCTACTTCCTGAAAACTATCTTTTCCAAGAAGGTCTGTTGTTACATTTGCAGTGATTGCTACAAGTGGAATAGAATCCATATGAGCTGTAGCGATACCTGTGACTAGGTTTGTTGCACCAGGTCCAGAAGTTGCAAGGCAAACTCCTACTTTTCCTGTCGCTCTCGCATATCCGTCTGCTGCATGGGAAGCTCCCTGTTCATGAGAAGTAAGAATATGCGTAATTTCGCCTTGATGCTTATATAATTCATCATAAATATTTAAAATTGCTCCACCTGGATATCCAAATACGGTATCAACTCCCTGCTCTTTTAAACATTCTACTACAATTTCAGAACCGTTTAACATCTTTGGTTTCATCTTTTTGGCCTCTTTCTATTATTTTTCTAAGATGGCTCCTCTATTACCAGATGTTACAAGAGAGGCATATCTTGCAAGATATCCTGTTGTAACTTTTGGCTCTCTAGGCTGCCAAGCTTCTCTTCTCTTTGCTAACTCTTCTTCGGATACATCCATATTGAGTGTGTTTGCATTGATATCAATCTTAATGATATCTCCCTCTTCTACTAAAGCAATTGGTCCGCCAACAGCTGCCTCTGGAGATACATGTCCAATTACCGCACCTCTAGATGCACCGGAAAATCTTCCGTCTGTGATAAGTGCAACACTTGATCCAAGTCCCATACCCATAATAGCGGAAGTTGGATTTAGCATTTCTCTCATACCAGGGCCGCCTTTTGGTCCTTCGTAACGGATGATAATAACATCTCCAGGATTAATTTTTCCACCTTTGATTGCTGCGATAGCATCTTCCTCACAGTCAAATACTCTAGCTGGTCCCTCATGTTTTAACATCTCAGGTGCTACAGCAGAACGTTTTACAACACCAGAGTCTGGAGCTAAATTACCTTTTAACACGGCAATTCCACCTGTCTCGCTGTATGGACTTTCAATTGGACGGATGACATTTGGATTTTTGTTGATGCATCCTTCGATATTTTCTCCGACTGTTTTACCAGTAGCTGTAATAATATCGGTATATAGTAATCCTTTTTTATTTAATTCATTCATAACTGCGTATACACCGCCAGCTTCATTTAAATCTTCCATATAAGTTGGACCTGCTGGTGCTAAGTGGCAAAGATTTGGTGTTTTTGCACTGATTTCGTTTGCGATGTCTACATTTAATTCTACTCCTGCCTCGTGAGCGATTGCTGGTAAATGAAGCATAGAGTTTGTGCTACAGCCAAGTGCCATATCTACAGTGAGAGCGTTCATAAATGCTTTCTCTGTCATGATATCTCTTGGACGAATATTTTTCTCGTATAATTCCATTACTTTCATACCTGCGTGTTTTGCAAGTAAGATTCTATCAGAATAAACGGCTGGGATTGTTCCATTTCCTTTTAGTCCCATACCAAGAACTTCTGTTAAACAGTTCATGGAGTTTGCTGTGTACATACCAGAACAAGAACCACATGTTGGACATGTTTTATTTTCAAATTCTTCTAAGTCTTCGGAAGTAATTTTTCCAGCTGTGTAGGAACCTACTGCTTCAAACATACTAGAAAGACTTGTCTTTTTGCCGTGTACATGTCCTGCCATCATAGGACCACCGCTTACAAATACAGTTGGCACGTTAACTCTAGCAGCTGCCATCAAAAGACCTGGAACATTTTTATCACAGTTTGGCACCATAACAAGAGCGTCAAATGCGTGAGCCATTGCCATACATTCTGTAGAGTCTGCGATTAAGTCTCTTGTTACAAGAGAATATTTCATACCAATATGTCCCATAGCAATACCATCACATACTGCGATAGCTGGGAAAACGATTGGAGTACCACCTGCCATGGCAACTCCTAATTTTACTGCCTCTACGATTTTATCAAGATTCATATGACCTGGTACAATTTCATTATAGGAACTTACAATACCTACTAATGGTTTCTTTTGCTCCTCTGCTGTAATTCCAAGTGCATGAAATAATGAGCGATGTGGAGCTTGAGAAAGTCCTGTTTTTACAGAATCACTTTTCATTTTTATTACCTCCATTTATTTTATTTATACCTATTTTTGTAGGTGAATTCATTTAATTATGATTTTTAGTGTGATTTTATAAATAATTTTATAAAGATTAGATTCTATCTGCGATTAAATCTCCCATTTCTTTTGTTCCAACTAAAGTATTACCCTCAGACATAATATCTAATGTACGATATCCGTCTTCTAATACTTTCTTAACAGCGGCTTCAATCGCATCTGCTTCTTTTTCTAAATCAAAAGAATAGCGAAGCATCATGGCAGCAGATAAAATAGTTGCAATTGGGTTAGCCTTATTTTGACCTGCGATGTCTGGAGCAGAACCGTGACTTGGCTCATAAAGACCAGTTTTTCCCTCATTTAAGCTCGCAGAAGATAACATACCGATAGATCCTGTCACCATACTTGCCTCATCAGATAAAATATCTCCAAACATATTTTCTGTTAAAATAACATCAAATTGAGTTGGATCTTTTACAAGCTGCATTGCACAGTTATCAACTAACATATGCTCATATGTAACATCAGGATAATCTTTTGCTACTTCATTTACTACTGCTCTCCAGAGTCTAGAAGAATCAAGCACATTAGCCTTATCTACACTAGTTACTTTATGATTTCTCTTTCTGGCAATATCAAAACCACGGATGGCAATTCTTCTTATCTCCTCTTCTGTATATGTCAAAGAATCATATGCTTTTCTCATGCCATTTTCTTCCACTGTCTTTCTCTCACCAAAATAAAGACCACCTGTCAACTCTCTCATTACGACAAAGTCAAATCCATCTCCGATAATCTCATCACGAAGAGGACAAGCTGCTTTTAATTCTTTATAAAGAATAGCTGGACGGATATTTGCAAAAAGTCCAAGTCCTTTTCGGATTGCTAAAAGTCCTGCCTCTGGTCTTAAATTCGCTGGTAATTTATACCAAGGAGATGTATTTGTATCTCCACCGATAGAGCCCATTAAAATAGAATCGCTTTTTCTTGCCGCTTCTAATGTTTCATCTGTAAGTGGTTTTCCATATGCATCAATAGAAGCTCCTCCGAGTAAGAGTTGTTCATAATGAAAAGTATGTCCATAAACTTTCGCTATTTTATCGAGAACCTTCATTGCCTCTGTGACGATTTCAGGACCGATACCGTCACCCTTAATTACTGCAATATTAAATTCCATGTTTATCTTCCTTCCTGATTATTATTTTTAGACGTTATGCCTAAACTTTTTTTAATTAAGACACAAGATATTTTCTTGGTCAATAAACGACATTGCATATATTATAATATTAAATTTTGAATTCGTCTACCTGTATTTTTAGAAAACTTCTTTGTAAATTTGACTTGATTTTTTTGATTATTGTTTTGCGGAGCAAAATTTTTGTTTTTATTTTATATAGTTTAATCATACTATAACATTTTTTAGAAAATGAATACGCTCACCAAATCAAGCATATTCGTTTTCTAAATATTTTTTAATTTCTAAAAACCAAGCGGAGGCAAGACTTTAAGTTGTACAACATCATTTGCTTCTTTCATTAAATTATATTTGTACAAAACATTATCATATCTTTTAATATGAATCGAGGTAATTCCCATCTGTTTTGCCACATGCTGTGGCTCTACTCCGTAGGCAAACATCACTCCTGCCCCTGTATTTCGCAGATCTTGCATACTGCAATCTGGCACTCCTGCCTGCTTCGTATGTTTCCTGAGCATCCGATGCAAGTATTGTTTATTTAACTTTCTTCCCCATTTATTATAAAACAGATATTCTTTATCTTCTCTCTGGCCTAAATACTGCTCTAAAATAACAACAATATCCTCTGGGACATATTTAATATCCTTTTTATTTGGCATAATAAGATATACTCCATTTGGGTCGGCAATAAAATCTTCTTTTTTAAGCTCGATAATCTGTGTCGATTTTAGCGTCATTCGAAAAGCGAGACTTAAAATAAAATAATCCATTAAATCCTCTCTCGCTGACTGTAATATTGCATCTACCTTTTGAATTGGCATAAGCTCTGTCGTCTCATAATCCGCCACATATTGAACTGCATATCTCTTAAAAAAATCTTCAAACTCTTTTGATACGCCAAAAACATCTCTATACTCTACAATAAACTCTGAAAACTTATGAAGTTCATTTAATTTCTTCTTCACTGTCGTTGCCTTTAATAACTGTGATTTCGTCTTTTTAATTAAATAATCATAATATTTATCCGTATCTTTTTGTCTAAAGTCAATGAAATCTTTTTCCAAATAATCCATTGCCTCGTTGATATCACAAAAATAAACGTTATGAGAAGCGGCATTTCTAAACCGTTTAGAAAATTCTGGCCAAATCTCTTCTTTTGTTATTTTGCTGGCATATATACTTGCCTCTCTCATATCTATTTCTCCTTTTCATTCTTATGATATTGGGGAAAAAGGTATTTTTCCTCCAGCAGATGTCTACGAATTGCTTTGTTGTTTAGTAACTTTTGCAATTTTGTAAACTAATATTAATTTATTTTGGTATTTTTTATTAAAATTTTACCATATTTTTTATTGTTTTTCAAGTATTTATAATTGTTTTTTCATACTATAACATAAATATCATCGTTTTACACTGCTTTCCCTTGACCAATTATTGCCTTTCTCCAATTTTTCAAGTATAATCTATTAATTAGATACTATTAAAAGAAAGGAAGAACTATTTATGGAATATTATTTTCAGCTATTATGGCTATTTATTTTTTATTCATTTTTAGGATGGGTTTTTGAAACTACGATTACCGCTATTTATAAAAAACATTTTTCTAATCACGGTATCATCAACGGTCCTCTCTGTATTATTTACGGAAGTGCCGCTATTTTAATGACTATATTCAACCATAACCTCAAAGGCACTTGGCTCTTCTTGTTTTGTGCGATTATCGCTACAGTAATAGAATATATTTGTGGGCATTTGATTGAAAAATTTTATCACGCACGCTGGTGGAATTATCATAATTATAAATGGAATCTAGACGGATATATCTGTCTGCCTGCCTCTCTTTTATGGGGTGCGCTTGGATTTATTGCTATGCGATGGGGAAATACGTTTCTCTTACAGATTTACAATGCCCTGCCAAATCTTTTTGCCAAAATATTAATTATTTTCTCACTCTCAGTTATTGTATTAGATGGTCTCTCCACTTTAATCGTCCTCTCTCACAGTAGCAAAAATTCAAAAAGATGGGAAGCTACTGACGCATTGCTAGACTCTTTCACAAAAAAATTAGCGTCAAAAATTTATCACTTTGTAGAGAGACGTATTAATCTCGCATACCAAATTATTGAGCTAAAACCTGAGACAGAAGTTCATCCAGAAATATTTGCCTACGGATGCAGTTTTTATAAAATTGTATTATTATTCTTTATTGGATCTTTTTTGGGAGATATCACAGAGACCATTTACTGTCGCCTCTACGGAGGTGTATGGATGAGCAGAAGCAGTGTCGTATGGGGATCATTTAGCATTGTATGGGGACTTGGAATCGCAGCGGTCACTGCCCTACTCTACCGCTACCGAAATTTTTCCGAGAGTTTCCTGTTTGGAACTGGATTCTTTCTTGGTGGAACTTATGAATACATATGCAGTATTGTCACCGAGCGACTTTTTGGAGCAGTTTTTTGGGATTATAGTAATATGCCATTTAACCTCGGCGGAAGAATCAACCTCTTTTATTGTATTTTTTGGGGAATCGCCGCAGTAGTATGGTTTAAAGCACTCTATCCTTTCTTCTCCAAATGGATTGAAAAAATACCAAAAACAATCGGTGTATGGATTACATGGATTTTGATTATATTTATGACTGTGAATATCTTTGTTTCTTGCTGTGCCCTAATTCGATATAACGAAAGAATCTACGGAAAAGAAGCCGAAAATGCATTGGAACAGTGGATTGACACACAATTTGATGACGAGAAAATAGAGCATATTTATCCTAATCTTCTAACTGTAAAATAAGAAAAAATCCCGTTTCCTTTCAAACGGGATTTTTTTCAGATAATTTCTCATCTTTACTTATCATCATAATGACCTTTACATTGCTTCACAAATATCATATCATTTTCAATACGATACACAAGCCGATCTCTACCATTAATTCTTCGACTCCAATCACCTTCTGCATTTTTTAACGGTTCTGGCTTTCCCTCTCCTGAAAATGGTTCTCTCTGAATTCCTTTGAGTAATGCATTAATTTTTTTTAATGTTTTTTTATCCTGTACCTGCCAATACAAATAATCATCCCATCCATTCTCTGAAAATATTATGCTACTCACTCTCCATAGCCTCCAACTCCTCCATTGTTTTTATAATGACCTTACCTTCACGAAGCTGTTTTTCTGACTCTCTGAGCTTTGCTATATTACTTTCGGAATAAAAAGGATCTCTCGGTGCAGTAATATCAAAAGGAATTTTTCTATCGCGCAAGGAACGTTTAGCATAAATCATAAAAAAAGTCGTCAAATTCATTCCCATCTCATCCACCATTGCATCAAGTTCCTTTTTCATTTCATCATCAAAACGAAGTGTTACTGTTGTCATATATCCCCCCTCCTTTCTTAATTTTTATTTTACACTAGACAGAAATAAAAATCAAGTTGTTTTGAATGATATTTAATGATTTTTGAATGATTATCGACTCATTTTGACATTATATTTCATTTTTCTTAATTCCTGTATTGCAACTTCCTGTATTGCAACACATATCAACGACCTTCTTGCCTTTTTCAAACTCTTCTTTTGTTAACTTAGCTTTCACCTCAAGTCCAACTAAGACTCTCCTCTGCTGTCCAAAAAGTGAGAGTTCTATCTCGGCCAACCGATTATGTCGGTCAATTCGTCTTACTTTTTTGGGAAAGTTTTTGAGTGCCCCGTCGATAACGTTTAGCTCTCTGTCGACGATATATCCTGTAGAAAAATGCACGATTCTTTCTTCGCCCCAAAATTGGCGCAAAAAATCTTCCTCTTCTTCTCTGATTGGATAAAATCCGCCTCCAATACAGACTGGCTTTACACCTTGTAAAATCTGTAATCGTTTTTCTAGAGTTTCTGGCATTTTAGACTCCACAAAAAGATAGCCCGAAAAAAGAGGGTTTACTTCTTTTTGACGTACGCCTTTGACTTTTTTTAACCATACATACTTTGGCACAAAAATCTGGCTTGCCTCTTTGCCTAAAAAAGCCTTTTTGCACTTTTCACATATGCTATCTTCCCTGCCAGCAGCGACTTGTAATACATACCACATGCTAGTCCTCACTCGTATATTTCAAATTTTTCAGTTACCTCGCTATTGCTCTTTCATGAAACAACTAGCTCTCCCCTTACTCTCATTTTCATCTAAAAAAATAGGGGAATGCTCTCTATCTTTTTTCTAAGGACGAATTACTAGAGCAATAGCGATAATATAAGTTTAACCACGTAATAACAATTATGTGGTAAGATAACGTAAAACCTCTATTTTCCATAAGAAAATAAGACTTTAAACAATCTATTCTAATCTAAATGAAAAATTTTTTATATGAACCAATTATTTACAATATTATTTATAATTTTTTTATGTACAATTTTTTATTATTTTTACAGAAAATGAACTTGCATTTTGGTTT